>NZ_POTX01000139.1 GCF_003236305.1 Micromonospora endophytica | reverse complement strand
CGACCGGCACCCCGCCCGCCCCGCCGGGCGGTTCGGACACCCTGGCCGAGGCCGCGAACCGGTTGGAGACGGTGATCGGCGAGGGTCTCGCCGACGGCGGCATCCGCGAGGACGTCGGCCTCGACCTGCGCAACGAGCTGCGCAATCTGACCCGGGCGGTGGCCGAGGGGGAAGGCGAGTTGGGTCCGGGAGTCGCGCGACTGCGCGAGAAGGTCTTCACTCGCCTCGGTGAGCAGGGACTCAGCCCGGCGTACGCCCGGGAGTTGGACGCGGCGATCGCCGCGCTCGGTGCCGCGCAGACCTGACCCCGCGCCGCTCTCAGGTCCGCGTGATGCGGGCCGGTTCCCGTGCCGCGCCATCCGGGGCCGCCGCGAGGAATCCCCGGTACACCGCCTCGTAGCCGGCTGCCATCCGTTCGACGCTGAAGGTCCGGGCCACGTGCGCCACACATTCCGCCGGGTCGAGAGCGGTCACCGCCTGCAGCGCCGCCGGCAGCTCGTCGGCATGGGTGCAGACCAGTCCGGTCACCCCCGGCCGGACGAGTTCCGGCACGGCTCCCCGGTCCAGTGCCACCACAGGTGTGCCGGTGGCCATCGCCTCCAGCATCACGATGCCGAACGGCTCCTCCCACTGGATCGGCATGATCAGGCAACGCGCCTCGATCAGCATCCGGAGCACCGCGGGGCGGTCGGCGTCGCGTACCACTGTGACGTCCGGGCCGAGCAGCGGACGTACCACCTCGTCGTAGTAGCGCCGCTCGGCGGGCTCGTTGCACTTGCCCGCGAGCACCAACGGCAGGCCCGCGGCGCGGCAGGCCCGGATGGCCAGGTCGGGGCCCTTGTCGGGGTGGAACCGGGCCAGCCAGAGCACCGGTCCGTCGCTGGGTTCGCTCTTGCGCGGAAAGGACTCCGTCTCCATCGCGTTGTGCACGGTGCCGACCCAGGGCAGTCGGGGGTTCAGCCGCCGCTGGGTGTGCGAGATGGCCACCAGACCGACGCCCCGGTCGGTGTCGCTGAGCACGGTGCCGTACTCCCCCACCGGGTTGCCGTGCACGGTGGCCACGGTGGGGACCTCGCGTCGCCCGGCGACCAGCGGACCCACCGTGCTGTGGTCGTGCACCAGATCGAAGTCGGCCGCGCTGAGCAGATGGTTCACCCGCGCCAGGTGGGCCAGTTCCGGCAGCGACTCGCCGAGTCGGTCGTACTGGAGGTCGTCGAGCGTGGGCAGGAACTCGGCGGCCGTGCCGTGGGCCTCACCGGCGCCCAGCAGGGTCACCGCGTGTCCCCTGTCGACCAGGGCGTCCACCAGGCCGGCCACCACCTGCTCCAGGCCCCCGTAGCCGGGCGGAGGCACCGACAGCCAGGGCGGCACCACCATCGCGATCCGCAATCGGTGCCGGCCCGGGACGCGGTTGTCGGGCACGAGTCCTCCCCGTCGGTCGCTGGCGTCACGGCACGAGGTCTTCACCGGCAAGGTTGCCGGCGCGGCGGGTGAGAGCGGTTCACCCGGGACGGGTGAACCGGGCCCGGACGAGAAGAGGGCGGCGGGCAGCGCGGCCAACCCCCTTGGCCGCGCCACCCGCCGCCCGGAGGGAGGCAGGTTCTTGGATTAGGACGCTTCGGCGAGCGTCACGGTTGCCGTCGTCTCGGCCCCATTTCGCTGGAAGGTCAACTCGACCTGGTCACCGACCTTGCCGGCCTGTACGGCACCGACGAGGTCGTTCGAGTCATTGATCACCTTGTCGCCGAAACGCGTGACCACGTCACCACGTTGCAGCCCGGCCCGTTCGGCGGCGCTGCCCGGGTTGACGTTGCTGATCACGGCACCGCCGTCCGGCGAGTCGTTCACGCCCACGCCGAGCGACGGGTGGCTGATCTTCTCGCCCCGCTGGAGCTTGTCCGCGACGTCCTTGGCCTTGTTGCTCGGGATGGCGAAGCCCACCCCGATGTTGCCGGTGACGCCCTGCCCCGCGGTGGCGATGGCGGTGTTGATGCCGATCACCTCACCCCGGGTGTTGACCAGGGCACCGCCGGAGTTGCCCGGGTTGATCGGCGCGTCGGTCTGGAGCAGTCCGGAGATCGAGCTGACCCCCTGGCTGGGCAGTTGCTGATCGCTGCTGGCCTTGATGGTGCGGTCCCGGGCGCTCAGGATGCCCGCGGTGACCGAACCCTGGAGCCCGAGCGGGCTACCCAGCGCGAGCACCTGGTCGCCGACCTGCATCGCGTCGCTGTCGCCGAAGGTGGCCGGCTTCAGGTCGCTCACGCCGCTGGCCTTCAACACGGCCAGGTCGGTCTTGGGGTCGGTGCCGCGGACCTCAGCCGTGGCGTTGGTGCCGTCGGCGAAGAACACCCGGACCGTGTCACCTTCCGCGCCGGCGATCACGTGGTTGTTGGTCAGCACGAAACCGTCCGCGGTGAGGACCACCCCGGAGCCCTCGCCGCTGCCGGTGCTGATCGACACCACGCTGTCCTGTACGGAAGCGGCGATGCGGGGCAGGTCGGCACCGTCGATGACCGGGGCGGCGGAGTAGGTGCGGGTGATCCCGCCACCGTCGCTGAGGGCCAGGGCCAGGCTCCCGCCCGCGACGCCGCTGCCGAGCATCAACGCGAACACCGCGACACCGGCACCGACGAACTTGGCGATCCGGCCCGGCCGCACCCCGCCCGAGGGCGTCGGCGACCACGGTGCCGGCTGTCCCGGATAACCGGACGGACTTCCCGGATAGCCCCCGGCGGATCCGCCCGGGTAGCCGGACGCGCCAGCCGGGTAGCCGGACGCGCCAGCCGGATAACCGGTGTGCTGCCCCGGGTGTCCGCCGCTGGGCTGGGTGCCTGGCCAACCGGACTGCTGCTGGGAGGGGTTCCAGGGGGCGCCGGGATACCGCGCGGCGCCACCGGGCTGGTACGGATACTGGCCGGCCGCTGCCCAGGCGGACTGCCCGGCCATCGGCGGCGTCGACGCGGGCGAGCCGGTGGTCGGCACGCCCGGCAGGGTCGGCTCACCGTCGGTGCCGGTGGGCCCGGACGGCGTCTCGACTGCGCGGACCGAGGTGGTCGGCGCATCGGCGGACGGAGCGTCCGCTGGAGTGGATGTGGAGTCGGACCGCGCATGCTCGGCGCGGAACAGCTCGGAGTGCGACGGCTCGGCGTCGGTGCTGGCCGGCCGACGCGGGTCGGACTCGTACTCGGTCATGTCCCTACCCTTCCCCATCGCACTGCGTTACGCCTTGGTGTGGCCTGAGGATTCGCTGAAAGTCACTGCTGGTCGGTGTCGGCGTCCGGAGCGAGCGGCAGCCGGACCCGGAAGGTGGCGCCCCCGCCCGGTGTCCCCGTCACCTCGACGGTGCCCTGGTGCACCGTCACCAGCGCGGCGACGATGGCCAGGCCCAGGCCGGTGCCGGTGTTTCCGCCCACCCGACGGGTACGCGAGGCGTCCGCCCGGTAGAAGCGTTCGAAGACCCGTTCCGCCTGGTCGGCGGTGAGCCCCGGGCCGGTGTCGGCCACCTCGATCACCGCCAGGTTGTCCGGTTCGCCGCGCAGCCGCAGCGTGACGGCCGCCTCCGGCGGGGTGTGCCGCAGCGCGTTGGTCATCAGGTTGCCGATCACCTGCCGCAGCCGTGCGTCGTCACCACGGACCACGAGCGGACCCGAGCCGGGTTCGATCTCCAACTCGATGCGCCGGTCCGGCGCCATCGCGCGGGCGGCCTGCACCGCGTCCGCGGCCAGCACCGGCAGCTCCACCGGGGCGAGCGAGAGCGGGCGTTCCCGATCGAGTCGGGCCAGCAGCAGCAGGTCCTCCACCAGCAGGCCCATCCGGGCGGCCTCGTCCTCGATCCGGCGCAGCAGGTCGGAGGTCTGCTCGGGGGTGCCGGCGGCACCCTGCCGGTACAGCTCGGCAAAGCCGCGGATGGTGGTCAGCGGGGTACGCAACTCGTGCGAGGCGTCCGCGACGAACTGTCGCATCCGCTCCTCGGAGCGGCGGGCGCGTGCTTCCGAGGCGCGCGCCGCCTCGGCGGCCTCACGGGCGGCGACCTCGGCGGACCGGGCTGCGGACTCCGAGGCCGCGCGGGCGGTGAAGGCCATCTCGATCTGGCTGAGCATCGCGTTCAGCGCGCGGGAGAGCCGTCCCAGCTCCGAGGTCGGGCAGGGTTCGCCGTCCTCCGGATCGGGCACCCGGCGGCTGAGGTCACCGCCGGCGATGGCGGCCGCGGTTCGCTCGATCTCCACCAGGGGTTTGAGGCTGGTCCGGACGATCGCCGCGCCGATCGAGGCGAGCAGGATCAGCACTGCCCCGCCCACCAGCACGTCGATCCAGACCAGCCGGGTGACCGCCCGGTCCACGTCGGTCAGGTGCTGGCCGACCGCCACCCACTGCCCGTTCGGCAGTTCGGTGTAGAGCATCCGCCACCGCACCGCGCTGCCCCGGGCGTGGGTGGGAAACGGCTCGCCGGCCCGCTGCGCGAAGCCGGCCGCGTCGTTGGGCCAGGGCGGCAGGTCGGCCTCGGTGAACCGGCGGGTGTCGTACGCGGCCTGCTGGACGTCGCCGGAGTTGGGGTTGGTGATCACCACCACGTAGTCGGTGGGTACGCTGCCGTCGGTGCTGAACACGAACGTGGCCCAGGGCCTCGCGTTCGACTCGTTCTCCAACTCCTTGACCACGCTGGTCAACTCCGCGTCCACCTGGTCGACCAGGTAGCTGCGGAGGAAGAACGTGGTCAGCGAGCTGATCACCAGGAGCGCGGCGGCGACCAGGGCGAGCACGGCCGCGACCAGCTTGACCCGCAGCGGCACCGCACGCAGACGCAGCTTGCCCTGTTGGAGGGCGTTCACGCCGCCGGCTTGCGCAGCACGTAGCCGACCCCGCGCAGGGTGTGGATCAGGCGCGGCTCGGTATTGTCGATCTTGCGCCGCAGGTAGGAGATGTACGACTCGACGATGTTGTCGTCGCCCCGGAAGTCGTAGTTCCACACGTGGTCGAGGATCTGCGCCTTCGACAGCACCCGGTTGGCGTTCAGCATCAGGTACCGCAGCAGTTTGAACTCGGTCGGCGAGAGCTGGACCCGCTGGCCGGCCCGGTACACCTCGTGAGTCTCCTCGTCCAGCTCCAGGTCGGCGAAGGTGAGCCGGGCGGGGGTCTGCTCGCCACTTGAGGTGCGGCGCAGCACCGCCCGGATCCGGGCGGTCAGCTCCTCCAGGCTGAACGGCTTCGTCACGTAGTCGTCGCCGCCCAGGGTGAGGCCGCGGATCTTGTCGTCGGTGGCGTCCCGCGCGGTGAGGAAGACCACCGGGGTACGCGTACCGCCCTCCCGCATCATCCGGATCACCTCGAAGCCGTCGAGGTCCGGCAGCATCACGTCGAGCACCACCAGGTCGGGCCGGTGGTCCCGGGCCGCGCTGAGCGCGGCTGAGCCGCTGGTGGCGGTGGCCACGTCGAAACCCGCGAATCGCAGGCTCGCGGAGAGCAGTTCGAGGATGTTGGGATCGTCCTCGACGACGAGCAGTCGCGCCTCGGTCTGGGTAGCGGCCATGCCGCCCATCATCCGCGCAATCGCTGCACCAGCGCTGGGCAGATCCTGGAAAAACCCTGTGAGCTGGGTCCGTAGTTCCCTGGTCGCCAAGACCCGCCGCACCGAACGCAGCAGGGTCTCGTCGCCGACGAAGGCCGGTGCGGTGGTCGGCACGCCACTCGCACCACACCGGTAGCCGACCCGCCCACGGCAGCCGGTGGTCGACCCGGCCTCGGGGTCCGCCGGGCCGACCTGGGAGGCTGACGGGCGGCACAGCGGAGAGGGGTCGATGACCATCGAGGCACGGCCCAACGGGCCGTCGGCAGGTGACGATCCTCGATCGGGTCGTACCTGGGGATGAGACGGCTCCTGCCTGCGACGGAGGGCGATCTCCGGAGCGCGCCCGATTGATTTGGTTGACCACTACCGTCACGCTGTGCAACGGCGCATCTCGCGCCACGGGAGGAGAATGATGTCCGACGGGCAGCCACGCCCCACCAATGACGCGCAGATCGTGGTCACCGGCCTGAGTAAGCAGTACCGCAACGTGCGCGCGGTCAACAACCTGTCGTTCACTGTCGAACCGGGCCGGGTCACCGGCTTCCTCGGTCCGAACGGCGCGGGCAAGACCACCACCCTGCGCATGTTGCTCAACCTGGTCACCCCGACGACCGGACAGGCCACCATCGGCGGTCGCCGGTACCCGGACCTGGCCGATCCACTGCGGCACGTCGGGGCGGTACTGGAGGCGTCCAGCGCGCACAAGGGTCGTACCGGGATCAACCACCTGCGGGTGATCTGCGCGGCGGCCGGCCTGCCCCGGCAGCGTGCCGACGAGGCGCTGGCCATGGTCGGGCTGACGCCTGCGGCGAAGCGCAAGTTCAAGGGTTACTCACTGGGCATGAAGCAGCGGCTCGGTATCGCCGCCGCGATGCTCGGTGACCCCCGGGTGCTCATCCTCGACGAGCCGGCCAACGGACTCGACCCGGAGGGCATCCGGTGGATGCGCGGGTTCCTCAAGGGCCTGGCCGCCGAGGGACGCACCGTCCTCGTCTCCAGTCACCTGCTGTCGGAGATGCAGCTGCTCGCCGACGACGTGGTGATCATCGCGGCCGGACAGCTGGTCCGGCAGGGACCTGTCGACCAGGTGATCGGGTCGATGGCGCAGGGTGTCCGGGTCCGGGTGCGTACCCCACAGGCGGAGGCGCTGACCAGGGCGCTGGCGGACGGGCCCGGCACGGTGGAGACCGACGAGCAGGGCATCCTGCTGATCGCCGGGGTGGACGCGCCGACGGTGGGCCGGGCGGCACTCGCGGCCGGGGTGGAGCTGCACGAGCTGACCACCGAACGACCCGACCTGGAACGCGTCTTCCTGGAACTGACGGCCGGAAAGGCGGGCATTCGATGAGCAACCTGGTCCGCTCCGAACTGCTCAAGATCCGTACGACCAGCACCTGGTGGTGGCTGGCCATCGGGGCGCTGCTCTCCATCGGCATGGCGTTCCCCTTCAACGCCTGGATGTTCGACTCCGCGGTGGGCGGCGGCGGCGACGAGTTCGGTGTCACCGGCGACGCGGCCTCCGCGCCGGCACAGGCGGCGAACCTCTACACCTCGGGGCAGTACCTCGGGCTGCTGTTCGTGATGCTCATCGGCATCCTGATGGTGACCAACGAGTTCTTCCACCAGACCGCGACCACGACCTTCCTGGCCACCCCGCGGCGTACCGCGGTGATCGTCAGCAAGCTCATCGCGGCCAGCCTGCTGGGCTTCGCGTTCTGGCTGGTCACCACCGTGATCGATCTCGCCGGTGGGGCCATCTTCCTGGCCCTGAACGACTACGGCACCCAGCTCGGTGAGTGGGACGTCCAGCGGGCGCTGCTGCTCAACCTGATGGCGTACGCCATCTGGACCGTGCTCGGCGTGGGCATCGGCACGTTGATCACCAACCAGCTCGGCGCGGTGATCACCGCCTCCGTGCTCTACCTGATCGGCACCCAGGTGGTGGGCCTGCTCTTCTTCGCGCTGGCCAGCTGGCTGGACAACATGGCGGTGCTCAAGTGGCAGGTGATCTGGCCGGCCGCCGCCTCCCAAATCATGATCACGCCAGGCGAGAACGAGATGCTGCCGGCCTGGTGGGTGGGCGCGCTCGTGCTGATCGGGTACGCGCTGGTGAGCGGCATCGTCGGCGTGTTGCTCACCCGACGCCGCGACATCTCCTGACGACGGCGACTGCGGCTCCGGCCGGGCGGATGTGATCGACGGGCGGGGCCCGGTTCACCGGTGACAACCGGCGAACCGGGCCCGTCGCCACATAGCAGCAAGCACTAGAACACGCAGCGCTTACAGAACTTCTGGCATCTTTTGTGAATCGGACCACGCGACGGAGGCGGAAATGCCGTCGGGTTCGGTACGGCGTAGCCTGGGATCCGTCCTGTGTGCGCCGGTACGGCCGCACTGGGCACCGCGTGACACACAAACCCGCGTGAAAGAGGCGATTACCGGCCGTGTCGACCCAGCAGACTTCGCAGGAGAACCCACTGGCGGGTTTCGGCCCGAACGAGTGGGTCGTCGAGGAGATGTACCAGCGCTACCTCGCCGACCCGAGCAGCGTCGACCCGGCCTGGCACGACTTCTTTGCCGACTACCGGCCCGGTCCGGGCACGGCCCGCGCGACCGAGGGCGACGGTGCCGGCAAGCCGGCCGAGTCGGCGCGTACCCGTTCCGCCCCGGCCAAGGGCGAGTCGGCGACCAAGCCTGAGCCCGCCACCAAGCCTGAGCCGGCGGCCAAGGCCGAGCCGGCGACCAGGCCCGAGCCGAAGGCCGGCACGGCCGCCCCCGCCAAGGCCGCGCCGGCGAAGGCCCAGCCCGCCAAGGGCGGCGAGCCGACCAAGGCCCGGCCGGCCCGGACCGAGTCCGCCAAGACCACGCCGACCGCGACCGGGGCGCAGACCACGCCGCTGCGCGGGGTGGCCGCCAAGATCGTCCAGAACATGGACGCCTCGCTGGCCGTGCCGACCGCGACCAGCGTGCGCGCGGTGCCGGCCAAGCTCCTGGTCGACAACCGGATCGTGATCAACAACCACCTCGCCCGGGGCCGGGGCGGCAAGGTGAGCTTCACCCACCTGATCGGTTACGCGCTGGTCCGGGCGCTCGCCGCGCACCCGGAGATGAACAACTCCTTCACCCAGGCCGACGGCAAGCCGGCGATGGTCCGCCCGGAACACGTCAACCTGGGCATCGCCATCGACCTGACCAAGCCCGACGGCAGCCGCAACCTGGTGGTCCCCTCCATCAAGGGCTGCGAGCAGATGGACTTCCGGCAGTTCTGGCAGGCGTACGAGGACGTCGTCCGGCGCGCCCGCCGCAACGAGCTGACCATGGAGGACTACTCCGGCACCACCATCTCGCTGACCAACCCGGGCGGCATCGGCACCGTGCACTCCATGCCCCGGCTGATGCAGGGCCAGAGCGCCATCATCGGCGTCGGCGCGATGGAGTACCCGGCGCCGTACCAGGGCATGAGCGAGGCCACCCTGGCCGAGCTGGCGGTCAGCAAGGTCATCACGCTGACCAGCACGTACGACCACCGGATCATCCAGGGCGCGCAGTCCGGCGAGTTCCTCAAGGCCATGCACGAGCTACTCCTGGGCGAGCACGGCTTCTACGACCAGATCTTCACCTCGCTGCGCATCCCGTACGAGCCGGTGCGGTGGATGCGCGACGTCGCTGTCGACAGCGAAGGTCAGATCAACAAGACCGCGCGGGTGCACGAGCTGATCCACTCGTACCGGGTCCGCGGCCACCTGATGGCCGACACCGACCCGCTGGAGTTCAAGATCCGCAAGCACCCGGACCTGGACGTGCTCCAGCACGGGCTGACGCTGTGGGACCTGGACCGCACCTTCCCGGTGAACGGCTTCGCCGGCAAGCAGCGGATGAAGCTCCGCTCGATCCTGGGCGTGCTGCGGGACTCGTACTGCCGTCGGGTCGGCATCGAGTACATGCACATCCAGGACCCGGTCGAACGCCGCTGGATCCAGGAGCGGGTCGAGCGCAAGTACGAAAAGCCGCCGGCCGACGAGCAGAAGCACGTGCTCAACCGGCTCAACGCGGCCGAGGCGTTCGAGACCTTCCTCCAGACCAAGTACGTCGGCCAGAAGCGCTTCTCGCTGGAGGGTGGCGAGTCGCTGATCCCGCTCCTCGGTGAGGTGCTGGAATCGGCCGCCGAGGGTGGACTGGACGAGGTCGTCATCGGCATGGCGCACCGGGGCCGGCTCAACGTGCTGGCCAACATCGTGGGCAAGCCGTACGAGAAGATCTTCTCGGAGTTCGAGGGGCACCTGGACCCGCGTTCCACCCAGGGCTCCGGCGACGTGAAGTACCACCTCGGCCAGAACGGCAAGTTCACCACGCCCGACGGTGACCACTCGGTGAAGGTCTCGGTGGTGGCGAACCCGTCCCACCTGGAGGCCGTCGACCCGGTGCTGGAGGGGATCGTGCGGGCCAAGCAGGACCGCATCGACCTCAAGCTGGAGGGCTACACCGTGCTGCCGCTGTCGGTGCACGGCGACGCCGCCTTCGCCGGCCAGGGCGTGGTGGCCGAGACCCTCAACCTCTCCCAGCTGCGCGGCTACCGCACCGGCGGGACCGTGCACGTGGTGGTCAACAACCAGGTCGGCTTCACCACCGCCCCGGAACACAGCCGCTCCAGCCTCTACAGCACCGACGTGGCCCGGATGATCCAGGCGCCGATCTTCCACGTCAACGGTGACGACCCGGAGGCCGTGGTGCGGGTCGCCCGGCTGGCCTTCGAGTACCGGCAGACCTTCAACAAGGACGTCGTGATCGACCTGGTCTGCTACCGGCGGCGTGGGCACAACGAGGGCGACGACCCGTCGATGTCCAACCCCCAGATGTACAAGATCATTGACTCGAAGCGGTCGGTCCGCAAGCTCTACACCGAGGAGCTGATCGGGCGGGGCGACATCACCGTCGAGGACGCCGAGGAACTGCTGCGCGACTACCAGGCCCAGTTGGAACGGGTGTTCAAGGCCACCCGGGACGCGGCCAGCACGCCGCGCCAGCTGAGCCGGCCGCCCCGGCAGGACGAGCCCGAGCCGCAGGTGGAGACGGCGACCAGCGCGGCGGTGGTCAAGGCCGTCGGCGAGGCGCACGTCAACCTGCCGGAGGGCTTCACCCCGCACAAGCGGATCCAGCAGTTGCTCGACCGGCGGGCCCGGATGGCCGTGGAAGGCAACATCGACTGGGGCTTCGGCGAGATCATCGCCTTCGGCGCGCTGCTGCACGACGGGGTCACCGTCCGGCTCGCCGGGCAGGACTCCCGCCGCGGCACCTTCGTCCAGCGGCACGCCTCGGTCGTCGACGCCCAGACCGGCGAGGACTACCTGCCGTTGCAGTCGCTCACCGGCGACGGCGAGCGGTCCCGCTTCTTCGTGCACGACTCGCTGCTCTCCGAGTACGCCGCGATGGGCTTCGAGTACGGCTACTCGGTGGAGAACCTCGACGCGCTGGTCTGCTGGGAGGCCCAGTTCGGCGACTTCGTCAACGGTGCGCAGTCGGTGATCGACGAGTTCATCTCCTCCGGCGAGGTGAAGTGGGGTCAGCGCTCGGCGGTCACCCTGCTGCTGCCGCACGGCCACGAGGGACAGGGTCCGGACCACACCTCCGGCCGCCCGGAGCGGTTCCTCCAGCTCTGCGCCGAGGACAACATGCGGGTGGCCATCCCGACCACCCCGGCGAACTACTTCCACCTGCTGCGCCGCCAGGCGCTCTCGCCCAAGCGCAAGCCGCTGGTGGTGTTCACGCCGAAGTCCCTGCTGCGGCACAAGCTCTGTGTCTCGTCGGTGGAGGACTTCACCACCGGCACCTTCTCGCCGGTGCTCGGCGACGGAGCCCCGCCGGCTCCGGAGCAGGTCAAGCGG
The DNA here is from genome assembly GCF_003236305.1 of Micromonospora endophytica. Classification (GTDB taxonomy): domain Bacteria; phylum Actinomycetota; class Actinomycetes; order Mycobacteriales; family Micromonosporaceae; genus Micromonospora; species Micromonospora endophytica. Next base: position 4,465 of record NZ_POTX01000139.1, on the reverse strand, counting down.
GTGCTGCTCTGCTCGGGCAAGGTCTACTACGACCTGTTCCAGGCCCGGCAGGAGCGCGGCGTCACCGACACCGCGATCATCCGGCTGGAGCAGCTCTACCCGATGCCGGTGGAGGAGATCCGGGCCGCGCTCGCGCAGTACCCGAACGCGGAGGACTTCGCCTGGGTGCAGGAGGAGCCGGCCAACCAGGGCTCCTGGTCGTTCGTGGCGCTCAACCTGCTGGAGCACCTCGACGGGGTCCGGCTGCGCCGCATCTCCCGCCCGGCCGCCGCCGCCCCGGCGGTCGGCTCGGCCAAAATGCACGAGGTCGAGCAGAAGACCCTGCTCGACGCGGCGCTGCCCCGCCCGTAACCGGTAACCTTCCCGCCCGCCGCCCCGCCCTACCGGTGGGGCGGCGGGCGGATTCATGGAGAGCGAGAGGACACCGCGTTGTACTTCACCGATCGCGGCATCGAAGAGCTTGTCGAGCGACGGGGCGACGAGCAGGTGAGCGTGGAGTGGCTCAGCGAGCGACTGCGCGACTTCGTCGACCTGAACCCGGAGTTCGAGACCCCGATCGAGCGCTTCGCCACCTGGCTCGCCCGCCTCGACGACCCCGACGACGAGTAGGCTCGCCGCACCGCCAGCCACCCGTTAAGCGCCTGGTCGAACTTCCTGTCGCTACCCGGGGGGGCTGACATCAGGGTGTCGCTGCCCTGCTGGCACTGCCCCGGCCCAGGGCGGATGTAGGCGAGTGCGCGCCTATCGACCTGAGAGCACAAGCGGGTCACGGCAAGCGGGCCAGGGACGGCGACCGGTCCGGGGGTGGTGGCTGCGCCGGGGTGGCGGTGATCCGCACCGAGGCGATGGCGTGAACGGTTCAGCTCGATAGCACGAGTAAAGACAGGTCAGGGAGCCGACCGGATCATCACCGGCAGGATCTTCGGCAACCTGCTTAGAGGGACTGCGCTGCCCCCTCCTCTGCACTTGCCCCTCCTTGCGACCACCACACAGGTGAACACCTGTTTTCGTGCCACCTGACACCGCGGCGGCTCCGGGGCGGAGCCGTCTCGGTGGGCGTTTCCGAGGCCGAATGGCCTCGTGGGCCCGGTCTGCCGGAGCCCGCCCACCAGGTACGGTGACCGCCATGCCGCGCAGTTCCCGCAGCTCCATCCTGGCGGTGGGGCTCGCGCTCACCGTCCTGCTCTCCGCGTGTGGCACCGACGCAGCCGGGCAGCCACCGACCGAGACCGTCAGCGCCGACCGCTCGCCGGCCCCGCTGCCGCCCGTCTTCTACGTCGACCCGCGTGGCGCGGCCGGGTGGCAGGTGACCGAGTGGGAACGGGAGGGGCGGATCGAGGAAGCCGCCGCGCTGCGCCGGATCAGCACCCGCCCGACCGCCCGTTGGCTGGTCGGCGACTCCGAGGCGGTCACCGACGAGGTGTCGGAGTTCCTGGCCGGGGCCAGCCGCTCCGGCCAGACCCCGGTGCTTGTCACGCACAATCTGCCAGGGCGCGACTGCGGGCGGCAGGGCACGGGCGGCGCCGAGTCGGCCGAGGCGTACCAGGACTGGATCCGGCGCGTCGCCAGCGGGGTGCGGGGGCGCCCGGTCACCATCATCGTCGAACCGGGCGCGGTCCCGGACGCGGTGGACCGGTGCGTCGACGACGTCGACGAACGCCTCGGCCTGTTGCGGGACGCGGTGGCGGTGCTCGCCAGCACCGGCAGCGCCCGGGTCTACCTGGACGCCGGCCACCCGGCCTGGGTCAAGGACACCGCCCGGTTGGCGGCAGCCCTGGGCCAGGCCGGGGTCGCCGAGGCAGACGGCTTCGCGCTCAACGTGGCCAACTTCATCGACACGCCGCGGAACGTGGCCTACGGCCACCAGATCTCCGACGCCCTCGACGGTACGACCACGTTCGTCCTCGACACCAGCCGCAACGGCCGGGGCCCCTACCCGGGTAGGACGGTCCGCTCCGCGCCGAGCTGGTGCAACCCGCCGGGGCGGGCGCTCGGCGCGGAGCCCACCACCGACACCGGCCTGGACCGGGTCGACGCGCTGCTCTGGATCAAATATCCGGGCGAGTCCGACGGTGCCTGCCGCCCCGGTGAGCCGGAGAGCGGCGTCTGGTGGCCGGAGTACGCCGTCGGCCTCGCCAACCGCGCCGACTGACGGCCACCCCGGCGACCTGGGATCAGAAGCGCACCTGCCGGGGGGAGGCGGCTTCGGCCGGTAGCGGCAGCGGACGGGGCGCGCCTGCCGTCCCCGCCGGCTCCAGGCCGGTGCGCTTGAGCTTCTGCCAGCCCAGCCGTCCCCCGGTCAGCGCGGTGACCACCGACTGGAGCAGCACCAGATACATCAGCTGGCGATAGACGAACTGCTGCAACGGCAGCACCCAGAGGACGCCGAGTTTCTCCTTGTCGAGGCGGAAGGCCACGATCGCGGTGAGGAACTGCAAACCCAGCATGGCCGCCCAGGCGACCACTGTCGCGGTCCGGTCCAGGAAGATCAGGCCGAAGACGGCGAGCAGGTCGATGACCGGCGCGGCCAGCGGCAGCAGCACCCCGAACAGGGTCAGGAAGGCCAGGCAGCGGCGGCTGAACCGGCCGGAGGCACCCTTGTCGAGCACCCCGCGGCGGTGCTTCCACATCGCCTGCATGGTGCCGTAACTCCACCGGTACCGCTGCTTCCACAGCTGCCCGATGCTGCTCGGCGCCTCGGTCCAGGCGCGGGCGCTGTCCTCGTACACCACCTTCCAGCCGGCCCGGCCCAGGGCCATGGTGACGTCGGTGTCCTCGGCCAGGGTGTCGTCGGTCATCCCGCCGGCGTACTCCAGGGCCTTGCGGCGGAACGCGCCGATCGCGCCGGGAATGGTGGGCATGCACCGCAGCGTCTCGTAGAGCCGACGGTCGAGGTTGAAGCCGATGACGTACTCGATGTGCTGCCACTTGGCGATCATGCTGCGCCGGTTGCCCACCTTGACGTTGCCGGCGACCGCGCCCACCCGCGGGTCGCCGAAGGGCTGCACCAGGCGACGGACCGCGTCGGGCTCGAAGATGGTGTCCCCGTCGACCATCACGATCAGGTCGTGCCGGGCCAGGGCGACACCGGTGTTCAGCGCGCTCGGCTTGCCACCGTTGGGCTTGCGCACGACCCGCACGTTCGGCAGGCCGAGCCCGGCGGCGATGTCGGCGGTGCCGTCGGTCGACCCGTCGTCGACCACCACCACCTCAATGCCGCCGGGATGGTCGCCCGCCGCGAGCGAGCGGACCGCCGCCGCGATCCCCTCCTTCTCGTTGTACGCGGGCACGATCACCGAGACCGGTTCGGTGACCGGCGGTCCCCAGGCGAAGTCCGGGCGGCGTCGTTTGCGGGCGTGCCGCAGTGCCAGCACGAACATCAGCACGGTACGGCCGATGGTGAGCACCCCGACCACGACGAAGAGCGCTCCGAAGACGATGAAGGTGCCGTCGGCGGCCCGGACCGCCATGATCAGCATCTGGCCGCGCCAACGCTCGCTCGCCGTCGCCTCGGTCGGGCCGGCCGTGGCCCCGGTGACACCGGCCTCCGCCAGTGCCCGGTTCAGCCCGCCGCTGACCGTGGTGAAGGTGTATCCCCGTTCCTTCATCAACGGGATGTACCGGTCCAGCGCCTCGATGGTCTGTGAACGGTCACCGCCGGAGTCGTGCCAGAGGGTGATCGCGCCGGCGTAACCGGCCGGGATGCTCCGCTCGACCATGCCGTCCGCGCCCTGCCGCTCCCAGTCCCGGCTGTCCAGGTCGTTGACCACGGTGAGGTAGCCCAGCTCACCAGCCTGTTGCAGCAGCGGCCAGTCCTGGTCGAGGAAGGCGTCCGCCCGGGAGGAGTACGGAAACCGCACCAGGTTTGTCCGGGACCCGGTGGCCCCGGCGATCACCAGTTGCGTCTGGGTGTACTCCATCCGCCGCTGCCAACCGGGGAGTTCGGCGAGGTACGGGTGGGTGAAGGTGTGCACGCCGAGTTCGTGCCCCTTGGCGTCCAGCTCACGGACCAGGTCGGGGTAGCGCACCACCTGGCTGCCGAGCACGAAGAAGGTCCCCGGCACCTGGTGCTTCTCCAGCACCTCCAGGACGGCGGGGGTCCAGATCGGGTCCGGGCCGTCGTCGAAGGTGAGCACGACAGTCCGGGCTGGCAGGCTGTACGACTGCGGGCGTTCGGCTGTGGTGTTGACGATCGGGCCGCCCTTGCGGATCTCCTCGGGCACGTCGTCCTGACCGCTGCCGGAGGTCGTCTCCGACCGGTAGTCGGGGATGAACGCACCGCTGGCGTACGCCTGGACGAAGAGGATGCCGCCGAGCACCACGAAGACGGCCGCGTAGACCGCCCAACTCGGGCGGGGGACGAGTCGACGGGCTCGGGCAGCCAGGTGGTGCGCTACCCCGACCTGGTCCGTGAGCTGGACGCCAAGGGGCACGAACTCGGCGTGCACAACTTCAACCACCCGTA
>NZ_POTX01000138.1 GCF_003236305.1 Micromonospora endophytica | reverse complement strand
GGCGGTCGCCGCCACCACCGGCCGCAACCTGGACCGGGACATGGGTCGGGCGTTCATGGGTGACGGGCTGGCCACGGTGCTGGCCGGCTCCGGCGGCGGTGCCCAGGGCGATGCCGTGGAAGGAGAGGTCGCCGGCGGTGAGCGTGTAGTCGGCGGCGCCGATTATCACTGCGACTGCGGCGGTCAGCAGGTTGACCGGGTCGTGGAAGTCGACCCGGTTGTCGAGCCAGATCCGGGCGCCGAGGATGGCGATCAGCCCGTAGAGCGCGGTGGTGGCGCCGCCGAGCACACCGGCCGGCACGGTGAGGATCAGCGCACCGATCTTGGGGCTGAGCCCGAGCAGCACCGCGGCCAGCCCGGCCACCCAGTACGCGGCAGTGGAGTAGACCCGGGTGGCGGCCATCACGCCGATGTTCTCGGCGTACGTGGTGGTGCCGGAGCCGCCGCCGGAGCCGGCCAGCACCGTGGCCAGCCCGTCACCCATGAACGCCCGACCCATGTCCCGGTCCAGGTTGCGGCCGGTGGTGGCGGCGACCGCCTTGACGTGGCCGGCGTTCTCCGCGATCAGGACCAGGACCACCGGGATGACCAGCACCACGGCGCGCAGGCTGAAGCTGGGGGTGTGGAACTCCGGCAGCCCGACCCAGGCGGCCTCGCGCAGCCCGGTGACCGTGGCCGGGTCCAGCCCGCCGGTGAAGGCGGCGACCAGCCAACCGACGAGCACTCCGAGCAGGATGGAGAGTCGGGCCAGAAAACCCTTGAAGAGCACGGTGAACAACAGGATCGCGGCGAGTGTGAGCACCGCGATCAGCGGTTGCGCCTTGACTCCGCCCTCGCCGCCGCCGTCCCAGGCGACCGGGGCCAGGTTCAGCCCGATCAGCATCACGATGGCGCCGGTGACCACGGGGGGCATGAGCCGGTTGATCCAGCCCGCCCCGGCGAGCTGCACCACCAGGCCGACCAGGGCCAGCGCCGCGCCGGCCACCACGATGCCGCCGAGGGCCGGGCCGATGTCGCCGCCGGCCTTCGCGGCCAGCACCGGCGCGATGAAGGCGAACGACGAGCCGAGGTACGACGGCAGCCGGTTGCCGGTGATGACCAGGAACAGCAGGGTGCCCAGCCCGGAGAAGAACAGCGTGGTGGCCGGCGGAAAACCGGTGATCAACGGCACCGTGAAGGTGGCGCCGAACATCGCCACCACGTGCTGCACGCCGACGCCCAGGGTGCGCGGCCAGGACAGTCGTTCGTCGGGGTGGACCACGTCGCCGGGGCGTACCGTCCGGCCGTCGCCATGCACCGACCAGAGTGACCAGCGGGAACGTGGCTCGGTGGGGGATTGGGTCATGGGTGGCCCTTCGCGTCGCAGTGCTGACGGGGGCGATCGACCCTGAGCGTTGTTTCTAGCATGGCCGGTCGGCGCGCGGGATGCCCGCACCGTAACGGCCTGATGTCGCGACCAGCGGGGAGGGTGAGTCGCCGCCCGCCGATCGGCCGTGCCGGTAGGATCTCGGCATGAGCTCAGAGGCGGTTGGCAGGTACATGCCCCCGATCGTGACGCTCGATGACCTCACCGCGATGATGGCTGAGGACGAACACCATCGGTACGAGATCAGCCCCGAGGGAGTCCTCTCGATCATGCCGCCGCCGGGGTACGCCCACGCCATCATCGCGACCCGGCTCATGGTGTGGTTCGCCCAAGGCGGTGTGCCAGCCGAGCGGATCGCCCAAGCGGTAGGGCTGCGTATTCTCGGCCGGGACGGCGGCGTCGGCGGACGCATTCCCGACCTGGTCGTCTGGAGCAAGGCACAGACCGACGGTGTCTGGCTGCCCGTCGCCGATGTCCTCCTCGTCGTGGAGATCATCTCGCCTGGCTCCGAGGGCATCGACACGGTGACCAAGCGCCTGGAGTACGCCGCTGCCGGCATTGCCCAGTACTGGGTGGTGGATCAGGATTCCGCTCAGACCGTCACGATGCACCATCTTGACGGTAACCACTACACCGTGCGCGCGACCATGCCGCTGGCCTGGCTGCTCAACACCGACCCTACCGAACACGACCTCGGCTGAGGCGTCGCCGACGCCTCAGGCGACGCCGGTGGGGCGGAACTGGACGCTGACTCGGGAGCCGACCGGGCGGGTCGTCTTGGGTATGGCGTGCTCCCAGGTGCGTTGGCAGGAGCCGCCCATCACGACCAGGTCGCCGTGGCCGAGCGGGAAGCGCAGGCTGGTCCCGCCGCCGCGTGGACGCAGCAGAAGTTGGCGGGGGGAGCCGAAGGAGACGATGGCGACCATCGTGTCGATGTGCGCGGAGCGGCCCTGGGTGTCGCCGTGCCAGGTCACGCTGTCGCGGCCGTCGCGGTAGAGACACATGCCGGCGGTGACGAAAGGCTCGCCCAACTCGTCGGCGTAGTGCTGGGTCAGCGCCTCCCGCGCGGTCAACAGCACCGGGTGCGGCAGCGGTCGACCGGTGCCGTACCAGCAGAGCAGACGTGGCACGTCGACCTCGGTGTCGTACATGGTGCGTCGCTCGGCCCGCCACGGCACGTCCCGCAGCAGCACGTCGAGCACCTGGTCGGAGCCGTGCACCCAGCCGGGTAGGTGGTCGACCCAGGCGCCGTGACTCAGCGGATGCCGGCGCAGTTGGCCGGAGAGCGGCCCGAGGCTGGGCGGCGCGTCGGTGACGTCGAGCATCGACGGCTGGTACGCGACCTGCGACATGCCGCCCACCCTAGCAGGCGATTAGTACGCCCGTTCTAGTTCTTCGTGCCCGTCGGATAGAACCCTGCACATCGCGTCGGCGACGCGTCTGCGTCCGCGTCCGTCGACCGCTGCCCAGGCCCGCGCGGAGAGCGCCGCCCGACGCGAGCCGCTACGCAGCAGCCCGTCCAGGGTGTGTGCGGCGACATTCCGGGCCAGCCCGGTGGCGGCCAGCGTTGGTAGTTCGCCGAGGCCGGCGGCCAGCTCGGCGGCGACCACCCGATGGTACGACTCGCGCTGGTTGTCCACCACGCAGACCAGCGCCGATGGTGCGCCGAGACAGCACAGCTCCCAGGTCGACGTGCCGGCCGCGCTGACCACCAGGTCGGCGGCGGCGATCAGGGCGGGCAGCCGGTCGGTGGGCGGCACCGGGAGCAGCGTCTGCCCGGGGCCGGTGGTCAACGATGCCAGCCGGTCGGCGGTCTCGGGTCGGCCGGCGATGACGGTGAGGTCCAGCGGACGGCCGGTGGAGAGCAGGATCTCGGTCAGCAGTGGTGCCGCGCCGGCCGCGTCGGTGCCGCCGAAGAAGGCCAGCACCGTCGGCCGGTCCACCTCCGTGGCGGGGCGGGCCGTCGCCGGGCGGGCGGCCAACACCGCGTCGCGCAGCAGGGCGTACTCGCTGCCGGCGAGCAGCCGCCCGGCCGGCACCACCAGGTCGGTGCCGAAGTTCTGGTCGAGGTAGAGGTCGGCGTCCTGACCTCGGGTGTCGCCGTCGACGACGGCCAGGGTCAGCACCCCGGCGGCGCGCAGCGCGCCCGCCCCGGCCGGGTCCAACTCGTACGAGTCGAGCACGAACGCGTCCAGCGCGTGCCGGCGGGCCGCCTCGACCAACCCGGCCGGGGTGTCCGGGCCGGGGTGCAGCGGGATGCCTCGGGCGGCGAGCTGCCGGGCCGCCCAGTCGACGTCGGCCACCGTGCCGAACAGCGCCACGGCGACGCCCCGGGACAGCAGTTCCTCGGCGAGGGCGAGACAGCGGACCAGGTGCCCCACGCCGCGTTGCGGCCCGGCGTCGCAGCGCAGCCCCACCCGTACCGTGTTCAGGATTCCTCCAACCGCTTCTGCCGCTCGTCGGCGTTGAGCGCGCGCAGCGCCGGTCGCGCGTCGAGCCAGTCGGCGAGCTTGGCCAGCGGCACGCTGACGTCACCGAAGTGCTCGACCACCGCGTGGACGAGCTGCCAGTCCCGTTCGGTGTCCAGGGTGAGCCGCAGTGGTGAGCGGTCTGGCGTGAGCGTCACGCCGAGCACCCGGAACAGCTCGGGATGAGCGTACGCGTACGAGGTGACGTGCACCCGGTGGTGACCGGTGGCGAGCCGCTGCACGGTACGCAGCGTCCCCGCTCGGATGATCTCCACGTCCAACCCGCGGGGCAGCGTACGGGCGATCGAGGTGCTGGCGTAGTCCAGTCCCGGCACCGCCCGGTACACGCCGGCGACAAGCGTGACGATCTCCGGGTCCAGCAGCGGACAGTCGGCGGTGAACCGCATGACCGCGTCCGCGGGATGCGCGTCGAGCGCCCCGACGAACCGGGTCAGCACGTCGTCGACAGGCCCCCGGTGCCAGGCCACCCCGAGCCGGTCGCACTCGGCGACCACCGCGTCGTCGCCGGGGTCCGTGCTGGTCGCCACCACCAGGTCGGCGAGTACCCCGCTGTCCTGGGCGGCCCGGATCACCCGACCCAGCACGCTGCGCCCGGCCAACGGGCGCAGCACCTTGCCGGGCAGTCGGGACGAGCCCATCCTGGCCTGCACGATGCCGACGATCCGCTGGTTCACGTCTGGTCCTCCCGGTTGGTGATCGCCTGGGCGCGGCGTTTGGCAGCGCGGGCACCGCGTCGGGCCAGCCGGGCGGGCGCGATCGCCAGCCGGCCGAACCGGTAGCTCAGCGAGCCGTTGAGCAGGTTGATCGTCGCCTCGGCCCGGCGCAGCGTGCGTTCCCGCGAGGTGAGCAGCTCCTCGGTCCACTTCAACGCGGCGGCCAGCCGGGTGTTCTCCTCCCCCTGACGCCGCCACGCCTCGCGGAGCTGCTGGTAGCTGCGTGGCCCCGGCGGGGGGTCGCTGGGGGTGACGGCTCGCAGCTCGGCGGTGAGCCCGACCCGTCCGTCGGTGTCCAACCCGCGCACCGTGGCGCTGACCGCGGCCTCGGTCTCCACGGCGGCGTCCACCACGGCCCGATCGAAGTCCCGCCCGGCCACCCCACCGAGCACCACGGTCAGGCCGGCCACGTCCAGGGTGTCGGTCCACGGGTGGGCGTAGCCACCGGTGAGCAGGTCGGCGGAGAACCGCCACAGGGTCCGGGCCAGCACCACGTCGACAGGTAACGGCACGCGGGGCCGCCAGGTCGGGTCGAGTACCGCGAAGCGGTCACCCGCGACCACCAGGTGTTCCGCCCCGGCCAACGCCACCGCCCCGGTGAGCCGGCCGTCCTCGGCCTGTCCCGCCAACCAGTCGGCGTAGCCGCGCAGCAGGTGCCGCAGCCGGGGCGTGTCGCGGCGCAGGCAGCCGTCGAGCAGCAGGCTGCGCAGCAGACGTCCGTCGGGCACCGGACCGTCCGGTGCCGCCGGGTCGCGGTGGGCGGCCTCGCGGCTGGCGTACGGCGCGGGTGTCGGGCCGGTGCGGGCCGTCGGCTCGGGTCGGTGCCAGTGCCACCCCGACGGTCCGTCGATCACCTCGGCCACGGCGCCGCCCACCCCACCGAGCTGCACCAGCGCCACCGGCAGCCCGGCCGTGGCGGGTTCGCCGGGTGCCTCGACCGATGCCGAGGCCGCCGGGCTGCCGGTGCGGCGGGCGAGCACCAGCCACGACGGTGCCAGGTCGGCGGCGCGGCCGGCGTGCAGCGCGTCGACCGCCAGCCGGGCCGGGTCGGCGAGCACGAACCGGCCGGCGAAGCCACCGGAGCAGGCGTCGTGCAGCACCGCGTCGAGGAGCGCGTTCGTGGTGCGCCAGACCAACTGGTCGGTGGCCAGCAGGGCGGTGGTCAGGTCCGGGCGCGGATAGGCGGCATAGCAGGTGACGGCGTGCATCCCGGTGTCGGCCAGCCGGACGCGTACCTGGTCCAGGTTGGCCGGACGACCGGTGTCGAGCACCCCGCCGACCGTCCACTCGGCGTCGGCTCGGCCGGCGTACCACGACTCGGCGGCGACCAGTCGGTGCAGGCCGAGCGGGTTGGACACGCGCAGCAGCAGCTCACCGTCCGGGCGCAGGGCCGCCGCGAGCCGGGCCAGGATCTCGTCCCAGCCTCGTCGGGGGCCCTCGACCGACTCGATCGTGTCCAGGCCGGCACCGGCGATCACCACGTCGTACTCCGCGTCGGCCGGCAGGCCCGCCGGCCCGCCCACCACCACCCGGTCGACCCGGTCGGTGACCGCCGCCGCGTCGGGGTAGCCGCGCAGCAGGCAGGTGACGTGGGCGTGGGTCAGCGCGTCGAGCACCACCGGGTCGTGCGCCCCGGCCAGCAACACCCGGGCGCCGGCCGGCACCAGCCGGGCCGCCAGCGCCGCCAGCGGCCGGTCGCCGTTCTCCTCGGGCCGGTCGGACCAGGTGAGCATCTCGCCGCCAGGCAGGGTCACCGCCGTCTCGGTCGTCACGTCGTCTCCCGCTGCGTCGAACCCGTCAGCTCCGGCTGCCGATGCGCCCGGTCCGCCGGTTCCTGCTGTCGATGCGACCACCCGAGCAGCTCGCGCAGCGCGGCGGGCGGGTAACGGTGGTCGAGGCCGAGTTCGGCGTGGGCGATCGCCACGGCGGTCGGCAGGTGCACCTGTTCGCTGTGCAGCTCGGGCCACTGCCGGCGGATCCGGGCGGTGCCGCCGAAGGTCGGGTCCTCGCCGGCCAGCACCATCGGATCGCCGTACACGGCGGGTGCGCAGCCGGCGGCGATGCCGTAGAAGATCGCGCTGGTCAGCCGGTTGGAGGCGACGCGGGCGTGGCGGCGCAACTCGGCCAACTGACGGTCCAGGAACTGCGGGTCGGTGTCCCGCCACCACTGGCCGCGGTAGCCGTGGCAGATGACCCGGAAACCGGCGTTCTCGTACCGCCTGCGGACCCGGGCCATCCGGTGCTCGTGCCAGTAGAGGCAGACGGTCACCGGGCCCGGCTCGGTGTCCCGGATCCGGGCGATCAGTTCCTTGTGGTCGCCCTTGACGTGCTGTCCCTCCCAGCCGTGGAACGGGTACCAGATGGTGCCCTGCCGGTCCGGCGACCCGACCTCGGGCTGCATCGCCAGCAGGTAGCCGAAGGGTGCCCCGATCACTGTGACGTTGCGCCGACCGACCGACCAGGCGCGCCGTCGGGTCTGCTCGGACCAGAGCAGGCTCGGCGTCCGTTCGGCGTACGGGTGGCCGGGCGCGAGGCCGTCACCGATGTTCCAGCCGTGCTGGACGTACCCGTTGATCCGGGGCGGGTGCCCGTCGCCCAGTCCGGCGTAGCGGGCGAGCACGTGGGCGTGGCCGTAGAAGTGGTTCGCGTGATGCATCGACGTCCCCCTCAGGCGGCCGGCCGGACCGCGAGGCCGCGCAGCGCGGCGACGAGCGCGTCGATGACCCGCTCCTGGTCGGCGTCGCGCAGCCCGGGGTAGAGCGGCAGGGACAACTGCTGGGCGTAGAACGTCTCGGCGACCGGGCAGCTGCCACGCCGGTAGCCGAGGTCGGCGAAGGCGGGATGCCAGTGCGCCGGAAGGTAGTTGACCTGCACGCCGATGCCGGCGGCACGCATCCGGTCGTACACCTCGCGGCGGCGGCCGTCGAGCACCCGGATCGGGTAGAGGTGCCAGGCCGGGCTCGCCCAGTCCCGCCGGCCCGGTGCCAGCACGCCGGGCAGGTCCGCCAGCGCCTCGTCGTAGCGGGCCACCAGTTCGGCGCGGCGGGCGAGGAAGTCGCCGAGCCGGCGCAGTTGGCTGCGGCCCAGCGCGCAGAGCACGTCGGCCAGCCGGTAGTTCAACCCGAACGAGTGCACCTCCTGGTGCCAGCCGCCCTCGTCGGGCCACCGCTGCTGGTCGCGGTCCCGGACCAGCCCGATGTTGCGGAACCGGCGGGCCCGGTCGAGCAGCTGCGGGTCACCTGTCGCGACCGCGCCGCCCTCGGCGGTGGTCAGGTTCTTGGTCGGGAAGAACGAGAACGAGGTCAGGTCGGCCAGCGAGCCGACCGGCCGACCCCGGTACGCGGCCCCGATCGAGTGGGCGGCGTCGGCCAGCAGCAGCGCGTCGCTGCCCGCCAGCGCCGTACGCAGCGCGTCGTAGTCGGCGGGGTGACCGGCGTAGTCCACCGCGGCGACCACTCTCGTGCGGTCGGTGACGGCCGCGGCCAGCGCCGCCGGGTCGAGGGTGAACGTCTCCTCCTCGACGTCGGCGAAGACCACCCGCGCGCCGAGGGCCACCGCGCTGCTGGCGGTGGCCACGAAGGTCATCGGCGGGACCACCACCTCGTCGCCGGGGCCGACACCGGCAGCCGCGTACGCCACGTGCAGCGCCGCCGTGCCGCTGGTGACGGTGGCGACGCCGGCACCACCGGCCCAGCCGGACAGCTCGGCCTCGAAGGCGGCCACCTCCGGGCCGGTGGTGAGCCAGTCGCTGCGCAGGGCGGCGACCACGGCGGCGATGTCGTCGTCGGTCACCGACTGCCGCCCGTACGGCAGGAGCCCGGTCATGCCGGCAGGCCGAGCATGTCGCGCAGCTGCGGCACGGTGAGCCACTCGTCGTTGGTGTCCGACTGGTACGCGAAACCGTCGGGCACCGGCGCGCAGCCGACCGGCGGCTGGTAGCCCCAGGTGGCGATGGTGGGCTGGACGATGAACCGGTCCTTGGCGAGCAGCGTCCGCCGGCTGTCGTCCGGCGCGATCATCTCCTCGTGCAGCTTCTCGCCGGGACGGATGCCCACCTCGTGCGTGGTGGCGTCCGGCGCGACCGCCTCGACCAGGTCGAGGATCCGCATGCTGGGGATGCGCGGCACGAACAGCTCGCCGCCCTGCATCTGGTCGAAGGAGTCCATGACGAACTGCACGGCCTGGTCCAGGGTGATCCAGAAGCGGGTCATCCGCTTGTCCGTGATCGGCAGACTCTTGCCCTCGACGGCGAGCCGCCGGAACAGCGGCACCACCGAGCCGCGGCTGCCGACCACGTTGCCGTAGCGCACCACCGCGAACCGGGTCGGGTGCTGCGCGGCGTAGTGGTTGGCCGAGATGAACAGCTTGTCGCCGACCAGCTTGGTCGCGCCGTACAGGTTGATCGGGCTGGACGCCTTGTCGGTGGAGAGGGCGATGACCTTCTGCACCCCGGCCTCGATGGCCGCGTCCACCACGTGCTGCGAGCCGGTGATGTTGGTGGCGATGAACTCCGACGGGTTGTACTCCGCGGTGTCGACCTGCTTGAGCGCTGCCGCGTGCACCACGTGGTCGACGCCGTGCATCGCCCGGGTCAGCCGGTGCCGGTCCCGGATGTCGCCGATGAACCAGCGCAGGCGGGGATCGTCGCCGAGTTGCTGGCGCAGCTCGTACTGCTTCAGCTCGTCCCGGGAGAAGACCACCACCCGGGCCGGGTCCGTCTCGGTGAGCAGGTGCCGGAGGAAGGTTCGGCCGAAGGATCCGGTACCGCCGGTGACGAGGATGGATGATCCGTTCAGCTCACTCACGCTGGGTGCTCCCGTGTTCGTCGGTGATCCGTAATCGCCAGGCGTTGAATGATGTACGGCGTACTGGAAACGTGATGTGAACGGCACGTGGACTTGCCGGAAAAATCAAGGACACGACGGTCGGAGCGGTGCAGCGAAATGGGGATCACGGTTATTTGCCGACCGTTGTGGACCTCCTGCCGGCCGGTTCCCTCGACGAACCGGAACCGGCGGTTCATCTGTCGTACCACTGTGTTGTCGGCGAGCACCTCGCCGTCGAGCCGGTCCAGTTCGAGCACGTCGAACGCGTAATCGACAGCCGCCCGCATGACCGCCAGCCAGGCGGGCAGCGTGGCACCCCGGGCGGCCAGGCCCTCGGCGTCCAGGTAGAAGCCCCAGGAGCCGGTGCGGTGCTGGTCGAAGCGCAGGTCGAAGAAGGTGACCACGCCACACGGCAGGTCGTCGTGCCGGTAGGTCAGCACCCGCCGGGTGGGGTCGGCGCGGACGGCCGACCACCACCGCAGGTGTTCCTCGACGCTGATCACATGACTGTTCTTGCTGGCCTGTCGATTGATTTCTTGGTTACGCCAGGACAACATCAGGTGAACGTCTTCTCCGGTCGCCTCACGTAACACGTGCCGCTCGCTTTCCACCGGTTCCCGTGGTCACCGGGCACCCTAATTCCGAATGATCTGGCTGTACACTCCGCCGCATGACGGAATTGAGTCGGACGCAAATTCGCGATCTGATGGGGCAGGTGCTGGCCAACCAGGGAAAGGTGCTGCCCGACGACGACGGCACCGACCTGCGGGACGTCGGGTTCCGGTCGCTGGACTTCTCCGAGCTGGCGCTGCGGGTGGAGGACGAGACGGGGGAGGAGCTGAACTTCGACGCTCCCGGGCTGCGGCGGATCGCCACCGTCGGCGACGTGCTCGACTTCCTCGTCGAGCTGCAACGGCAATGAGCACGGCCCCCGCCCGTCTGGGCACCTCCTGGCTGGCCGGCGCCGGCAACCGGGTCGTCGTCGGCGGCACCTCCACGACCTGGCGGGACCTGCCGGAGCTGGACCTGCCGCCGGCCCCGCTCGCGGTGCTCGCGCACGACGCCCGGTACGCTCTCGCCGCCGCCCGCCACCACGCGGTGCACGGTGGAGAGCTGCTGCTCTCCACGCCCGGCCGGGTGGACGAGGCGATGCGTGCCGAGCTGCGCGAGGCCGGCTTCACGGTGACCGACCTCGGCGCGGACGCCGGCAGTGTGGGCACAAGCGGTGGCGCGGGCGCGGCCGGGGCGGTGACACCGGCCGGTTTCCGGCCGGTCGAGCACGATCGGCTGTGGCTGTTGACCTCCGGCTCGACAGGCCGGCCCAAGCGGGTCGGGCACACACTGGCGTCGTTGACCACCGTCCGGGGTGAGCAACCCGCCCGCACCTGGCTCTGCCCGTACGCCCCGGGCACGTACGCCTGGTGGCAGGTGGTGACGCTGTCGCTGACCCAGCCGGGGCAGGACCTGGTGGTCGTCGAGCCGGAGCAGCTCGACGACTGGCCGGCGCTGGCCGCCACGCACGGCGTGGACGCCGCCTCCGGCACGCCGACCTTCTGGCGTCGAACCCTGCACCGTGACCCCGCCGGGCTGGCCCGGGTGCCGCTGCGTCAGCTCACCCTCGGTGGTGAGCCGGTGGACCAGGCCATCCTGGACCGGCTGCGGGAGGTGTTCCCGACGGCCCGGATCTCCTGGATCTACGCCTCCTCGGAGGTGGGCGCGGCCATCGTGGTGCACGACGGGCGGGCCGGTTTCCCCGCCGAGTGGCTGGACCGGGCGGCACCCGGCCGCCCCACCCTCGGCGTACGCGACGGGGAGCTGGTGATCACCTCGCCGCACCACGGGACGGGGTTGGCCGGGCCGGTGCACACCGGCGACCGGGCGCAGTTGGTCGGCGACCGGGTGCTGATCACCGGACGACTCGACTCCGACGAGATCAACGTCGGCGGCAGCAAGGTCTCCGCCGGTGGGGTGCGCGACGTGCTCACCGCCCATCCGTGGGTGGCCTGGGCCCGGGTCACCGGCCGCCGGGCCCCGCTGCTCGGCCACATGGTCGTCGCCGAGGTGGTGCTCACCACCGCACCGCAACCCGACGCGCCGACTGAGCCAACGGCGGCGGATGAGGCGGCACTGGTGCGGTGGTGCGCCGAGCGGCTCCCCGATTACGCGGTGCCGCGCCGGATCCGCGTACTGACCGAGATTCCCGTCAAGGAGACCCTGAAGAGCGATGTCTGACTCCGCCACCCGCACCCCGCTCGTTCCGCCGTCCACAGTGGTGCTCGTCTCCGGCGGGTCTCGCGGGCTCGGCCTCGCCATCGTCACCGACCTGCTCTCGGCGGGCCTCAAGGTGGCGGCCTTCGCCCGCACCGTCACTCCCGAGCTGGCGAAGCTCGCCGACACCGAGCCGCAACGGTGCTACGTCGACTCGGTGGACGTGACCGACCTCGCCGCCACGCAGGTGTTCGTCCGGGCGGCGGAGGACCGCCTCGGGCCGATCGACGGCCTGGTCAACAATGCCGCCGTCGGGCAGGACTCGCTGCACGTGCACACCGCCACCGCCGACATCGCCCGGATAATCGAGACGAACCTGACCGCGCCGTTGCAGCTCACCCGGCTGGTGGTGCGCCGGATGCTGGCCCAGGGGCGGCGCGGCCGGATCGTGAACGTCACCTCGATCTGCGCGCAGCGCGGCTTTCCCGGGCTGGTCGCGTACTCCGCCACAAAGGGTGGGATGGACGCGGCGACCCGGTCGCTCGCCCGCGAACTCGGTGGCCGGATGCTTGTCAACGCCGTCGCGCCCGGCTTCTTCGCCTCGGAGATGTCGGCGGTGCTCGGCCAGACCCAACTCGACCAGATCGTGCGTCGTACCCCGACCGGTCACCTGACCGCGCCGGAGGAGGTGGTGCCGGTGGTGCGGATGCTGCTGCGCGACCAGACCAACATCAACGGCCAGGCCATCGTGGTCGACGGTGCCGCCTCGATCTGAGCTGCTGCGGCCCGGTCACGACGACGCCGGCCGAGCACACCGGTGGTCCCACGCCGACCTCGACGTGGGACCACCGGTGCCCGCCCTGCTCGCCGCCGCGCGCGGGCACCTGCGGGTGGCGACACCGGCCGCGTCGGACGGCGCGGTGACCCGCAGTCACCTGGCCGACGGCCGCTGCGTCGGCTGGTACGCCCCGCCGCCACCGGGCTGGCGGGTGGCCATCGACGCCGAGCATCGCGGCGCGGCGCCGCCCTCGGCGTTGGTCCGGCGCTTCGGTGCCGCCGACTTCTGGCCCCGCTGGACCCGGGCCGAGTGCCTCGCCAAGCTCGCCGACGTGCCGATGGTGACCTGGTGGCACCGGTACGGTCTGGCGGTGCCACCAGGCACCGGGTGGCTGTGGCGCACCCTCTACCTGGACGACCTGGTCGTCACCGCCGCCCTCGCTCCCGCAACCTCGGTCACCGGATGGGTGCCACGTCGGCGGCGAACGCGCTGACCCAGGCCAGGGCCGAGTTCCAGTTGATGGTGATCTCGTTGACCGACCAGGCCTCCAGGTTGTCGACGTAGCAGAGTTGCGGAGCGCAGCCGTGCAGCCAGTTGGCGGCCAGCGGATCCTGGAGGCTGGAGTTCGGTCCGCCGGCCACCGACCCGACGGGTGGGTTGGGCAGGGTCGCGTCGAACGACTTGGCGTACCAGCGGCTGTGCTGGTTCTTCGCGTCGTTGCTGCCGTAACCGGTGACGTACGACTGCCCCAGGGCGTTGCGGCCGAAGAGGTAGTCGAACGCCTCGAAGACCGCGTCGGCGTACGCCACGTTGCCGGTCAGGTCGTACGCCGTGGCGATCACCACCTGGTTGTTCAGCATCGACGCGTTCGAGCCCCAGTCGTACTTGCCGCTGGTCGGCGTGTACGACTGCCCGAACCGTTCGGCGCGTTGGAACGAGATCAGCCGGTTCGCCGCATCCTGGACCCAGGTGCGGATCTGCCCCCGCTCGGACAGGCCGCTGCCGTAACGAGCGAGATCCAGTTGGGCGAGGGCGGCCATCGAGCCCCAGTAGAAGCCGTTCTGGTCGAACGCGACCGCCGGATTGTGGTAGCGGTTCGCCCGCAGCGCAGTGAGGTAGGTGCCGCTGCTGGTGGTCAGGTACAACTGCGTCGCGGCCCAGTAGTACTCGTCGGTGACGTCGTCGTCGGCGTACGGGCCACCGCCGGAACGGTCCGCCCGGGGCGCGTACAGCACCGGGTTGGCCAGCGCCGCCGCGTACGCCCGCTCGGCCGCCGCCCGCAGCCGGCTCGCGAAGGCCGCGTCGTACGGTGCGTAGACCCGCGCCCCCTGCGCCGCCACCGCCGCCAGGTTCAGCGTCGCCGCGGTCGACGGCCGGTGCAACTGCCGGGCCTTCTTGTCCAGGTGTGGCAGCGTCGGCGGGCCGGTCCACGACTCGTCGTGCACCTTGTGGTGCACCATCCCGGCCAGTGGCTTACCCGCCGGCACCTGCATCTTGAGCATGAACTCCAGGTTCCAGCGGGCCTCGTCGAGGACGTCCGGCACACCGTTGCCGCGCTCCGGAATGGCCAGGGTCGAGTCGCCGAGCGGCCCTGAGCGGCCCACCGCCACGGCCCGCTCCCACGTCGAGAGGAGCTGGTAGGTGGCGATGCCGCCGTTGACCACGTACTTGCCGTGGTCGCCCGCGTCGTACCAGCCGCCGGTGACGTCAAGCGTGTAGTCGCAGGTCCAGTTGTTCATGAACGACTGCGGGCGCTGGCAGGGCACCTGGGTGTCGCCGCCGTTCGGCGAGGCGGCCACGTGCCCTGCCGGGCGGGCATACGCCGCACCGGCGATGCCACCGTCGATCGCGATGCCGCTCCGGTTCGGGTAGAAGAACCGCATCGAGTCCGACCGCAGCGACGCGTACAGATCAGTCCTGATGTCGAACGGAGGGCTGGCCTGTCCACCGACGACCAGCTCGAACCGTCCGGTCGCTGTCACCGACCCGAAGTCGATCGTGTGGACCGATGCGCCGGCCGACCCGTCGAACCCGGCCGGGGTGCTCTGGCCGGTCGCGACCGTGCCGCCGCCGACCCGCCGCAACGTCCACGCCTGCGGGCTCGTCGCGGTGCTCACCAGGGTGGCCCGCTTCGGACCACGCGGCAGGTAACCGTGCTGGTTGACCTTCACCGCCGGCCCCCGGTTGGCCTGGTAGACGTAGCCGTTGCCGTTGAGCGTCACGTCGTCCATGCAGAACTCGTACGGCTTGGTCGACCCACCGAGGCGGAACTGCACCTGGGAGAGCATGTACTCGGCACTGAAGGTGCTGTCGAAGGTGTACTCGTACTGTCGCCACGCCCCACTGGTCACCGTCGGGTACTTGACCAGGTACGTCGTGTTGCTCGGGTTGTAGAAGGGCGCCACCTGGACGGTGAGGTTGACATTCTCACTCGTACGCACCCGGAACCGGAACGTGTAGGACTTCCCCTTCGGCAGGTAGATGCTGTTGTGCCCGACGATGACGTCCCACGGCTTCGCCGAGGCCGGGGCGTTCACGCAGAAGACCCCACCGTCGACCTTCGGGGTCATCCCCGCGTTCACCCACCACGGCTTGAAGTCGCTTGTGAAGTTGCTGTTCTGGATCAACCGGCCGGTCACCTGCGGCTGCGGATCCCCACCGCCGTACGCGGGCAGCGTCCCGGCCGGCAGCTGGGTCGGGAAGCCCGGCATTCCCGGCTGACCCGGCCCCTGCGGGCCGGCCCCGTACCGGGGCAGGAACCAGGCGTCGGCTGCGTCGGCATCGCCGTCGAACAGCACCAGGTCAGCCACCCGGTCGCCGTTGAGATCCTTGAAGACTGCGCCTTCCAGCCCCACCTGGGACAGCCCGCGTTTGATGGTGCCGAGGGACTTCCAACCGGAGCTGATGCTCCACGGGCCGCCGAGGTTCTCCCAGGCCTGCACGTCGCCGGAGGCGAGGTCGAGCAGGAGGGTGTCCGCCCGACCGTCTCCGGTGATGTCGGCGAAGTAGGCCCGCTGCCCCCTCGTCGCCTCCGCCGGGTGCCCGAAGCCGGAGATCTTTCGCCAGTCACCGGGCGCGGGCCAGCCGCGCGCCGTGTTCTCCCACGCCGTGGCGAAGTTGTTCAGGTCGAGCGTGATGTAGTCGTCGTCGCCGTCGCCGTCGATGTCGGCGAACATCCGATGGTTCACGCTGCTGCCGAAACCCAGATTGTTCGCGACCCGACTGCCCTGCCCCCAGTTGATCCCACCGTCCGAGGACTCGTTCTGCCAGCCCTGGAAGCTCGGGATTCCGGTCGGGGACTGATTGGGGTTGAGCAGGGCGATGTAGTCGGCGCGGTCGTCGCCGTCGAGATCGCCGAAGAGGATCTGGTCGGCGGCCAACCCGTCGAGCAGGTCGGACACTGGCGCGGCGTTGCCCCATTCGATCCACACCGGGTCGCCGTTCCCGTCGCATCCGGCGTTGCGGGACAGCTCGGTGAGCCCTGTTCGCTGGTTCACCAGGCGGTCGGTGAGGCCGTCGCCGTCAAGATCAGCGAACCGGAGGGCGACGTCACCCGGGGCGGGCGTGCCGGTGCCCGTGCTGGGTGCCGGGCTGGGTGTGGGGC
>NZ_POTX01000137.1 GCF_003236305.1 Micromonospora endophytica | reverse complement strand
CCCCCGCTCCCGCCCCGACGGGCTGGGCTGGGTGAGCCGGGCGCTCTTCGCCGACGAGCGGGTCGCGCTCACCGTCGGGGGCGAGCCGCCGCCGGGGTACGCCGTCGCGGCGCGGTACGCGGTCGTCCCGTCGGTGGACCGGGCGCGTTTCCTGTTGCCGCTCGGGGCGCCCCGGGTCACGGCGGCGGCGTTGCTGGCGTACAACGCGCTGCGGCCGGCGGCGACCCGCGCGACCCGCGCCGTGCTCGGTGTCGCGGCCCGGGTGGGCGTGCTGGACCGGGTGCCGTTTCCGGTGCTCACCGTGGCTGTTCCGGCCGGACTCGATCCGACCGAGACGCTCCTGGTCGACCGGCTCGCCACCCTGCTCGGTGCCGACGTACGGTACGCGGCCTGCGGAATCCGGCCACCTGACCCGAACCACAAACCGACTCTCCAACTCTTCGACGGTGCCGGCCGACCGCGCGGATACGCCAAGGTCGGCTGGAATCCGGCGACCCGGACGCTCGTCACCGCGGAGGCGGCGGCGCTGCGGGCGCTGGCCGGGGTGGCCGGCAGCGCCGGTCATCCGCGTACCCCCCGCCTGCTTGCTCAGACCACCATGGGAGATCGGGCGATCGCGGTGGTCGCACCGCTGCCCGCGGCGACCCGACGCCTGCCGGCGGGCGCGGCGACCGATCCGGCGGCGCTGCTCGCGGTGGCCCGCCGGCACCGGCCACCGGCCGCATCCCGGCCGCTGGCCGGCTCGCCCTTCCTGGCCCGGCTGACCGCGCAGGCGCGGCGGGCCGCCGCCACGGTCCCGGACGGGGCGCGGGCGGTACGGGCCGTCGCGGCGCTGGCCCGCCGGCACGGCGACGTCACTGTCGAGTTCGGCTACTGGCACGGCGACTGGGTGCCGTGGAACCTCGGCCGGCACGGCGGTGACCTGGTCGCCTGGGACTGGGAACACAGCGGCCCGGACGTGCCCGTCGGCTTCGACCTGGCCCACGACGCCTTCCACCGGGCGGTGGTGGGCAGTGCTGCCCCGGTCGCCGCGGCGGTCAGCCGGACCACTGCGGCGCTGGCCCGGCACGGCGGGCAGCTCGGGCTGGACCCGGCGCGGCAACGGCTGGTGCGCGACGCGTACCTGGTGGAGCTCTGGTTGCGCACCTGGCGGCTGGCCGACGCCGGTGCGGGCTGGAACCCGCGGCTGCATCCTGCGCTGCTGGACGTCGTCGCGCAGCAGACGGGCGGGTGATCGGGGCGCACCTCCCGGAGCGCGATGGGCGTGATGACTGGCGACGGACAGATCGAAATCCGAGTGGACTGTGTGGGGAGTCGCGTGGATACGAGGAACAGGGGGCCCGGCGAACCGCCGCTGCTGCTGCTGGTCGGCTCCAGCGGTGGGCATCTCGCCCAACTGCTGGCGCTGCGGCCCTGGTACGAGAGATGGCGGCGCTGCTTCGTCACGTTCGACACGCCGGACGCGGTGTCGCTGCTGGCCGGTGAGGAGATGGTGTCAGCCCATCATCCGACCACCCGCAGCCTGCGCAACCTGCTGCGCAACG
Organism: Micromonospora endophytica; assembly: GCF_003236305.1. Taxonomy (GTDB): domain Bacteria; phylum Actinomycetota; class Actinomycetes; order Mycobacteriales; family Micromonosporaceae; genus Micromonospora; species Micromonospora endophytica. The sequence continues at coordinate 14,500 of NZ_POTX01000137.1, read as the reverse complement.
CGGTGCTGGCGGCCCGGGTGTTACGCCGTCGGCGGGTCGCCGCGGTGGTCACCACCGGCGCGGGCCTGGCCGTCCCGTTCGTCGTGTTCGCCCGGCTGTGCGGCATCCCCACCGTCTACATCGAGGTCTACGACCGGATCGACACTCCGACGCTCACCGCGCGGTTGTGTCGCCCTTTCCTGTCGGTGATGCTCGTGCAGTGGGAGGAGCAGCGCCGGCAGTATCCGCAGGCCACAGTGGTTGGGCCGCTGCTGTGAGCGCCTCCTACCCACCCGTCGGCGGGCGATGCCAGGTGCTGGTGGCGGTGGGTGCCGACCAGCATCCCTTCCACCGGCTGATCGGCTGGCTGGGCCAGTGGTACGCCGAGGTGGCCGGCGAGGTCGAGTTGACCGTCCAACACGGCTACACCCCGGTCGTGGACCTGCCGGACGCGGTGCCGTTCCTCGGCCACGCCGAGCTGCAGAAGGCGATGGACCAGGCCGACCTGGTGGTGTGCCACGGCGGCCCGGCCACCATCCTGGAGGCCCGCCGGCACGGGCACCTGCCGATCGTGGTGCCCCGGGACCCGGCGTACGGCGAGCACGTCGACGACCACCAGCAGCTCTTCACCCGCCGGCTCGGCGCGGCCGGACTGATCTCGCTCTGCGAGTCCCGGTCGGAGCTGCTGGCGGCCCTCGCCGCCGGGCTGGCCGACCGGGGACGGTTCACGGTGAGCAGGGACGTCGAGGCGGTCGACAGGCAACGGGCCGCCGCCCGACGGGTCGGCCTCATCGTCGAGGAGCTGGTCGCGACCGCGCGCCGCCGACACCGCCCCTGGTGGCTGCCGGCACGGGCACGGTGGCCGCGGTGAGCCGGTATCCGAGCGTGAGCGTGGTGGTGCCCACCCGGGACGATCGGCCGGTGTCGCTGTCGGCGGCGATCCGGGCGGCGGTGACCCAGGACTACCCCGGCCAGATCGAGGTGCTCGTGGTGTACGACCAGTGCACACCGGGCCGGACCCCGTTGCCGGGGCTCGGCGGTGCCCCGGCCGTTGCCGGGGCACCCGGTCCGGCCGGCGTCCCGGCACCGACCGGTCCGGACCGGTCGGTGCGGGTGCTCACCAACACCCGCACCCCCGGCCTGGCCGGGGCCCGCAACAGCGGCACCCTGGCCGCCACCGGCGAGCTGATCGCCTTCTGCGACGACGACGACGAGTGGCTGCCGGGCAAGCTGCGCGCCCAGGTCGACGCCCTGACCGCGTCCGGTGCCGCCTTCGTCAGCTGCGGCATCCGGGTCAGCTACGACGGGCACACCGTCGAGCGGGTGCTGGACCGCGACTCGATCAACCTGGTCGACCTGCTCCGGGACCGGATGACCGAACTGCACCCGTCGACGTTCCTGGTCCACCGGGCCACCGCGCTGCGGGACGGGTTCGGCCTGGTCGACGAGGAGATCCCGGGCGGCTACGCCGAGGACTACGACTTCCTGCTCCGGGCCGCCCGGGCCGCGCCACTGGCCAACCTGCGCACCGCGTACGTGCTGGTGCGTTGGCACCAGCGGTCGTACTTCGCACGGCGGTGGGACACCATCGCGGCGGCGTTGCAGTGGTTGCTGGCGCGCCATCCGGAGTTCGCCACCCAGCCGACGGGACACGCAAGGGTCGCCGGGCAGATCGCCTTCGCCCGGGCCGCCGGCGGTGATCGGCGGGACGCGCTGCGCTGGGCGCGGCGCACCATCCGCGGCAACCCGCGCGAACGGCGGGCCTATCTGGCGCTGGCCGTGGCCGGGGGGATGGTCCGCCCCGACACGGTGCTGCGCGCCCTGCACCGCCGGGGCCGGGGCATCTGACCGTCCGTCGCGTCCGCACCGCACCTGCGGCGGGTGTTGACACGTTCACCCTCGTCAGTGACGATGTGCCGTACATGGTACGGGTCGCCGTACGAAAATCTGCTCCGCCTGGGACGGCCGGCTGGCCGAGGGTGGTCACCGGTGCCGGCGGGAGCCGGGTCGAGGGGTGTGACGTGAGAAAAGGCTATGTCGACTCCCGCTTCGGGCAACTGCATGTGGTCGAGGAGGGCCACGGCCAGCCCGTCCTCTTTCTGCATCAGACGCCCCGTTCCTGGGACGAGTACCGTGACGTGCTGCCCATCGTGGGGCGGCAGGCTCGGGCGATCGCGATGGACACGGTCGGCTACGGCGCCTCCGCGCGGCTCGCGCAGCGGCAGACGGTGGAGCTGTTCGCGGACGGCGTCGAGGATGTGATCGACGCTCTCGGCCTGGAGCGTCCGGTTCTCGTCGGTCATCACACCGGAGGCGTGGTGGCCCTGGAGGTCGCGGCCCGACGTGGATCGGCCGTGGCGGGCCTGGTCTTGTCCGGAACGCCGTACGTGGACGAGGCCCGCAGGCACCAGGTGGCCACCAGTCGGCCGCCCATCGACCACGTCGACGTGGTGGCGGACGGCAGTCACCTGACGACGTTGTGGAACCGTCGCCGCCCCTACTATCCGGCGGATCGGCCCGACCTGCTCAGCCGCCTCGTGGCCGATGCCTGCCGGGTCATCGACCGCGCCGAGGAGGGGCACCTGGCGGTCAACGCCTACCGGATGGAGGACCGGATCTCGCTGGTGGTGGCGCCCACCCTGGTGGTCTGCGGTGAGCAGGACGACTTCTCCATGCCGGATGTCCCGCGCCTGGTGGCCGCCATCGCGGGGGCGGACCGTCGGACGTTGCCGGGGACCGGGGTGCCGTCCGTCGACCATCATCCCGAGGACTTTGCCGCGACGGTGCTGGAGTTCGTGCGCACGCTGGCCCCGGCCGGATCGTGAAGCCGGCTGACCCCTTCCCTGAGCTACCCTTATGTCGTACCGTACAAAGTACGGATCGGGTCGGGGGTGCCCGACCACGGGGACCGGCCAGTCTCGCCGGCCCGAGCGGCGACGCAGCGAAGAAGAGATGAGATGAGCGTGTACGACGAGGGTGACGGCGTTCTCGACCTGCGGGTCGAGTCGATGACGGTCGAGGCCGAGGGCGTGCTCACCCTGGTGCTTGTCGATCCGGACGGCGGTCGGCTGCCCGAGTGGACACCCGGGGCGCACGTCGACCTGTGGCTGCCCGAGGTGGTCCGCCAGTACTCGTTGTGCGGTGATCCCGATGACCGCAGCCGGTACGTGGTGGCGGTGTTGCAGGCACCGGACAGCCGAGGCGGCTCGGAGTACATCCACCGGCTGCTGCGCCCCGGTGATCGGGTGGAGGTGGGCGGCCCCCGCAACCACTTCGCGCTCCGGCCGGCCAAGGAGTACCTCTTCATCGCCGGCGGCATCGGGATCACCCCGATCCTGCCGATGATCAGGGAAGCCGACCGCCGTGGCGCCCCCTGGCGGCTGGTGTACGGCGGCCGGAGCCGGCGTTCCATGGCCTTCCTCGAGCGGCTGCGCGGGTACGGCGACCGGGTGCTGGTCTGGCCCGAGGACGAGCAGGGCCTGCTCGACCTGGACACGGCGCTGGCGGCGAACGACGACGGACTGGCGGTCTACTGCTGCGGCCCGGCCGGGCTGATCGCCGCCGTCGAGTCGCGCTGCGCCACCTGGCCCACGGACGCGGTCAACTTCGAACGGTTCACCGCCCGGGACCTCTCCGCGCTCTCCTCCGCACCGGTGACGGTGACCTGTGCCCGCTCGCAGCTGACCCTTGAGGTGTCCGCCGCGGAGAGCATCCTGGACGCGCTCGAAGCGGCAGGTGTCGGTGTCGCCAACGCCTGTCGCGACGGCGTGTGCGGCTCGTGCGAGGTGGCTGTTCTCGCCGGCACCCCCGACCACCGGGACTCGATCCGCTCGGGCGCGGAGCTGGACGACACCACGAGCCTGGCGGTCTGTGTCTCCCGGGCCAGAACCCCCGAACTCGTGCTCGACATCTGATGCCGGACATGTGCGGTCCCGGCCGCCGGCGAAACGTTCAGGAGGAAACCACATGACCGCCACCGAGCCTGTGCCGGATGCGCCGCTGACCAAGCGCCGGCCACCACGTCCGCGTACCTCCGCAGCCGATCGGCCGCCGCAGCCGCACGGCAACGACTGGCGTGCCTGGCCGGTCTACGAGGCCGCGACACTGGGCTTCCGCAACTACTGGTACCCGGTGCAGTGGGCGGAGCAGGTGGGCCGCAAGCCGGTCCCGATCCAGCTCCTGGGCGAGCGGATCGTCCTGGTCCGGGAGAAGGAGCAGATCTACGCGCTGCACGACCGCTGCCCGCACCGCGGCGTGCCGCTGTCCCTGGGGCGTCGACAGTACGAGGGAACCATCAGCTGCCCGTACCACGGCTGGACCTACCGGCTGGACAACGGTCTGATGTGCGGCGCGCTCACCGACGGGCCGGACTCGCCGATCAACAACAAGGTCAGCGTCTCGACGTACCCGGTCGAGCAGCGGCTGGGACTGGTCTGGGTGTACGTCGGCGACGGCGATCCGCCGCCGGTCGAGCGGGACATCCCCCGCGAACTGCTCGACAACGAGTTCGTCATGGGTGGCCGCTTGGAGATCCGCGAGGGGAACTGGCGCTTCGCGGCGGAGAACGGGTTCGACGAAGGCCACGCGAAGTACCTGCACAACACGGCCTTCTGGCGACTGTTCAAGGTGATGCCGGCCTGGAACAAGACCCGGATCGTGGAGCAGGACGGATGGCTGATCCGGGTCCAGGACGAGGTCCACTGGGAGGCCGAGTTCCCGGGCCTGGGCACCTGGACCAACCGTCGCTGGTGGAAGCGGATGCCGCTGCCGGACGCCCCGGGCAAGAGCAAGGGCGAGGTGAATCCGGTCATCCGGAGCATGGACCTGCCGGGATTCGTCTCGATCCGGCTCCCGGGACTCCTGCGGGTCGCCTATCCGCAGTTCATCCACTACGAGTGGTACGTGCCGGTGAATGAGCACCAGGTGCGCTACGTGCAGATCATGGTCCGGTTCGAGACGGGTGCCAAAGCCGCGGCCTTCAAGGCGAAGTACCTCGGCGCGATCCGCTGGCTGTTCCACGGCCAGTTCACGGCGCAGGACGCCTGGATGGTCGACGTGATGGACGCCCCGCCGGAGAAGCTCTACCGCCCGGACCTCTCCCTCACCGCCTGGCGTCGGCACATCGAACAGGCCAAGCCCGAGGTGCAGGTCGACCGGACGCCCGGGGCCAAGAACCGGACCCCCGATGCCGGCTGAGGCGACCGACCGGAAACCCGAGACCCGGTACGCGGGCGCGGTGACGCCGCTCGCGTACCAGGCGCTCGGCGACGGTCCGGTCCTGGTCTACCTGCACGGCGGCGGGCCGGGGTGCACGAGCTGGCTGGACTTCCGCGAGGTGGCCCGGCGACTCGGACCGGGCTGGCGGCACCTCTTCGTGGACCTGGCCCAGTACGGCGCGTCGGCGGCGGAGGCCATCGACGGCCCCGCCCTCGACTTCCACGCCTCCTGCCTGCTGTCGCTGCTCGACGAACTCTCCATCGGACGCGCCCACGTCGTGGCGCAGTCGCTGGGCGGATCGGTGGCGCTCAACCTCGCGGCGCTGGCCCCCGACCGGCTCGACCGGATCGTGGTGACGGCCAGCCAGCCGGTGGCACACCCCAGCGCCAACCCGGCGCTGGGTGCCGAGGCCCGCCGGGTCTACTACGGCGGCACCGGGCCGAGTGAGGAGAAGATGCGCGAACTGCTCGCCCGGCTGGAATGGTGCGATGCCGGCGCCATCCCGGCCAGCACCGTGCGGGAGCGGTACGCCGCCAGCACGACCCCGTGGGCCCTGGCGGTGGCCGACGGATCGGGGCGGGGCGAGGCACAGGAGCTCTCCGACCGGCTCGCCGAGATACCGCACGACGTGCTGTGGGTCTGGGGCGCCCAGGATCCGTTCGCGCCGCCCGCGTACGCCCTCGACGTCGCGGCGGCGATGCGCCGCGCGGACGTCGCGGTGCTGGCCGGCACGGCCCATCACCCGCAGGAGGAGCGCCCGTCGGTGTACGCCCGACTGGTGCGCGAGTTCCTGACCCGAGACGCCACCAAGGGGGACACCTGATGAGGATCAAGCCGAGGACCGTCGTGGCGGCCACCGTCGTGGGAGCCGCCGTGTTGCTGCTCAGCGGCGCGCTCGACAAGTTCTTCCTGCACGCGACGGGCACCACGGTCCGCCGGGAGGCGCCACGTGGACGATCGTGAGCAGGCGCTGGAGCTGTTGACCCGCGAGGTCTGCGCGCACATCACACCCGACCTGCTCCGCGAGATCGTGGTCGGCCTGGTGGACATCGCCAGCCCCACCGGAGAGGAACGCGCGGTGGCCACCTGGGCGGTGGAGCATCTGACCGCCGCCGGCGTCGACGCCCGGGTGCAGCCGATCGACGCCACCCAGGCCAACGCGGTCGCCCGGGTGCCGGGCCGCGCCAGCGGCAGGTCCCTGCTCCTGTACGCGCCGATCGACACGTTGACCACCGGCAACCCCGAGGAGGACGAGCCTTGGGCGGCCGCGACGCTGCGGCCCGACATGCGGCCGTCCGCCGTGGTGAACGGCGATCACGTCATCGGCCTGGGCGCGAGCAATCCCAAGGGCCACGCCGCGGTGGTGATGGCCGCCGTCGAGGCGGTCCGGGCCGCCGGCATCCCGCTCGCGGGCGACCTGTGGCTCGGGCTCGGTGCCGGCGGGATGCCGACCAACCGGCGGGCCGCGCCGCATGTCACCCGCGAGAACGCCGGTCAGGGCGTGGGCTGCTCCTTCCTGCTGGAGCAGGGCGTGTACCCGGACTACGCCCTGATCACCAAGCCCGGCTGGACGGTCTCCTGGGAGGAGGTCGGGCTGTGCTGGTTCGAGGTGGTGGTGCAGGGCACCTTCGGCTACGTCGGCAGCCGGCACCGGATGCGGTACGTCAATCCGATCGTCCAGGCCGGCAAGGTCGTCGCCGGACTCGAAGAGTGGTTTCTGGAGTACAGCGCCGCCCACACCGGGGGGACGCTGGCACCGCAGGGCAACATCGGATCCATCCGGTCCGGATGGCCGCATCTGCCCGCCGTGTCACCGAGCCAGGCCCGGCTCATGGTGGATCTACGGATCACCCCGGACGCGCCGCCCAACGCGGTGCGCCGCGAGTTCGCCGCGGCCATCGAGCGGATCCGTGCCGCCCACCCCGACCTGGACGTGTCGTGGGAGATGGTGCTGTCGATCCCCGGCACCCGGACCGACCCGGACGAGCGGATCGTGACCGCGGCCGTGCGCGCCTGGGAGCACGAGACGGGACGGGCACACGAACCGATCCTGCACAACAGCGGTGCCACCGACGCGAACATCCTGCGGGGCAGGGGAGTGCCGACGGCCCGGATCGGCATGGACCGGATCGGCCCCGACGCCCCGCTGCCGCTGGACTTTCCCGCCGGCATGAACGTGGTGGACATCCGGGAGATGCAGCGGCTGGCCCGGCACGTGGTCCGTACCGCGTTGGACATCTGCGCGCTGCCGCCGCCCGGGTAGGACCCGACCGGCGACGTCCCCCGGCACCGACCGGTGCCGGGGGACGGTTAGCTGGCGGGCGGCAACAGGGTGGCGACGTCGCGTACCGCGGTGAGGTTCGACAGCGTCGCCAGCAACTCGGCGGCCTCGGTCGCCGACAGCGCACCGGCGGTGGCGTTGGTCAGGAACTTCTCGCGCAGTCGGGGCGGTGCCTCGCTCGTGTTCGGCCTGCCCACCACCTCGAACGCCTGGCCGGTGGCCGACCTGCCGGACAGCCGGCTGTCCCAGGTGAAGGCGTCGTCGGGGCTGGCGACCAAGCGGACCACCGGCACCCGACCGGGCCAGGTCGCCCGCGCCGCGCGGAAGAAGCCCGGATCGCTCTCGCGACCGACGGCGGCGGCGCAGACGGCGAACACCGCGCTGGCGGCGGCTTCGGTGGGGCCGTCGACCTCACTCTCGGCGGTCACGAAGCGCAGCAGATGGCTGTGGATGGCGATCTCCACCTCGGCGAGCGCGGTGAGGTCGAATCCGGCCCGGCGCAGCTCCACCAGCCCTTCGATCACCCCGTGCAGGGGCCGGGCGCAGGGGTACCACTTGACCACGCACTCGGCGACGCTGCCCTGCCGGGGCGCCGCAGCCGGGTCGTCCGGGGTGCCGAAGGCGCGCGACGCCGGCGCGTCCAGCAGGGTCCACGAGGCCGTCATCCCCGCCTGGGCGCGCCACGCCGCCTGGGCACCGTACGCCGCGGCCTGCGCCGCGCTCAGATAGTGGCCCTCGCCGAACCGGTCGCCGGAGAGCAGGCCCCCGGCGGCGGAGGCGGCGATGCCGAGGGCGTGGGTCAGGGCGTCGTCGTCCAACGCGAGCAGGTGACCCGCGGCCGCGGCGGCCCCGAGGGCGCCGAACGTCGACGTCGGCCACCAGGAGCGGGCGTACAGGCCAGCCGCGCCGAAGCGCTGGGCCACCGAGGTGAGGACGTCGTACCCGTACCCGACGGCGTCGAGCAGCCGGGGACCGGAGGCGCCGAGCGAGGCGGCCACGACAAGCGCGGTCGGGACGACCACGGCGGCGGGCACCGTGGCGGAGGCCGGATGAAGGCTGTCGAACTCGTCGACGTGGCAGGCGAGGGAGTCGAGGAGCACCGCCTGGTCGAGCGGCGCCCCGGCCGGGGTGACCAGGCCACGAAACGGCCCACCCGGCCGGTGACCGTCGTGCTGGCCGGCGAGACCGGCCGCGACCCGGCGCACCATCGGATGGGAGGCGCCCCGCAGGACACACCCCACCGCGTCGATAACCTCCGCCATGGCGCGGGGATGCCACCGGCCGGTCTCCCGGTGAGGGTCCTGCGCCAGCCGGGCCAGCCGGCGCAGGTAGGGCCCGTCGCCGTCGTGCTGGTCAGTGCCCATCGGCGGCCAGGCGGGGAAGGACCTTAGCGGCCACGTCCGAGGCCAATTGCTCGGGAAAGTCGTAGGAGCCCACGTGCTGCAGGAAGATGCCGGTGGCACCGAGTCGCTGCGCCGCGTCGATTCCCGCCACGATCTCGTCGGCGGTGCCGAAGAGGCAGAACGTCCGGGCGAACGCCACGGCGTCGGCGTCACTCACCCACTCCGAGCACCGGGTTACGGCGAGTTCCCAGTCCTCGGCGTGAATGAGGTCGGGATAGACGTCGGGCACCCGCGCGGGCACGTCGATCTCGATGCCGGCGGTGGACAGTGCGCTCTGCCCGCCCTTCTGGGCGATGCCGGCGCACACCGGCTTGAGAATCCGGGCGTCGCGTTCCAGGTCGTCGGTGACCATGGCGTGGGCGGCGACGATGATCTGGATGCTGTCCGGATCACGTCCGGCCGCCTCCGCACCCTGGCGGACCAGGTTGACGCTCCGCTCCAGCAGCACCGGAGCGACCCCGCTGAGCAGGATCACGCCGTCGGCGACCTCGCCGGCGAAGCGGAGGTTGCGCGGCCCGCTCGCCGCGACGTTGATCGGGATCGCGGGGTACGGATCGCGCAGCTGCCCCGGCACCCCGTTGAAGCTGACCTCCTTGCCCGAGAGCAGGCCCCGGATCGCGTCGATGCCGTCGCGCAACTCGGCCTGCCGGCTCGGGGCCAGGCCCACCGGCTCGACCGAGCTGTTGCCCACCCCCAGTCCGAGCCGGAAGCGGCCCCCGGCGGCCTCCGCCACGGTCCGCGCGGCCGAGGCGACCACGCTGGGGTGCCGGGTGACCACGTTCGTCACCGCCGTGCCCAGGCCGATCCGCGAGGTCCGCAGCGCCGCGGCGAGCAGGCTGAGGTAACCGTCGCGCCACAGCAGTTGTGAGTCGGGCACGTAGAGATCGTCGTAGCCGAGTCGCTCCACCTCGGCGGCGAAGTCGCCCACCTCGGCGGCGGGCCGGCACGGTGGCACCCGGATGCCGATGCGCGGGCCGGCGGTCACCCGCGTACTCCGCTCAGGAACTTCAACGTCTCGTCGTTGAACCGCTCGGCGTGCTCGTGCTGCGGCCAGTGACCACACTGCGGGTAGATCGTCAGGGTCGATCCGGGGATCGCCCGCTGCATGGCGTTGGCCTCCGGGACGTCGCCGAACGGGTTCTCCGCGCCCCACACGATCCGGGTGGGTGCGGAGATACGGGCCATCTGCTCGGTGCTGAGCAGGTCCGGGCGGCGGTTCTCCATCTCCTGCAGGCAGAGCAGGTGGTCCAGCCGGGCGACGAACTCGGGCCGGTGGTAGATCGCGTGCCGGACCTCGACCAGTTCCTCGGTCGCGTTGGCGGGGTCGTGCATCAACAGCCGCAGCCGCTGGCGGGTCAGCTCGATGTCGTCATTGAGCACGGCCCGCCGGGTGCTGGTCTTGATGCGGTTCATCACCTCCGGGTTGGCGACGGTGCCGCCGGGGGCCACCAGGGTGAGGCTGCGGACCCGGTCGGGATGGTCGGCGGCCAGCCGGCCGGACACCCAGCCACCGAGCGACTCACCGATGAAGTGCGCCCGGTCGATGCCCATCACGTCCAGGTAGTCCAGGACGTGCCGCACGTAGCCGGGAATCCGGTACGGGTGATCGGGACCGTCGGTGTAGCCGTGTCCCATCATGTCGATCGCGTGGCAGGCCACATGCTCGGAGAGCACGGCGATGTTGCGTACGAAGGCCTCCAGATGACCGCTCGTGCCGTGCAGCATGATGACGGGTTCACCGGTGCCAGCCACCAGCGTGCGGGTGCTGAGCCCACCCGCGTCGACCCGGGTGAGGGTGAACTCCACACCTGCGAGTTCGGTCCAGATGGTCATCGTCTCCTACCTTCCACGTGCTGATCTGTGCTGGTCGGGATCGGCTCGAAGACCGCGACACCCATCCCGGTCAGCCATTCGTCGATCGGTTCGTACGCCAGGGTCCGGCCCCGGCCGGCGCCGACGGCGGCCGTCATGGCGATCCAGGAACGCAGTTCCTGGGCGCCGTTGCCGGCGACTTTCTCGAGTTCGTCGTTGCTCAGCGCGAGCGTTCGGCTCAGGTCGCCGGACTCGAACTGGGCGAGGAACTCGCGATCGAAGTCGGCGTTGATGTCCGGCTGGGCGGCCCGGATGATCTGGCGTCGGCGGACCTCGTACTCGCGCCACTGCTGCCGGCCGTTCAGCCATGCCTCGACCAGGAAGCGGTCGTCGTCGGAGAGCGTGCGGGACCAGTCCGGCCAGGGAAGTCGATGGGACAGGCCACCGGAGGCGAGCACGAGCACCCGTTTGTCCGTGCTGTCCGCCGCGACCGCCCGACCGATGGACGCGCCCAGCGCGTACGCCCGGGGCAGCGAGATCAGTGGCGGCGCGAACATGTTCACGACCACCGGGACGATCGGGACGTCGAGACCCGGTACGAGGTGTTGCAGGCTGTGGGTGATGCCGTGGTCGACCGTCAGCCGGAGCGAGAAGGCGGGATCGAACCCGTCGTCGATCAGGCCGTCGACGAGCGTCTTGGCGAGTTCCCGGTCGACCGGCAGCGGCCCCTCGGGCGTGCCGGCCTCGCCGGCGCCCTGCACCTCGGCGACTCCGATCGTGACGGCGGGCATGAGGTCGAGGAAGAGGCCACGGAAGTGGTTCGAGCCGATGACGACTATCGCGTCGGGCCGCTGCGCGGCCACGAACGCCCGCGCCTGGGCCAGACCGTCGCGGAAGCGGTGGGCCGCCGCCAGGTGGTCGACCTCGGCCCAGTGGGTGTTCATCAACGTGCTGTGTGACGCGGCGACCCCCGCGACGACAGTGCTCATGCCTCCCCCTTTGATTCCTTGAGCAGCTCCAGGGCGATGTCGACGATCAGGTCCTCCTGGCCACCGACGAGCTTGCGGCGACCGACCTCGACCAGCAGCCGTCGGGTGTCGATGCCGTAGCGCGCCGAGGCGTTCTCGGCGTGCCGCAGGAAGCTGGAGTAGGCGCCGGCGTACCCGAGCGAGAGGGTCTCCCGGTCGACGCGCACCGGCCGGTCCTGGGTGGGCCGGACGAGATCGTCGGCGGCGTCCATCAGCGCGTCCAACTGCCCGCCGTGCTCCCACCCGACCAGGTTCGCCACGGCGACGAACGCCTCGATCGGGCAGTTGCCGGCACCGGCGCCCTGACCGGCCAGTGAGGCGTCCACCCGGACGGCACCCGCCTCGACCGCGGCCATGGTGTTCGCCACGCCGAGGGTCAGGTTGTGGTGCGCGTGGATGCCGACCTCGGTCTGCGGGTCCAGCACCGATCGGTAGGCATCCACCCGGTCCCGGACGTCCCGCATCAGCAGGTGACCGCCGGAGTCGGTGATGTAGACACAGTGGGCGCCGGCCGACTCCATGATCTTCGCCTGGGTGGCGAGCGAGGTGGGGTCCGACATGTGGGCCATCATCAGGAAACCGGCCACGTCGTACCCGAGCGACCGGGCGGCCTCGATGTGCTGGATGGCGATGTCGGCCTCGGTGCAGTGCGTGGCGATCCGGACGGAGCGCGCGCCGGCGTGCCAGGCGTCGACGAGGTTCTGGACCGTGCCGATGCCGGGAAGGAGCAGCACGGTGACTCGCGCCCGCTGGACGACGGCGGCCACCGCGCTGATCCAGTCCAGGTCGGAGTGGGCGCCGGGCCCGTAGTTGACGCTGCTGCCGGAGAGGCCGTCGCCGTGCGTGATCTCGATGGCGTCGACGCCCGCCTCGTCCAGGGCGGCGGCGATCGCCCGTACCTGCGGCAGCGTGTACTGATGGCGGACCGCGTGCATGCCGTCGCGGAGAGTGACGTCCTGGAGGTACAGGCGCTGGCTGCTCATGGGTGCGTCCCTTCGGTCTCGACCCGTCCCCGGGCGGCCAGCAGCTCCCCGACCCGTAGCGCCGCCGAGGTCATGATGTCGAGGTTGCCGGCGTAGGCGGGCAGGTAGTCGCCGGCGCCCGCCACCTCCAGGAACACCGAGACGAGGTGCAGGTCGGCGACCTCCTCGCCGGCGAGGGCGCGCAGCGGGTCGCCGGCGGCGACCGGGCGTACCTGGATCTCCTGCTTGATGACGTAACCCGGCACGTACTCGCGCACGCGCCGCGCCATCTCCGTGATCGAGTGCCGGATCTCGTCGGCGTCCGCGGCGCTGGTCAGGCAGTAGACGGTGTCTCGCATGATCATGGGCGGCTCGGCCGGATTCAGGACGATGATCGCCTTGCCACGCCGCGCGCCACCCACCACTTCGATGGCCCGGCTCGTGGTGTGGGTGAACTCGTCGATGTTGGCCCGGGTGCCCGGACCCGCCGACCGGGAGGCGATCGAGGCGACGATCTCCGCGTAGTGGACCGGCCCGACCGCGCTGACGGCCGCCACGATCGGAATGGTGGCCTGTCCACCGCAGGTCACCATGTTGACGTTCGGCGCGTCGGCGAACCGGTCCAGATTCACCGGTGGCACGACCAGCGGGCCGATGGCCGCCGGCGTCAGGTCGACGACCCGCAGTCCGGTCTCCCGCAGGGCCGCGTAGTTCGCCACGTGGGCCTTTGCCGAGGTGGCATCGAACACGACAGTGAACTCCGCCAGGTCCGGCCGGTCGAGCAGCCCGCGTACGCCGAGGGCGGTGGTGGGTACGCCGAGCCGTCCGGCGCGCGCGAGGCCGTCGGAGTTCGGGTCGATCCCGACCATCGCTCCCATCCGCAGCACGTCCGAGCGCAGTACTTTCATCATCAGGTCGGTGCCGATGTTGCCGGAGCCGATGACGGCGACCTTGTGCCGCCGATCCGCTCCGTCGGGTTGCCCCGTTTCGCTGTTGACCGCTGGTGTCACGACGGAGTTCCTTCCGAGAAGCTCACGGAGACGTCCGTGTCGCCGACCGTGGCGGCGAAGGTGTCTCCTGGTTCGACGGCGCACATGGGCCCGAGCGCCCCGCTGAGCACGATGTCGCCGGCCTGGAGGGGGTCGCCCAGCGCGGCCATCGTGGTCGCGAGCCAGTGCAGGCTCAGCAGCGGGCTGCCCAGGCAGTCGGCGCCCCGGCCGGTCGAGACCTGCACACCGTTGCGCCGCATCCGCATCGCTACGCCGGCCAGCGCGGGCGGGTCGACCGGCAGCAGGCCGTCCCCCAGCACGAACAACCCGCTGGAGGCGTTGTCGGCGATCGTGTCGACGATGGTGATGTCCCAGCGTTCGATCCGGCTGTCCACGATCTCGATCGCCGGCCGGGCGGTGCGGATCAGTGGCACCAGGCGCGCGGGATCGTCCGGGACCTCGGTGATGGGGGCGGCGAGCTCGAACGCGATCTCCGCCTCGACCTTCGGTTGCAGCAGGCGGCGCCGGTCGACGGTGCCGCCGTCCGGCACCCGCATCGAGTCCAGCAGGGTGCCGAAGTCCGGCTCGTTCACCCCGAGTTGTCGCTGGACCGCGGTCGAGGTGAGTCCGATCTTCCGGCCGACGACGCGGTCGCCGGCCGCTACCAGGTGTGCGACGTTGCGGCGCTGTACCTCGTACGCCGCGCGGGTGTCCGTCGCGCCGAGCACCGCGCGAACCGCAGGCACCGGTGTCGAGGTGGTCGCCGCCCGGCGCAGGCTGAGGGCGACTTCGCCAAGGCGGTCAGGGGGCGGTGCAGGGGCTGTCTCTT
>NZ_POTX01000136.1 GCF_003236305.1 Micromonospora endophytica | reverse complement strand
GGTTAGGTGATGGTGCAGATGGGGGTGCCGGGGGGGATGACCGCGCCGACTTCGGCGGACAGGGCGCTGATGGTGCCGGCCTGGTGGGCGTACAGGGGCTGCTCCATCTTCATCGCCTCCAGGACCACCACCAGGTCACCCTCGGCGACGGTGTCCCCGTCGGATACTGCGATCTTGACGATGGTGCCCTGCATCGGGGAGGTGAGGGCGTCGCCGCTGGCCGGCGTACCGGCCGTGGCGCTGGTGCTGCGGCGGGTCGGCTTCCGCCCGGCTGGCGCTGAGGTGGTCGTACCCGCGCCGAACCCGGCGGGGAGGCTGACCTCCAGCCGCTTGCCCGCCACCTCGACCACGACGGTCTCGCGCTCGGCCGGGCCGGCGGCACCGGCGGCACCGGCGAACGGCGGCACGGTGTTGTCGAACTCGGTCTCGATCCAGCGGGTGTGCACGGTGAACGGCTCGGCGGTGAAGGCGGCATCGCGGACCACCAGGCGATGGAAGGGCAACGCGGTCGCCATCCCCTCCACCACCATCTCGTCCAACGCCCGGCGGGCCCGTTCCAGCGCCTCGGTGCGGGTCTCCCCGGTGATGATCACCTTGGCCAGCAGCGAGTCGAAGTTGCCGCCGATCACGTCGCCGGCCGAGATGCCGGTGTCCACCCGTACGCCGGGGCCGCTGGGCAGGCGCAGCGCGGTCACCGTGCCCGGGGCCGGCAGGAAGCTGCGGCCCGGGTCCTCGCCGTTGATCCGGAACTCGATCGAATGCCCGCGCGGCGTCGGGTCCGTGGTGAACCGCAGCGGCTCCCCGTCGGCGATCCGGAACTGCTCGCGTACCAGGTCGATGCCGGCGGTCTCCTCGGTGACCGGGTGCTCCACCTGAAGCCGCGTGTTGACCTCCAGGAAGGAGATGGTGCCGTCCTCGCCCACCAGGTACTCGACCGTGCCCGCGCCGTGGTAGCCGGCTTCCCGGCAGATCGCCTTGGCGCTGTCGTGGATCTGCTGCCGCTGGGCGTCGGTGAGGAACGGTGCCGGCGCCTCCTCCACCAGCTTCTGGTGCCGGCGCTGCAACGAGCAGTCCCGGGTGCCGACCACGATCACGTTGCCGTGCTGGTCGGCCAGGATCTGCGCCTCGACGTGGCGCGGCCGGTCGAGGTACCGCTCGACGAAGCACTCACCCCGGCCGAACGCGGCGACCGCCTCGCGGGTGGCCGACTCGAACAGCTGCGGGATCTCCGCCATGGTGCGGGCCACCTTCAGGCCACGCCCGCCGCCACCGAAGGCCGCCTTGATCGCCACCGGCAGGCCGTGTTCGACCGCGAAGGCGATCACCTCGTCCGGGCTGCCGACCGGTTCGGGGGTGCCGGGCACCAGCGGAGCGCCGGCCCGCTGGGCGATGTGCCGGGCGGTGACCTTGTCACCGAGGTCACGGATCGCCTGCGGGGTGGGACCGATCCAGGTCAGCCCGGCATCGATGACGGCCTGGGCGAAATCGGCGTTCTCGGAGAGGAAGCCGTAGCCCGGGTGCACCGCGTCGGCACCGGAACGGGCGGCGACGTCGATCAGCTTGTCGACCTGCAAGTAGGTATTCGCAGCGGTGTCGCCGCCCAGGGCGTACGCTTCCTCGGCGAGCGTGGCGTGCAGGGCCGTCCGGTCGGAGTCCGCGTACACCGCGACGCTGCTCAGGCCGGCATCCTGGCAGGCGCGGATGACGCGGACGGCGATCTCGCCCCGGTTGGCGATGAGTACCTTGCGCACCTTGGCTCCTCCCGGAAGTTGCTGACCGGGAGTTTATAGCTCGCCCGGTTGGCCCTAACGATCGCTCAGGGGTGTGCAGCGGTCGGGCTCGCCTGGCGGGTGATGTCGTACGCATGTGGTCGGGTGGCCGTGACGACGCTGGCCGACGGAGGCCTCGAACGGGGAGTAAAGATGATCGAGACCAGAGGGCTGCGGAAGTCGTTCCGCAGCCGCGCCGGTCGGGAGACGAAGACCGTGGACGCCGTACGCGGCGTCGACCTGGACGTGACGGCGGGCGAGATCTTCGGGTTCCTCGGCCCGAACGGCGCCGGCAAGACCACGACGTTGCGGATGCTGGCGACGCTCATCGAGCCCGACGGCGGTCAGGCCACCGTCGCCGGTGCCGACCTGCTCAAGGACCCGGGCGAGGTACGCCGCCGCATCGGCTACGTGGCGCAGGGCGGCAGCACCTGGGACGAGTCCACCGCCCGGGAGGAGTTGGTGCTCCAGGCCCGGATGTACGGCATCGGTAAGGCCGAGGCGCAGCGACGGGCCGTCCGGGCACTGGAGGCGTTCCAGCTCACCGAGTTCGCCGACCGCAAGTGCAAGACGTACTCCGGTGGCCAGCGACGCCGGGTCGAGATCGCGCTCGGCATCATCCACGAGCCGAAAATCGTCTTCCTGGACGAGCCCACCACCGGGCTCGACCCGCAGAGCCGCGCCCACATGTGGGACGAGATCCGGCGGCTGCGCACCGACGGCATGACGGTCTTCATCACCACCCACTACCTGGACGAGGCGGACGCGCTCTGCGACCGCATCGCGATCATGGATCACGGCGAGGTGGTCGCCGAAGGTACGCCTGCCGAGCTGAAGCGCGAGATTTCCGGCGACGTGGTGCAGGTCGGCCTCGAACTGGCCGACACCGGCGAGGCCGAGAAGCTGCTCGACGGCGAGGAGTACGTCAACCGGCTGGAAACCCTCGACGAGGGCGGGTTGCGCCTCTTCGTCGATGAGGGCGCCACCGCCATCCCCCGGATCCTGCGTCGCATCGACGCCGCCGGGCTCGACCTGAGGTCGATCGAGCTGCACCGTCCCAGCCTCGACGACGTCTTCCTCACCAAGACCGGCCGCTCGCTGCGCGAGTCCTGACCCGACCAGGAGATCTCATGAAGCTCGCCCGTGACACCTGGCTGATCTTCCAGCGACAACTGCACCTGCTGCTGCGCAACCCGGTGTGGGTCTTCGTCGGCGTCTTCCAGCCGGTGATGTATCTGCTGCTCTTCGCCCCGCTGCTCAAGCCGGCGCTGAACGCGCCCACCCAGGCCGAGGCGTACAAGATCTTCGTACCCGGCCTGCTGGTGCTGCTGGCCATCTTCGGCGGCCTGTTCCAGGGCTTCGGTCTGATCGCCGAACTGCGCGCCGGAGTCATCGAACGCTCCCGGGTCACCCCGGTCAGCCGACTCGCCCTGCTGCTCGGCCGCTCCCTGCGTGACGTGGTGTCGCTGCTGGCCCAGGCGGTCATCATCACCCTGCTCGCGCTCCTGTTCGACCTGCGCGTCTTCATCGGTGACCTGCTGCTGGCGTACCTCATGCTCGCCCTGATCGCGCTGATGACCTCGGCGGTCTCCTACGGTGTGGCGTTGAAGGTCAAGAGCGAGGACGCGCTCGCCCCTCTGATGAACACCGTGGCCCAGCCCGTGCTGCTGCTCTCCGGCATCCTGCTGCCGCTCGCCTTCGCCCCCGGTTGGTTGCAGGGCGTCGCCAAGTGGAACCCGTTCTCCTGGGCGGTCGACGGCACCCGGGCGCTGTTCAACGGCGACGTCGGCAACGAACGGGTCTGGCAGGGCCTGACCATCATCACGGTGCTCGCCGCCGCCGGCGTCTTCTGGGCCGCCCGCCAGTTCGCCCGCAGCGTGCGGTGAAAGGAGGGGCCCCCTATTAACGCCTCGTGTATAGGAAGGGCCCCTTCTTAACAACCCGGTACCTGGGCGGTCAGTGCACCCGCGCGAGCGTCAGGCCGTCCGCGATCGGCAGCATCACGGCGTCGACCCGTACGTCGGCCAGGACGTCGTCGTTGAAGGCGGCGATGGCCCGGTCGTCGGCGCTCTGCGGCGCGGTCACCCGGCCATGCCGCAGCACGTTGTCGACGGCGATCACCCCACCCGGACGCATCCGCGGCACCAACTCGGCCCAGTAGATCGGGTAGCCCGTCTTGTCGGCGTCGATAAAGGCGAAGTCCAGGTGGCGCTCGTTGGGCAACTCCCGCAGCCGGTCACCGGCCGGGCCGATGCGCAGCTCGATCCGGTCGTCGACGCCCGCGCGCGCCCAGTAACGTCGCGCGACGCTTGTGTACTCCTCCGAAATGTCAAAGCAGGTCAACCGCCCGTCCTCGGCGAGGCCACGGGCGATCGCCAGCGAGGAGAGGCCGGTGAAGGTGCCCACCTCCACCGCTTGCCGTACGCCGAGCAGCCGGGTCAGGAACGTCAGGAAGGCGGCCTGCTCCGGCGCGACCTGCATGGAAGCCTGGGCGGGCAGGAGGGCCAGCGTCTCTTCGGCCAGGTCGCGTACGACCTCGTCCGGCGGGGCACCGTGCGCGACGAGGTAAGCGTGCAATTCGTCGGTGAGCGGGATCGACTTGAGCGTCATGCTCGGACGCTAGCCGAGCGGCTCGACCAACTGGTTGCCGGGCGCGACCTTCGTCCACAGATCGGTGATCCGCAGGTCAAGATCGGCGAGCAGGCGTCGCAACAGTGGTAGGGAAAGCCCGACGACGGTGCCGGGATCTCCTTCGATCCGCTCCACGAACGGCCCACCGAGACCGTCGATCGTGAACGCGCCGGCCACCGCCAGCGGCTCGCCGGTACCGACATACGTGGCAATCTCGTGGTCAGTGATGTCGGCGAAGTGCACCACCGTGGAAGCGACCGCCTCCGCTCGACGCCCGTCCACCATGTCAATGAGACAGTGGCCGCTGTGCAGCACCCCGCTGCGACCGCGCATCCGCTCCCACCGCCGAGTGGCCTCGGCGGCATCCTCAGGTTTACCGAGAATCTCCCCGTCGAAGGCGAGCACGGAGTCGCAGCCCAACACGAGCGTCCGCTGCTCGTCAGTGGGCCGCAACCGACTCAGCACCGCCTGCGCCTTCAGCCGGGCCAACTCCAGACAGAGATCCTCTGCCCGCTCGGACACCACGAGTGATTCATCAACCCCACTGACCAGTACCTCCGGCTCGATGCCGGCGGCTTGCAGGGACTTCCGGCGGGCCGGACTCGCTGAGGCGAGCACCAGTCGAAGCGGCAAGACATCAGACACCTCGCTGACGTTACCGGTTCCCACCGTCAGCCACGCATCACGCCACCTGCGCCTTCGGAAGTCACGGACGGTAACCCCAGGCTCTTCATTCTTGCTGCTTGCGTGTTCTCATTGAGAAATACTGATTTCATGCTGAAATCACGATCCTCGCGAATATGAGTGCCACCGATCGCCCCCCGCGTGTTCGTCACCGAGATGGCGTGGTCCCACCATCGCCTCAGCGACTGATTCGAGGTGGCGGATCATCGGATCTGCGCCGACGTCGAACGAACCATGCCCACGCACCCCCAGCCGCCAGCAACACACCCAAGGTGATCAGGCCCCGCACGCTCGCGTCCCGCTCCGGGTCCGCCCGTGGCCCATCCGCCGCCGTGGTCGAGCCGCCGCCCGGCGCGGTCGCCGGCATCGACTCAAAACCCCTCGGCGGTACGTCTGCCGTCAGCGCCGCCACCAGGTCGATGACCCCGTACCCGTACTGGTCGTCACGCCCGGGTGGTCCCTTGTCGATTGCGGTCGCAGTCAACCGATGCGCCACCTCGTCCGCCGGAAGGTACGGATACTTCGCCCGCACCAACGCCGCCGCCCCCGCCACAATCGCCGCAGCCCCCGACGTGCCCGTTCCAACTCGGTATTCGCCGTCGATTCCAGTGCTGTAAATTTCGACCGCTGGTGCCACAACGTCAATCTCGTCTCCGCTGACAGAAACATCGGCGTGTTCGCTATCGCGGTCAATGCCGCCAACAGCAACAACATTAGGGTAAGCTGCAGGAAATCCGACGTGCTGGTCGTGGGGTTGATTCCCGGCCGCTGCCACGAGCACCACATCCGCTTGAGCGGCCGCATCTATCGCCTGTTGAACCCTGACATCAGGGCCGCCGGCGGATGAGATGCTTATTACGTCAGCCCCGTTATGCGTGGCGTGTTCGATGGCGCGAGCAAGATCTCCTGCTGAGCCAAGAGAGCCCTCTAGCTTGAAGCGGACAGGTAGTATGCGCGCTCTGGGTGCAATTCCTAGCGCTCCCTTGTTCACTGATTGTCCGTGTGCGGCTATAAGGCCCCCCATGCCGGTCCCATGGCCATCTTGATCATGGCGTCCATCGCCGATTTCCTCAGGTGCGACGTTGGCTCCCGGAAGTAGATTATTTCGAAGGTCCGGGTGTGGATGGACGCCTGTGTCAATCACGGCCACGCGGATGCCGTCCCCCTGGCTGATCTTATGTGCGCCGCTGACGTCGAGATAGTTTAGATGCCATTGCTTCCCTCGGATGTCTTCCACTTCAGTTGCCGGTGGCGTCCGATTGGCTTCGGCGGGATAGGCTGGCGATAGTGTGAGTGATGCAAGGAGGATAAGTGCAATCCCGAGGCGTGCAGTTGTGATCGTCACCGATTAATTCCGATGGCGGGGCCAGGGTCAATTGGTCCCTCTTCGTCCGGTGGTCGAACCACCGGGCTAACGCCCCGATCTGTCTCCCAGGGATGGTCTGGATCCCATCGGCGTAGATCATTCCCCTCCGGGCTGCGATGATCGGCCCGAATGCCGCCAGGGCTGTTGAGGTTCGACATGCCTAAATAGGGCGGGGTGTTAGTATTCGGAAACTTGTTAATTCCGCCGAGTCCTTTGACTCCTCCTGGGCGGGAGCCGGCCGCCCCCGTCGGGGCCGTGCCAGCGGCTCCGCCGCCAATTACTCCACCGACTGGATTGACTCGTCGAACCTGTTCGCCATTCGATGTTGGTCGGCCCAGACCAGAATTCGGGGCACCGCCGATGACGCCTCCAAATGGCATGATTCGTGGGTTTGGTCCACTAGCATTCGGCCTGCCAGACTGGCCGTTCCCTGGGGCGGGGCTGGCAGGTCGCGTGTCTGTCGAAGGTGGTGCTGGCGGCAGCGCTCCAAAGCCGGGAGAGGGCGGGGCGGGCGATCCCAGGACCGGCGCTGTGGGATTGGGATGGGCAGCCACCGGCCCAGGAGGAGCCGCGCCTAGGACTGGACCCGTCGTAGGGGAACTGGTCGTGGGGACTGGTCGTGCCGGCGATGATGGCCGGCTGGACGATGCGGCGTTGCTCGGGGGAGACAGCGGAACAGGCAAGATCGGGGGAATGATCGGGGCTGGACCGCTGGCAGGGTGATTGCCCTCGAACGCCGGCTGATCCCGCGCAGGCTGAGCTCGGTGCGGGGGTGGGGGTTGGCGGAGCATTACTTGGGCTTGTTGGAGTTCGCCGCTCAGCCCGTACATGATGCCGCGTGCCTGGATGTTCAGGCGTTCCAACTCGGTGTCGGTGACCGGTGGCTGGGTTGCTCTGCTGCCGGCGGCGGCTTTCGGGTCGGCTGCCGTTTCGTCCCAGGCTCGCTTCTGCTGGAGCTTGGTGGCGTACTCGTCGTAGATCTTTTTTAGTTCGGTGCGGGTGCTGGTGAGGGCCTGGGTGGCGGCGGAGAGCGCGCTCTGGTTGGCGGCGGCGGCGTCGTGGGTGCTTTGCACCTGGTCGATGAGGTCGTCCAGTTCGGCGAGGTAGACGCGGGCGGCGGTGTTGGTCTCGGGTGGCCAGGCTCGTGCCAGACCGTCGCGGTACGTCCGGAGTCGGGTGAGGTGTTGGCCGGCCAGATCGCAGATTTTGCGCCAGCCGGCGACGTGCCGCCAGTGGTGGTCGGCCTGGTGGTCCTGGAGGCAGGCCCACATGTCGGCGACGTTCATGAGGTACCAGTCGGTGAGGCCACCGCTGCGGCCGACGCCGGGTTCTCTCACGGCAACACCACCGGGCCCGCGCTCTCGGGGCCGGTGGGGTCGGTGAACGACGGCGATGGACCGGACTGTCCGGACTGTCCGGATGCGACGCCGGTGCCCTTGAGGGCCTGCTGGATGTCGGTCACCCGGGCGGCCGAGAAGGCGTCGGCCGAGCCGTACCGGTCGGCGACCTGTCCGGCGGCGTCGGCCAGGTGGCCGGTGCTGTGGCCGAGGCCCCAGACGGCGTTCGCGGCGGCCTGTTGCGTCTCCCAGTGGGCCCGCATGAAGTGCACCAACTCGATGAACGCGTCGGCCGGGTTGGGCACCTTGGCGAGCATGTCATTGGCGATGTAGGGCAGGTGGGCGGCGTAGTTGTTGTCCACCTCGGCGCGGAGTCGGTCGGCGAACTCCCGCATCTGCTGGATGTCTGCCTCAATGCCACCGTAGCCGCGTAACCAGGACGCTTGTCGGTCCTCCTCGGGGATCATGCGGGCCCCTCCCAGCCTGTCACGAACCAGCTTCCCAGAGTGAGGTTAGTGTGTGACCGCCGCCCTCGGGAGCCCCGACCGCGTTGACCGCGCCGACCGCGCGTTGACCGCGACTCGATCGTCCGGCGCGTATGCCGAAGTGTCGTATATCTGAAGGTGAGCGGGTGAGCGCGAGAGTTCAGTGTGGAAGCGCGGAGTCGCGCCACGCGGTGGGGCCGGGCAGTCGGCCGAGGCCCGCCGGGCGACCGCTGCGCGCCCATGCCGAGGTCGGGGCCGGGGTCGACCCCTGCGCCGGGCGGGAGCGGGCGACGATCACGCCTACCAACGCGGCCACTTCCTCGGCGGTCGGCGTGCCGCGCACGATCCGGAACAGCGGCTCATCCCCAGGCATATGCCCAGGGTACGCGGCGTGAGCTTGATCTTCGTCGCAGAGTGGCGTGCCGACGGTGTGAGCGTCAGTGCTGCCGGGTACCGTCTCAGCGATGTCTGACGCTCCCGACCCCCAACTCGTCGCCGACCGGTACCGGCTCATCTCGCCGCTCGGTCAGGGCGGCATGGGTCGGGTATGGAAAGCCCGCGACGAGGTGCTGCACCGCGACGTCGCGATCAAGGAACTCGTACCACCGCCCGGCCTGACCACCGACGAGCGTCGCGAGATGCGGGAGCGTTCGTTGCGCGAGGCCCGGGCCATCGCCCGGCTCAACAACATCAACGTTGTGCGCATCTTCGACGTGCTCCGCACCGACGGTGACCCGTGGATCGTCATGGAGTACGTGGCCTCCCGATCGTTACAGGACACGCTCGCCGCGGACGGGCCGGTGCCACCGGCCCGGGCGGTGGAGATCGGGCTGGGCGTGTTGAACGCGTTGAAGGCCGCGCACAAGGCCGGCATCATGCACCGCGACGTCAAGCCGGGCAACGTGCTGCTCGGTGACGACGGGCGGGTGGTGCTCACCGACTTCGGCCTGGCGACGATCCCCGGCGACCCGAACGTCACCCGCACCGGCATGGTGCTCGGCTCACCGGCGTACATATCGCCGGAGCGGGCCCGGGACGGCACGGCCGGGCCGGAGGCCGACCTGTGGGGGCTGGGTGCCACGCTCTATGCCGCCGTGGAGGGCAAGTCGCCGTACGCTCGCTCGTCGGCGATCGCCACCCTGGCCGCGCTCGCCACCGAACCGGTGCCGCCGCCGCGCAACGCCGGCCCGCTCAAGCAGGTGCTCACCGGACTGCTGCGCAAGGATCCCCAGGAACGCATCACCGCCGAGTCCGCCGAGCGCATGCTGCGCAAGGCGAGCGTCCGGCGGACGCGCGGCATCTCACTGCTCGACGGGGTACGCCGGCCGGGGCCGAACGGTCCACGCGAGCCGCGACCACCGCTGGTGCCGGGGCCGCGCCCCTCCGGGGAGCGGCCGGCCAACCCCTCTGCTCCGGTCACGCCGCCGGCACCGCGTACCCCTGCGCGGTCCGGTCTCGCCGCTGGTGCCGCCGCTGTCGGCGCGACCGCGACCCCGGCCGGTGCGGACGCGACGGCGAAGGTCGACGCCTCCGCCACCGGCTCTGACGCCGCACCCACGACGAAGGTGGACGCCTCCGCGACCGGCTCGGATGCCGCGCCCACGACGAAGGTGGACGCCCCTGACCGGGCTGTCTCGGCGAGCAAGCCGGACTCGCCCTCCGCCGACGCCGCAGTCGCGCAGGCCGCCGGGGGCAGGGCGGCTGCCGGTGCCAAGGACGCCACCGCCGACAGTGTGGACGCCGCCGACGGCGAGGGCGCTGTCGCCGGAGGCAAGGCTGTTGCTGAGGGCACGAACGGGCCGGGCCGGGACAAGCCGAGCGAGCAGGCCGGGGCAACGAGCGCCACTGCGGAGCAGGCGGCGGAGGCCAGTACGGCGCAGCTGGCGAACGCCGCCGCGGCGCAGCCGGCGGCCGGTGCCTCAGGCGTGACGGCCACGGCCGGGACGGACCGGTCGGCGCCGGATGTCGCGGTGACCCGGGTGGATTCGCCGGTGTCGAGGGGCGACGCGACGCCTGTCGTCCCTGAACGGACCTCGAAGTTGTCGTCGGCGCCGGTGAGTCCGGCGCGTGGTTCGGTTTTCAAGGCCGGCCAGTTGCGGTCGGAGCGGACCCGGCGCGCCGTGCTCGTCGGTGCCCTGGTGGCCCTGCTGCTTGTCGGCCTGGTGGTGGCGGTGCCGCTGCTGACCAGTGGCGACGGCGGTGAGGGGGAGACCCCGCAGGGTGGGGCCAGCCCCACCGAGGCGTCGTCGGTCGCACCGACCTCGGAGCCTGCGACGCCGGCGCCGACGAGTGCCGCGCCGAGCCCGTCCGCTTCACCCACGCCGTCCGCCTCGCCCAGCCCGTCCGAGACCGCCGGTGGCCTGCCCGAGGGGTGGTCGATGAAGACCGACCCGGTGGGCTTCAAGCTGCCGATCCCCGACGGGTGGCGGCGCAGCAGCAGCGGCAGTTCGGTCATCTACCAGGACCCGAACGGTGTCGGTGAACTGCTCATCGACCGGACCAACGAGCCGAAGCAGGATGCCGCCGCCGAATGGCGCAGGCAAGAGCCGAACCGCAAGAACCTCGTGCGCAACTACGAGTTCATCAACATCCGGTCGTTCGAGTGCAAGTGGCGTACCTGCGCGGACTGGGACTGGCTCGAGGACCGTGACAACACCAGGATCCGTACCCGCAACCGGGCCTTCGTGACCGCCAGCAACCGGGCCTTCGCGTTGCGCTGGGAGGTCGCGAACAAGGACTGGGACGACGAGCTTGAGAACTTCGAGATGATCTTCCGGGAGTTCGTGCCGGACCGCCAGGACTGATCACGCCAGGCATGGTTTCCCGCCGTTCGGGGTATCTGATCTCCAAGGACGGAAGGGAGGCCCGACATGGGTTACCGAGGAACGGATGCCCGGCCCCGTCTGGCACTGTGGACCTTCGTGGTGCTCGGCAATCTCGCACTGCTGATCGCCACCGCCGGTGTCGCGGTGCTGGCCACGCTGGTCAGTCTGCTGACGCTGGCCGGGGCCGCGTTCGCCGGCTGGAACCTGACCCGCCGGGGCAGCGTAACCCGCCGTGGCGGCATGACCGTGCCGGTCGCGCTCACCGCCCGCCGACGGGCCTGAGCGACGAGACGACAAGTCTGAGCGATGCCGCGCCGGCGGTAGGGCTGAGGGTGGGCACGCCGGCAACGGCAGGTGTACGGCGGTGGTCCGGTGTCTGCTCCGCGCAGGGCCGGCCTACCGCCGCAGCCGTACGTCAGGTGTTGTTGCCAGGGCGATCAGTCGGCTGCGGTCGCCGTGGTACGTGGCGGGCCCACCTGGCGCTCAGCGCAACGCCGCCGGATCGACCTGCCAGCGGAACGGTTCGGTGAGCGTGAGCGTCTCGCCGGCCTTGGCGACCTGTTCCTCGACATAGTGCCCGCCGTCGAACCGGTACAGCCGCAGCGAGTGCGCGTCACCGTCCTGCTCGACCAGCAAATACCAGGGAATCCGGGCGATCGCGTAGAGCTGCATCTTGAGCACCCGGTCGGCGGCGGCGTTGCCCGGCGACACGATCTCGCCGACCAGCGCCACCTCGGCCGCCTCGATCACAGTGCCTTCGTCGTCGGTGTCCGCCACGACAACATCCGGTATCGCGATCCGGTTGGGGCCGAGTCGAACGTTGACCGCCTCGAAAACTGCGAGGCTGGCGGGCTCGGCCGCGAGGTCGAGGCTGTTTGCCAGGCGCCGCGACACCAACTGGTGTCGCTTACTCGGGGCAGGGCTGACGAGCAGGCTCCCGCCGAGCAGCTCGAACCGGGCGTTGGTCTTGCCCGTACCGAAGTACTCGGCCTCCGTCCACGGACCCACGTGCGATTCCAGGGGGCCGCGGTCACCGGCGTTCACCTCCCGATCCGATCGTCACCCGGTCAGTCTGACACCATACGGGCGGTTGGCCCGGGATCGACATCCGAACACCTCGTCGCCGCCGGACCGGCGTCGGGACGTGGGCGGTAGGCTCGCGCCCCATGGTGTCGGTGGATGGCATGACGGAGTTCTGGGACCGCTTGTTCGGCGCGCAGCCCGACCCGCCGCCGCTGCTGGTGCTGCTCACCGGTGTGGTCGCGCTGCTGGTGGTCTCCACCCGGTTGCCGTGGCGGATCGCCCGCAACGCGATCACCATCGCCCACGAGGGCGGGCACGCCTTGGCCGCGCTGCTCACCGGGCGCAAGCTGCACGGCATCCGGCTGCACTCGGACACCTCCGGCCTGACCCTCTCCGCTGGCCGCCCCACCGGTCCCGGCATGGCGCTCACCCTGCTCGCCGGCTACATCGCGCCGCCCCTGGTCGGCCTGGGCGGGGCGTGGCTGCTCGCCGGCAACCGGATCACGCTGCTGCTCTGGATCGCCGTGGTGCTGCTGCTGGCCATGCTGGTCATGATCCGCAACGTCTACGGTGCGCTGACCCTGGTGGTCACCGGCGGGGCGGTGCTCGCCATCTCCTGGTACGCCAGCCCGCAGGTGCAGGCCGCCTTCGCCTGGACCGGCGTGTGGTTCCTGCTGCTCGGCGGCGTACGTCCGGTGGTGGAATTGCAACGCATGCGGACCCAGCGCGGCATGCCGGCCTCCGACGCCGACCAACTCGCCGGGATCACCCCGCTGCCGGCGTTCTTCTGGGTCGTCCTCTTCGGTGTGGTCAACCTCGCTGTGCTGGTCGTGGGCGGCCTGATGCTGGCCAGCCCGCTGCTCACCGAGGCCGGCCTGGTCGCTTCCCGCTGACCGGAGGCGTGGCTGTCGGGGTAGGCGCGATCGCTTCCCCGTCGAGGCCGACCAGCGACCGGACGAAGAGCAGGTCCGACTCGCGTTCGGTCTTGCGGATGGCGACGTGGCTGTGCTGCGCAAGCAGGTCATGCAACTCGACGACGAACCCGCCGAACTGGTGCACTCGTATTATCCGGTCGACATCGCGCGGGGAACGCCGCTCGCCGAGAAGCGGCGCATCAAGGGCGGCACCCCGCGCGCCCTCAGCGATCTGGGGTTCATTCCCCAAGAGTTCGTCGATCAGGTGTCGACGCGTCCGCCGACCTCTGATGAGTTCGTCGTCCTGGAGTTGCCGCCCGACATCTCGATCATGCGAACGTTCCGTGTCGTCTACGCGGAGGGTCGCCGCCCGATCGAGGCGACGATCATGGTGAAGGCCGGACACATGTACGAGTTGCAGTACCACCAGGTCGTGAACCCGACGTCCTTGTGAATCTTGGTGCGAAAACGCCCTCAGAGGGGCATTTTCGCACCAAGATTCGATAGCGGTGGAGCTACCTTGGGCGCTGCTGAGAACAGGTTGCTGCGGCCTGCTGCGTGTTAATAGGGGGCCCTTCCTATACACGAGGCGTTAATAGGGGGCCCTTCCTTGCACAGCTAGAGGGGGATGTTGCCGTGTTTCTTGGGGGGGAGGGTTTCGCGCTTGGTGCGGAGCACCCGTAGCGCGCGGACGATCTGGGTACGGGTCTCGTGTGGTGCGATCACCGCGTCGACGTAGCCTCGCTCGGCGGCGACGTACGGGTTGGCCAGGGTGTCCTCGTACTCGGCGATTTTCTCGGCGCGTAGCGCGGCCGGGTCCTCGGCGGCGGCGAGTTCCTGCCGGTAGAGGATGTTCACCGCACCCTGCGCGCCCATCACCGCGATCTGTGCCGTCGGCCAGGCGAAGTTGAGGTCGGCGCCGAGGTGCTTGGAGCCCATCACGTCGTACGCCCCGCCGTACGCCTTGCGGGTGATCACGGTGACCTTCGGCACGGTGGCCTCGGCGTACGCGTAGAGCAGCTTGGCGCCGCGGCGGATGATGCCGTCCCACTCCTGGCCGGTGCCGGGCAGGAACCCGGGTACGTCCACGAAGGTCAGTACCGGGATGTTGAACGCGTCGCAGGTGCGGACGAAGCGGGCCGCCTTCTCGCTGGCGGCGATGTCCAGCGTGCCGGCGAAGTGCATCGGCTGGTTGGCCACCACCCCGACCGGGCGGCCCTCGACCCGGCCGAGACCGACCACGATGTTCTGCGCGTACAGCGGCTGGACTTCCAGGAACTCGCCGTCGTCGAGCACGTGCGCGATCACCTGGTGCATGTCGTACGGCTGGTTGGCCGAGTCCGGGATGAGGGCGTCCAACTCCCGATCCTGGTCGGTGACCGCGAGGTCCGCGTCAACGGGGAAGGTCGGCGGCTCGTCCAGGTTGTTCGACGGCAGGTACGACAGCAGCGCCCGCACGTAGTCGATCGCGTCGGACTCGTCGGTGGCCAGGTAGTGCGCGTTGCCGCTGCGGGTGTTGTGGGTGCGGGCGCCGCCCAACTCCTCCATGCCCACGTCCTCGCCGGTGACGGTCTTGATCACGTCGGGGCCGGTGATGAACATGTGCGAGGTCTGGTCGACCATCACGGTGAAGTCGGTGACGGCGGGGGAGTAGACCGCACCACCCGCGCACGGGCCCATGATCAACGAGATCTGCGGGATGACACCGCTGGCCCGTACGTTGCGGAAGAAGATCTCGCCGTAGAGGCCGAGCGAGGTCACGCCCTCCTGGATCCGGGCGCCACCGGAGTCGTTGATGCCGATGACCGGGCAACCGATCTTCATGGCCAGCTCCATCAGCTTGACGATCTTCTCGCCGAAGACCTCGCCGAGGGAGCCGCCGAACACCGTGAAGTCCTGGGCGAAGACGCAGACCTGGCGGCCGTCGACGGTGCCGTAACCGGTGATCACACCGTCGCCGTACGGGCGGCTGCGGTCCAGGCCGAAGTTGGTGCTGCGGTGCCTGGCGAACTCGTCAAGCTCGACGAAGCTGCCCTCGTCGAGCAGCATCCCGATCCGCTCCCGGGCGGTCTTCTTGCCCCTGGCGTGCTGCTTCTCCACGGCTCGGGCCGAGCCGGCGTGGACCGCCTCCTCGACCCTGCGGGCCAGGTCCGCCAGCTTGCCGGCGGTGCTGTGGATGTTGCTCCCGGTCTCGGTAGTCACCCAGCGAATATAACGATGGTTCAGGCGATCGATGGAGTGCAGCCCACCTCGGCGGCGCACCCGTAGGCTGGCGGAATGCCGGGTTCGCCGTACACCGATCTGGATCGTCCGCCGCTGTCGGCGGCCCGGCTGCGCCGGGCGCTCGTCGCGCCCTACGGCCCCTGGGCGCGCCTGGAGTTGCGCACCGAGACCGGTTCCACGAACGCCGACGCCGCCGCGGCGGCCCAGGCCGGCGAGGCGGAGGGCCTGGTGGTGGTCGCCGAGCGGCAGACCGCGGGGCGCGGCCGGCGTGGGCGCAGCTGGCAGTCACCGCCGCGAGCCGGCATCGCGACCAGCGTGCTGCTCCGGCCCGGACAGGCCGTGCCGGACCGAGGTTGGCCGGCCGCACCCCCGGCCGGGTACGGCTGGCTGCCGCTGCTGGCCGGGGTGGCCCTGGTCGAGGCGGTGACCCGGCTGGCCGAGCTGGACGCCACCCTGAAGTGGCCGAACGACCTGCTGATCGGCGAGGCCAAGTGCGCCGGCATCCTCGCCGAGGCGGTGCCCGGCCCCACGCCCGGTGACCCGCCCGCGGTGGTGCTCGGCATCGGCCTGAACGTCACGCTGCGCGCCGACGAACTGCCGGAGCATCCGACCGGCCTGCCGGCCACCTCCCTGCAACTGGCCGGCGCCGCCGCCACCGACCGGGATCCGCTGCTGCGCGCCCTGCTCCGCGCCATCGCCGACTGGTACGACAGGTGGCGGACCGCCGGCGGGGACGCGACCGCCAGCGGGCTGCGGGAGGCGTACCTGAAGGTGTGCGGCACGGTCGGCCGTGAGGTCCGCGCCCTGCTCCCCGACGGCACCACCCTCACCGGCACCGCCACCACCATCGACCAGGACGGCCACCTGGTCCTCACCACCCCCACCC
>NZ_POTX01000135.1 GCF_003236305.1 Micromonospora endophytica | reverse complement strand
AGATGTGTATAACAGACAGTGCCAGCGCCGGCTAGGAGGCTTCCAGTGCCCCGTGAAGTTCGAGATGTCGTCTTCGTCGACGGCGTCCGTACCCCGTTCGGCAAGGCGGGCGGCATGTACGCCAACACCCGCGCCGACGACCTGGTGATCCGCTGCATTCGCGAGCTGCTGCGGCGCAATCCGCAGCTGCCGCCGGAGCGGGTCGAGGAGGTCGCCATCGCCGCCACCACCCAGATCGGTGACCAGGGCCTGACCATCGGCCGCACGGCGGCCCTGCTGGCCGGCCTGCCGAAGACCGTCCCCGGCTTCGCCATCGACCGGATGTGCGCCGGTGCGATGACCGCCGTCACCACCGTAGCCAGCGGCATCGCCGTGGGCGCGTACGACGTCGCGATCGCCGGTGGGGTCGAGCACATGGGCCGCCACCCGATGGGCGAGGGCGTCGACCCCAACCCGCGCATCATCGCGGAGCAGCTCGTCGACCCGTCCGCGCTGGTCATGGGCGCCACCGCGGAGAACCTGCACGACCGGGTCCCGCACATCACCAAGCAGCGCACCGACGCGTTCGCTCTCGCGTCGCAGCAGAAGACCGCGAAGGCGTACGCGAACGGCAAGCTGCAGGACGACCTGGTGCCGGTGGCGATCCGCGACCCGGAGACCGGCTGGGGTCTGGCCACGGTCGACGAGGCCCCCCGGGACACCTCGCTGGAGAAGCTCGCCAGCCTGAAGACCCCGTTCCGCCCGCACGGCAAGGTCACCGCGGGCAACGCCGCCGGCCTGAACGACGGCGCCACCGCCAGCCTGCTGGTCGCCGAGGACGTCGCCCGCGAGCTGGGCCTGCCGATCGCCATGCGGCTGGTGTCGTACGGCTTCGTCGGGGTCGAGCCCGAGGTGATGGGGGTCGGCCCGATCCCGTCGACCGAGAAGGCGCTGCGCATCGCCGGCCTGACCATCGACGACATCGGTCTGTTCGAACTGAACGAGGCGTTCGCCGTGCAGGTGCTCGCCTTCCTCGACCACTTCGGCATCGCCGACGACGACCCGCGGGTCAACCCGTGGGGTGGCGCGATCGCCATCGGTCACCCGCTCGCCTCCTCCGGCGTACGGCTGATGACCCAGCTCGCCCGGCAGTTCGCCGAGCACCCCGAGGTCCGTTACGGCCTCACCGCCATGTGCATCGGCATCGGCATGGGCGGCACGGTCATCTGGGAGAACCCGAACTGGGAGGGCAACAAATGAGCCTCGCGGCACCGAACGAGGTGGTGACCAGGGCGCTGCTGCGGCAGGTGAACGTGCCGGGGCTGGACCGCCCGGCCGCCCTGATCACCCTGGACAACGGATTCGACCACACCAAGCCGAACACCTTCGGTCCGGCGGGTCTGACCAGCCTGGACGAGGCCATCAGCGCCGCGCTGGCGGCGGACCCGGCGTTCATCGCGGTCACCGGCAAGCCGTACATCTTCTGTGTCGGCGCGGACATCACCAGCCTGCCGCTGCTGGCCAACCGTGAGCAGGCGGTGGAGATCGCCCGCCTTGGGCACCGGGTGTTCGCCCGGCTCAAGGAGAGCGACGTACCGACCTTCGCCTTCGTCAACGGCGCGGCGATGGGCGGCGGCCTGGAACTGGCCCTGCACTGCCACTACCGGACCCTGTCGGGCGGCGCGGCGGCGCTGGCGCTGCCGGAGGTCTCCCTCGGCCTGATTCCGGGTTGGGGCGGCACCCAGCTGCTGCCGAACCTGATCGGCATCCCGGCCGCCACCCAGGTGATCATTCAGAACCCGCTGATGCAGAACAAGATGCTCAAGCCGAAGCAGGCCGCCGAGCTGGGCATCGCCGACGTGTTGCTGGAGCCGGCCGACTTCCTGGAGCGGTCCCTGGAGTGGGCCGCCGGGGTGGTGCGCGGCGAGGTCACTGTGACCCGGCCCGAGGTCGACAAGGACATGTGGGCGGGTGTGCTCTACTTCGCCCGGCAGACCCTCGATGCGCGGCTGCACGGCGCGGTTCCGGCCGCGTACCGGGCGCTGGACCTGCTGGAGACGGCGAAGGACGCCGACTTCGCCACCGGCACCGCCGCCGAGGACGAGGCCCTGGCCGACCTGATCTTCTCCGAGGAACTGCGCAGCGGCCTGTACGCCTTCGACCTGGTGCAGCGGCGGGCCAAGCGGCCGGCCGGCGCGCCGGACAAGGGCCTGGCTCGCCCGGTCACCAAGGTCGGCATCGTCGGTGCCGGTCTGATGGCCAGCCAGCTCGCGCTGCTCTTCGCC
This sequence comes from Micromonospora endophytica, assembly GCF_003236305.1. Classification (GTDB taxonomy): domain Bacteria; phylum Actinomycetota; class Actinomycetes; order Mycobacteriales; family Micromonosporaceae; genus Micromonospora; species Micromonospora endophytica. The sequence goes on along the minus strand of NZ_POTX01000135.1, from coordinate 13,863 downwards.
CGCCGCCTCCAGGTGCCGGTGGTGCTCACCGACCTGGACCAGACCCGGGTCGACAAGGGTGTGGCCTACGTGCACACCCAGATCGAGAAGCAGGTGAGCAGGGGCCGGATGGACAAGGGCACCGCCGCCAAGCTGTACGGCCTGGTCAGCGGCTCGGTCGACAAGAGCGCCTTCGCGGATGCCGACTTCGTCATCGAGGCGGTCTTCGAGGACCTGAAGGTCAAGAAGCAGGTCTGGGCCGAGCTGGAGAAGATCGTCAAGCCGGAGGCGGTGCTCGCCACCAACACCTCGTCGCTGTCGATCACCGAGATGGCGGCGGAGCTGGCGCACCCGGAGCGGGTGGTCGGTTTCCACTTCTTCAACCCGGTCGCGGTGCTGCCGTTGCTGGAGATCGTCCGGGGCGAGCGTACCGACGACGCGACCCTGGCCACCGCGTTCGCCGTCGGCAAGCAGCTGAAGAAGTCGAGCGTGCTGGTCTCCGATGCGCCCGCGTTCGTGGTGAACCGGCTGCTGACCCGGTTCCTCGGCACCGTCTTCGCCGCCGTGGACGCCGGCACTCCGCTGGAGGTCGCGGACCGGGCGCTGGACCCGCTGGGTCTGCCGATGCGACCGCTGGCACTGCTTCAGCTGGTCGGCCCAGCCGTGGCGTACCACGTGGGTGGCACCCTGCACGCCGCCTTCCCGGAGCGGTTCGAGGTGAGCGAGAACCTCAAGCGGATCGCCGAGTCCGGCCAGCCCATCGTGGTCGACGACGAGATCAACGCCGAGGTGGCGAAGCTGCTGGTGGTCGGCGACCAGCCGCTCACCGAGGAGCAGGTACGCGCCAACGCGCTGAACGCGCTGGCGCAGGAGATCCGGCTGATGCTCGACGAGGGTGTGGTGGCCGAGGCGCAGGACATCGACCTGTGCATGATCCTCGGTGCCGGGTGGCCGTTCCACCTGGGCGGCGTCACGCCGTACCTGGATCGGACCGGCGCCAGCGAGCGGGTCACCGGCCAGCGCTTCCTCCCCCGGGGAGTGGCCAGCCTGGCCAGCTGAGATCCGGCAGTCACGGCCCGGGGGCCCAGTCGCGGACGCGGCTGGGCCCCCGGCACGTCACGCCGGCTCCGCCCCGGCCGCCGCCGGCTCCGCAGCCGCCGCCTTCGCTGCGGCTGTCGCCTTCTCGGCGGCGCTGCGCAGCACGCAGAACTCGTTGCCCTCCGGGTCAGCGAGCACCACCCAGCCGGCACCGTCCGGTCGGATGTGATCGGCGACGTGCCGGGCACCGAGACCGAGCAGTCGCCGCACCTCCTCGTCCCGGGTCCGGTCGGTGGGCTCCAGGTCGAGGTGCAGGCGGTTCTTCACCGTCTTGCCCTCGGGCACCGCCAGGAAGAGCACCTCCGGCCCGCCCGGCGGCAGCAGCATGGCCTCCGGGTCACCCGGGAAGTCGTCCGGCTGGCGGGGGCACTCGAACACCTCGGCCCAGAAGCCGGCCAGGGCGTACGTGTCGTGACAGTCGATACCGATGTTGTGGATCCGTGCGCTCATTGTCGTCCCTCGTGGTCTTCGCCATGGGATGGGTTACCTGCTGAAGGTGCCCCGCGAGGGTGAGCGGTCAGCCGGCGAGGCGGGGCGCGGACAGCATCACAGTGAACATCGACGCACCCCCCTCCAAGATCGGGCTGACCCAGGGATCCTCGCATCGCTCGGGCACCGAGGGCAACCCGGGGTGTGGGCACCGGACAGCGCGACGGGCCGTACCTGGTTACGATCGCCGCTCCGCCGAGACCAGGAGCTGATCGAATGTCTCACCCGGACGATCACCAGACACCACCGCACGACGGGCCGTACCCGCCCGGAACCGGCTACCCGCCGCCGGGTAACCCGACGCAGCCGCCGGCCGGGCCCGGGCCGTACCCGCCAGCCGGGCCCATGCCCGGCCAGCCGGGCCCCGGCCACGGCGGCTTCCCGCCACCGCCCGGGGGCTTCCCGCCACCACCACCCGGGGGTTTCCCGCCGCCGGCCGGCGTCACGCCGCCCACCGGAGGCTTCCCACCACCACCCGGGGGTTTCCCGCCGCCGGGCCAGCCGTACGACCCGCACCAGGCGCCCGCCTTCGCGCCGCCGCCGAAGAAGTCGAACGTCGGCAAGATCGTGCTGATTGTGCTCGCGGTGCTGCTGGTGCTCTGCGTGGGCGGCGCCACGGCCATCTGGTTCGCGGTCAAGGACACGGTCGGCGAGGCGGTGGATGCGAGCCGGACCCGGGTGGTCGCCCCGGACACGCTCGCCGGCCGCCCGAAGATCACCGATCCGGAGTTGCAGCGCGCCTCGGACGAGATCGTCCAGGGGATCCAGGCCGAGGTCGAGAACGAGACGAGCGCGGTGGGTGCCTTCTACGGCGACCGCGCCGCGCAGGAACTCATCATGGTCGCCGGTGTCTCCGGCATGATCGCCGACCCGAAGGCGGAACTGGACGAGGCGATCCAGGGCCTCGCCAAGGAAATCGTGGTCAGCAACATGGCAGCGGTCGAGCCGGGTCCGCTCGGTGGCGAGGCAAGCTGCGGTGACGGCCAGACGGAAGAGGTGCCGCTGGGCATCTGTGTCTGGGCGGACCGCGGCAGCGTCGGCATGTTCGTGATGTACTTCTCCTCCCGCGCCGATGCCGAGGCCGAGTTCGTCACCATCCGCGGTCAGATCGAGAAGCGGGACTGAGCGGACTCGACCCGCCACCGGCGGGACTGAGCCACAGCGGCGAGACTGGACCCGTCCGGCGACCATGTGGTCGTGAATGACGAGGCGTCGGGACGGGCCCGACCGTGGTGGCGGGTGCTGCGGCTCGCAGTGGTCGGGCTGTGGCTGGTCACCGCGTCGGTCGCCTGGTGGACGGCTCCGCGCGAGCAGAGCTACGAGCAGGCGCGGGCGGATCTTGCGGCCGGCCGGGTGACGGCGTACGAGTGGGGCTACCACTGGGACGTCGACGTCCGGCCGGCCTGGTTCCCCAACCCGACCATGGCATCCGCCGGCACCCTCGGGCCGCTGTTCCAGTGGCGCACGCCCGACGGGCGGGTGTGGTGGACCGACACCACCCGCTTCGACCAGGTCGAGGTCACCGGCACTGTCGAAAAGAGCGACTACTCCGGACCCGGCGCGGTAGGTGTCGCGCAGGAGATCCGCTCCGCCGGCCTGGAGGACCGGTACGGGGAGATCCGTCCGTACTCAACCGTCCTCACCGCCGCCGGTCTCGTGTTCACCGTGGTCTTCCTCGGTGTCGTGGTGGCCGGGCCGGCACCGGTGCTGGGTACCCGCTGGTTCTGGTTCTGGCTGGTCAGCGGCGTGCCGTACGGGCTCGGGCTGCTGTTCTGGCTGGCCCGCGAGCACCCCTGGTCGGGCACTGCCGCCGCTACGGCCACCACGTCCGGCGGCCCCCGGGAGCGCGACCGGGGCCTGCTCGGGTTCGCCATCGGCGCCGTCGCGGCGATCCTGCTCAGCCTGGTGTCGCTGGCGCTGCACGAGGTGCTCGGCGACCGCTGGATACCGCTGTCGAACAGGTGACGACGCGTCGCGGCTGGACCGCCAACGGACGAGGCCGCCTCGTCAGATGTCGAGGATCAGGGCCCGGTGGTCGGAGACCTCCGGTTCGGTCATGATCTTGAACCGTTCGACCGCGGCGACATCGGAGACGAGCAGGTAGCTCGCGTGCCGGACCGGCTTGGCATAGCGCGACGTGCGGGTGTCGGCCGCGCCGACCAGGTCGGTCAGCCCGACCTCGCCGAGCACGTCGAACGTCTCGCTGTCGGGCAGCAGGTTGAAGTCCCCGCAGACCACCACCAGGTCCCGGGGGCCGCGGATCCGGCGGACGAGCTGCGCCAACCGCTCGGCCTGGCTCCGCCGGGCCGGGCTGTCGGCCTTGCCGGCCGGGTCACGCAGACCGTGCACCTGCACCACCCACACCGACCGGCCGCTGACCCGGTCGACGGTGCGTACGGCGAGGGCGACGCGCGGCCGGACCGGCTCCCGCCACTCGTCGTGGTCGGCGAACTCGCCGTGCACGAAGGCGGAGTCGACGCCGACCACCGGTAGCTGCTCGGCGACGAATGTGGCCAGGCCGAAGTCCTGCCGGTGCCGGCCGCCCGTGTCGTCGTGCACCGGCCCGGAGTCGCTGGCGAGGAAGAACGCCTGATGCCGCGGCAGCGTGGCGCGGACGTCGTCGAAGAGGTTCGCCCGCTGCGGCAGCTTGCGTTCGCCGTCCTCGAAGCGGGTCCACCCGGCCAGGCCCGCGGTCCGGGTCACCTCCTGAAGGCAGAGCAGATCTGCCCCGTTGCCGGGCAGCCACTCGACGAGCTCGTCGAAGAGCATGCCGCCCCAGGCGTTCACACTCGCGATCCGCATGAGAGAACTCCTAGCCGCTCTGCACCGTCGGCGCGGTGTCCGCCGCCGGCAGGTTCACCGTCACCACCAGACCACCGCTGGGCTGGGCTATCGCGGTCACCGTGCCGCCGTGCGCGTCACACACCGCCCGGACGATGGACAGGCCCAGCCCTGACCCGCGCGCCCCGGTGCGTTCCCGGCCGCCGCGCCGGAACGGCTCGAACAGTCCCGGCACGTCGGCCGGGTCCACCTCGAAGCCGGTGTTGCTCACCACCAGCCAGGAGCGTCGCCCGTCCGAGCCGGTGTCCACCCGGAGCCGGCCGTGCAGGTGGTTGTAGCGGACCGCGTTCTCGATCAGGTTGCCGGCCAGCCGGTCCAGTAGCCCGGGGTCGCCGACCACCGGCGCCGGCTCCAGCGAGGTCCGCACATCCAGCTTGATCCGCTCCATCTCCCGACGGACCGCCGACAGCGCGTTGGCGGTGCCGGCAGCCAGGTCACATTCGGTACGCCGGCCGAGCTGCCGCCCCTTCTGCGCCTCGCTGCGCGCCAGCACCAGCAGCGCGTCCACCAGCCCGTTGGCCCGCTCGGAGGCGTCGCGCACCACTGTCGCCATCCGGCGGTACTCGGCCGCGTCCGCGTCGTCGTCGCTGAGTGTCACGTCGATCTCGGTACGCATCACCGCCAGCGGCGTACGCAGCTCGTGTGAGGCGTTGGCGACGAACCGCTTCTGCGCCTCGAACGCGGCGGCGATCCGGTCCAGCATCGCGTCGAAGGTGTCCGCCAGCTCGGCCACCTCGTCGTCCGCCCCGGTGTAGCTGATGCGCTGATCCAGCGTGGTCTCGCCGAGCCGGCGCGCGGTGGCGGTGACCTGGTGCAGGGGGCGCAGCGCCCGGCCGGCCACCGCGTACGCGCCGAGCACACCGACGACGCCTATCGCCAGCAGCGCGGCCAGCCCCTTGGCCAGCAGCTCCCCGGAGGCCGAGTCGACCATCCGCTGCTGCCAGGTGGCCGCGTCCAGCGAGGTCCCGTCGGCCAGCACCACAGTCGTGCCGGGCAGCAACTCGTCGGTGGGGCGCAACGCGTCCCGGACCAACAACCAGGCCAGCAGCACCAGGATCGCGCCCGCGCCGACCAGCAGGACACCGTTGAGCAGGGTCAGCCGCAGCCGCAACGTCGGCCGCAGCCGTACGCCGGGCCGGGCACCCGGCCGCGGTCGCAGGCCGGGCAGTTTCGGCAGGCGCGGACGCAGCCGACGGCCTGGCTCGGGCGTCACGCCGGCACCTCGGCGGTGCGGTAGCCCGCCCCCACCACTGTCTCGATGAGCGGCGGGTCGCCGAGCTTACGGCGCAGGGTCATCACGGTGACCCGGACGATGGTGGTGAACGGATCGGTGTTCGCGTCCCAGACCCGCTCCAGCAGTTCCTCGCTGGACACCACCGCGCCGCGCGCCTTGAGCAGCTCGCAGAGCACGCCGAACTCCTTGTTCGTCAGCTCCACCGTCGCCCCGCCCCGGGTGGCGGTCCGGCGCGCCGGGTCGACCACCAGATCGGCCAGTTCCAGCACCGGCGGCGCCGCCGGGGTGGCCCGCCGGCCCAACGCCTGCACCCGGGCGACCAGTTCGTCGAAGGCGAACGGCTTGGGCAGGTAATCGTCGGCGCCGAGCTGCAACCCCTCGACCCGGTCAGCGACCGTACCGCTGGCGGTGAGCATCAGCACCCGGGTCAGCGCACCGGACGCGGCGATCTCGGCGCAGATCTGGTCGCCGTGCATCCCGGGCAGGTCCCGGTCGAGCACCACCACGTCGTAGCGGGTGACGAAAGCCATCTCGTGGCCGCTGTCGCCGTCGTACGCGACGTCCACCGCCATCCCCCGCTTACGCAGGCCACGCGCGATCGCGTCGGCGAGGTTGCGCTCGTCCTCGACCACAAGTACCCGCATGTCCCGTCCCTTCCGCCCCGACCACCGACAACTTAGCGCCGGTGGCCAAGCGCCGGTTCGAGGCGGGCCACCACCGGACCCACTGCGGGTGCCCGGTCAGTCGGGTAGCTGCCACACCCCGATGTCGCCGTCCTGACGCCGGCAGGCGACCAGTCCGGACCGGTGCTGGCAGTCGCCGGCCGCGCCGAGCAGCACGTCGACGACCTGCGGTCGCGACTCGGCCGGATCGAGCCGGGCCAGCACCAGACCGCCTTCGGGGCGCTGCCGCACCGCGAGCAGTAGTTTTTCGTACTCGTAGTGGGAGACCAGGTTCCAGGTGCCGTAGTCGGTCGACCTCTGCCCCGTCGCCGGGTCGACGACGACGACCTGCTGGCTGTCCCGACGGGTGGTGTCGACCGCCAGCAGACGGTTGTCACCGGCCAGCAGGACCTCCACGTCCTCCGGGCTGCTCCACCGCACCGCGCCGGTCTCCGGATCGAGGAGCTGCCCACCACCCCTGTTGATCCGGGCACAGAGCAGGACGCCGCACCTGTCGACGTAGTCGGCCAACGGCACCACGGACTCCCACCGCCTGGTGAACCGGTCCAGGTCGTACGCGGTGACGGTGCGTGAGTTGCGAACCACCAGCAGCAGGTCGTCGATCACCGTCGTCTGCTGGTAGCCGGCCAGGTCGTCGGGGGCGGGCAGGCGGTGCCGGAGCTGCCCGGTCTGCGCGTCCAGGATCTCGATGTCACTTGCGGGCGTGGAGACCACCACGGCGTCGATCACGCCGTCACTCAGATGGTGGTCGATCCAGCTCGCCGGCATCGATCTCGACCACAGCTCGCGGCCGCTTGTCACCTCGACCATCCGCAACTCCAGCGGCTCGTCCACCGGCCAGGTACGCAGCAGCGCGCGCCCGGAGGCGTCGAGGGTGGCCAGGCCCGGTGCCCGCCAGCGCTGCTGCCCGGTACGGGTGTCGACCAGCATCGTCTGGCTGGCTTCCGAGCCGGCCCGAGCCTGCCGCTGGAACAGGGAGACGAGCACCGCGTCGTCGGCGACCGGCGTCACCGACACGACCTCGCTGGCGGCCGGCACCGGCAGCCGCCACAGCGGGCTGAGTCGCTGCGGCGCGACGGTGTCCCGCTCCGGCCGACGGTAGGCCGTGAGTTCCTGGCTGCCGTCGGTCACCGCCGGCAGTGCGGTGACCGCGAAGATCTGGTCTTCCGCCAGGAGCAGGTAGGAACCCAGGCCGGCGGGGACGGTCGCGTGCACCCGGGCGGCCGGTGCCGCGGCACCGGCCAGGGTGAGCAGAGCGGCCAGCGCCACCAGCGCGACCGGCAACCACCGGTTTCCGGCCGGACGTCGGCGCTGCGGCGGCGACGTCACCGCGGCGGTCGGCGCGGTCAACTCGCCGAGGTCGATCAGCGTCACGCTTGTCCTTCCCCGGGCATCCCGAAACGCGCATCGCCCGACCGAATCGGACTTTCCGGCAACCGCCTGTACGATGGCCCGTCGTGGCTGTGCCGGTGGTAAATACCTCGCTGAACCCCGTCTGCGCGACCGTCGAGGCGGACGCACCGACACGACGCCCCCGACGCCGGCCGGCGCGCGCCGATCTGCTGGCCATCGGAGCCTACGTGGTGCTCGGTGTCCTCGTCTGCCTCAACTACTGGGTGGACGTGAACCATCGCGTTTCGTCGCATCTGCCCACCGACCACAGTTGGTTCGAGTGGCTTTTCTCGCACGGCGCGTACTCGGTGCTGCACCTGGAGAACCCGCTGTTCACCGCGCGGCAGAACGCGCCCGACGGGGTGAACATGATGGCCAACACCTCGCTGCTCGGGGTGACCCTGCCGCTGGCCCCGCTCACCTGGCTGCTCGGCCCTCAGGTGGTGTACGCGCTCTACCTCGGCGGTGCGCTCGCCGCCACCGCCGGCACCTCGTACTGGATGCTCTCCCGGCATCTGGTGCGCTCCCGCGCCGCCGCCTTCGTCGGTGGCGCGTTCCTCGGCTTCGCCCCCGGCATCGTGCACCACGCCAACGGCCAGCCCAACTTCGTCTCCAACTTCCTGCTGCCGCTGATCGTGGTGCGGGTGTTCCGGCTGGCCGAACCGGGCCGGTGGCGGCGCAACGGGCTGGTGCTGGGGCTGCTGGTGGCGTACCAGATCTTCATCAACGAGGAGATGCTGCTGCTCACCGCGATGGCCTGCCTGGTCATCGTGATCGCGTACGCCGTCATGCGACCGCGCGTGGCGTGGCAGCGTGCCGGCACGTTCGGTGCCGGGCTCGGCGTGGGTGGGGGGCTGGCCCTGCTGCTCACCGCCTATCCGATCTGGTTCCAGTTCAACGGCCCGCAGTCCTACCGCGGCCTGCAGGGCGGGGTGTTCCACAGCTGGGGTGAGGACATCGTCGCCTTCGTCACCTTCCCCCGCGACACCATCGCCGGCACCGAGGCGGTGGAGGCGACGATCGGGCTGACCGAGCAGAACACCTGGTTCGGCTGGCCGATGGTGCTGTTCTCCGTGGTGGCGCTGGCGCTGCTGGTGCGTCGCTCGCTCGTCGCGCGGATCCTCGCCGTGCTGGTGGTGCTCTTCTCGGTCGCCTCACTCGGCCCGGAGATCCGGTTCAACGGCGAACTGACCGGGATCGCCGGCCCGTGGTCGTACATCCCGGCGGACCTGCCGCTCGTCGAGATGATGATGCCGACCCGGCTGACCCTGGTGACCACCGCCGCGCTCGGCGTGCTGCTCGCGTTGGCCTGGGACGCGGTGGCCGGTTACCGCCGCGCGCCGGTGCCGGCCCCGCGCGCCGGTGAACCAGCGGTCGCGGCACCGCCCGCCGAGCAACCCGTGGCACCCGCCCGGACGCGGCCGCGCTGGCGGCGCGGGATCGGCTACGCCGCGATCTCGCTCGCCGTGCTGCCGCTCATCCCCACCCCGCTGCCGGCCGAGCCGGTGGATCCGCCGCCTGCCTTCATCACCTCCGGGGCCTGGCGGCCGTACGTGCCGGACGGCCGGACGCTGGTGCCGGTGCCGATCCCCAGCAACGTGCACGGACTCTCCACGCTGCGCTGGAGCGCGTTGACCCAGCACGAGTTCCCGATCCCGGCGGGCTACTTCATCGGCCCGAACCTCGACGGCGAGGGCGTCTTCGGCGCACCGAACCGACCCACCAGCACCCTCATCTACCGCACCATGGACGCCGGGGAACTGCCCGAGCTGACCGAGGAGAACCGCCGCCAGGCAGTGGAGGATCTAAACTTCTGGCGGGCCTCGGTGGTGGTGCTCGGCGCCCACCCCAAGGAGGCCGTGCTGCGCGACCTGATGACCGCCCTGCTCGGCGAACCGCAGCGGATCGACGACGTCTGGCTCTGGGACGTCCGCAACCGGGCATAGGTGTAAGGAGGGGCCCCCTGCTAACGCCTCGTGCATAGCAGGGGCCCCCTGTTAACTTCAGACCAGCGCTGGGCAGATGCGGAAGGTCATGCTCCCGGTCGACAGTTTCCAGCACCGCCGCTACGGGTAGTCACCGTCCGGAGTGGACGGGGGTGAAGCTGGTGACCGACGGCGGAAGCGGGGATCCGCAGGTGCGGCGGGGACGTCGCCGCGCTCTGCTGCTGATGGTCGCGGTGATAGTCGGGGCAGCGGTGATCGCCGCACTCCTGGGGGTGCTGCTCCCCGCGTCCGGCATCTTCGCCGAGGAGTCGCGATTCTGGGACGGTGACCCGCCGGACTGGGCGGGCGTCATCGGCCTCGTCGTCTGCCTCACCGGGCTGGTCGGGATGGTGGGCGGCTTCTGGTGGCTGGCGCGCAGCGGCTACTACCGACGCAACTCCCGCTCACGACTGTGGGCGGAGAGCTGGTCCCGCCGCCGGCACCTGGTCCGACAGGTACGCGGCACCGCCGCGCCCAGGGACGAGGACCGGCCGCTGCTGCCGGGTGTCGCGGAGCAACTGGTCGACCAGCCGAAATTCCTGCTGCCCTTCGGCGGCCTGACGCTGATCCAGGTCGGGCAGGCGCTTCTCCAATGGGCACCGGCCTTCCTGCTGCTTGCCGCGATCCTCGTGGTGCTGCTGGCCGGCTTGGCCGTCTCGTCCTTCCGGGGCGCCCGTCAGGCGGAAGCTTTCCTCGCCGGCCACACCGACGGCGCGGGCCCGCTCAGCTCCTCGGGTCAGTGAGCGAGCGGACGTCCCACACCCAGACGTCCAACTCCAGCCGGGCCGGGCCGACAAGTTGCTCGACGGTCTGCCGCAGCGGCTCGGAGTGCTGCTGCCGGACCGGCAGCACCAGCACCGCCGCCTTCCAGTGCCGCAACTCGTCCAGGCAGCGGCGTCGCTGGCGGTCGTCGAGTTCCGGCGTACGGCCGGTCGAGGCGACCTCCTCCAGCAGCTTCCCCATCCCGCTCGGCCGGCCACCGAAGCGGCCCGGGTCGCCGGTGGTGGCGTTGCGCGGGGCGAGGAAGTAGCCGCCGGGGATCTTGAAGTCGAGGTTGGTGGCGGCGGCCCAGCGCATCCCGTGCGTGTTGCCCATGCTCGGCACCGGGATCGGCACCAGCGTCTGGTCCGGCCCGACGTAGTCGCGCCAGCGGTCGGAGGTGATGAACTTGGGCACCGGTGGTCGGGAGGTCATCGGCAGCGGCATGGGCGCGATCGGCAGCAGGGCGAGCACCAGGCCGGCGACGGTCAGCGTACGCACGGTGCGCCGGTCCATCGCCAGCGTGCTGGTGCGCTCGATCGCCAGGGCCAGCAGGATCGCCACCACCACCGTGGTGATCATGCCGAACCGGGTCGGCACCACCGCGTCGAGCAGCGGCAGCCGGACCAACCACTCCCACGGGCCGACGACCAGTTCCCGGTCCCACCAGGTGATGCGCTCACCGAGGGAGAGCAGGGCGTAGAAGGCAGCGGTCGCGGCGAGCGCCCGGACCAGCACCTCCCGCCGCAGCCAGAGCACGATCCCGACCGCGATCAGCGCCAGGCTCCAGCCGAAGAAGGCGTTCTCCTCGGAGTAGTTGGGGGCCAGGTTGACGTTCGCCCGCTGGTTCCCGCCGATGGTCGGCGAGCCGGGGGCGAGGTAGGCGGCGATGTCGTTGCCGTAGTCCCGCACCGCGTCGCTGAGGCCGTGGTACGCCATCGGCCCGGCGAACTGGATGTAGAGCGGGTACGCCAGCAGCGCGCCGGCGATCACCGTGCAGGTGGCCACCGCCTTGCCCAGCGGACGCCAGGCCGTCGACCAGAGGTCGGGTCGCTGGACGACCATCGCGATCAGGAAGATCCCGCAGCCCATCGCGGTGAAGAGCAGGATCTCCTCGTTGATGAACGCCTGCGCGGTGACCAGCAGGGCCAGCAGCGCGCCGTCCCGGTACGGCCGGGTGGTACGGGTGATCACCATCACCCGCCAGACGATGAACGGCAGCAGGAACTGGCTGATGATGTTCGGGTGCCAACTGGCGTGCGACAGCATCGCCGGGGAGAACCCGCAGAGCCAGCCACCCACCACGGCGGCGAGCCGGTTGCTCACCACGTGCCGGGACAAGACGTAGTACCAGGCCGACGCGGTGCCGGCGAGACCAAGCGTGACAAGCACCACGAAGGTGACGGCGGGTCCGAAGAGCAGGGTCACCGGCACCATCGGGATGCCCAGCGCCAGGATGGCCGTGTTGGCCATCAGGTTGACCCCGTCCGGGTAGTTGAACTGCTCGGTGAAGAACGGGAACTCGCCGTACAGCACCACCCGGACCGAGTGGGCCAGGAAGAACTGCACCTGGGCCGGGTCGCTGCTGTAGAGCGAGGCGACCCGACCGGCCGGGTCGACCCAGATCTGGCTGGTCACCCAGACCGCGACGAGCAGGAAGCCGCCGAAAACGGCCAGGTCCAGCCGGCGGCGGGTCCACCGGAACTGGCGCCAGCGCGCCGCGATCCGGCTCACCGCCCCGGCCACCCCGGCGTCGGTACGCCGGCCGGCATCCACCGCCCGGCCGTCTTCGCCGGCCACCGCCGGAGCAGCCGGGACGACCTCGCCCTCCGGGCCGCTGGTGGCGGGCGTTGCGGTGGGTGGGGCATCGGTCACCGGAGCGTCGGTCGCGGGCGCGACCGTGGCGGCGGCCTCGGAGTGCGTACGCTCCGCGTGACGCACACTCTCACTGACAGTGAAGGGTTCAGCCGTCGAGCCCACGGTGGCCTCGGCATCGGGCGGTGCTGGGGCGTGGGTCTCAGCAGGCGTCACAGTCGGCGGAGTCTACCCGAGTAGGGAGATTGCTCCCAAGTCAAGGCGGTGTCCTCTGTGGCCGGTGTACGACCGGCACAACGCAGCGTGAGGCGGCGCGGAGCGTCCCAGGATCGTCTCGTACTATTGCCCTCCGTACACGACGACCGAGGCGATCGGGGGCGTAACAGGTGGCTGGAGTCCGCTGGCGCGGCGTGCCGGCCACCGGCCTGGCGGTCCTGTTGGCCGCCGTCACCGCGTGCGGTCCGGTCGCCGAGCGCCGGCCGCAGGACCTGCGGGTCGGGTACGACAGCCTGGACGGTTCGTTGACTGTCTGGCCGCCACGCGGTTCGCTGATCGAGGACGCGACGGTGACGGCCGCCGTGACTGAGGCGGTACGCGACTGGCGCTCACCAGTGGACGACCGGGTCCACGTGCCCTCCTCCGGCATCCTCTTCTCCGGCGAGGTCGACGGCGCCCCCCTCGCCCTGGTGGCCGCCGCGGTGCCCGGTCAGGCCGCCTCCTGGCTGCTGCAACTTTCCACCGACGGGGACCGGTACGCGGTCAGTCACGCCACCGAGTACACCGATCCGGGTTACCTGGTCTACTCCGACGTGCTTCCGGTGCAGGGGGCCGACGGACGGCGTTACCTCGTCTCCGAACGGGTCCGCCGGCTGCTCGGGCCGGACGGCCGTACGCTCTCCGGCACCGACGGCATCACCGTCCCGGTCGACGTGCCGCAGTGCACGGCGGTGACGGTGACCGCCACGCTGCGGACCACCGAGTCGCTGCCCCGCGGCCGCACCGCCGACCGGCTGCTCGACCTCGGCGCCGGCACCGCGAACCCCCGCTATCCCCTGGTACGCGACGAGAGTGGTTCCGGCAAGCGCGCCCTGACCGGGTTGGACACCTGCCAACTGGCGGGTGAGGACGGCCCGTTCGGCAGCATCTCGCGACGGGTCGCGGACCGCAACGTGCCACAGCTGGTGCCGGCGTCCTGGCCGACCGGAAAGCTGGCCATCCGTACCCTCGGCGAGGTGGCGCTCGACGGCGGCGCGCCGGCCGAGCTGGAGCAGCTGACCTGGGAGACCGCCGACGGCACGATGAGCGCCGTGGTCTACCGGCCGGCCGGCGGCGGCGCGGTGGTCCTCTCCCCCGCCGACCGGACGAACGCGTTGCAGGTCTACGAGCTTCCGGTGCCGGAGCAGCCGTTGGTCGTGCTGACCTGGCGCTCCACCAAGGACACCACGCTGTCGGTGCCGCCGAACACGACCCGCCTGGTGGACCGTCCCGGCCTGGTCGTGGTCCCCCTCCCCGAGCGCAACGAGACTTTCAGCCTCGCCGCCGAGGACAAGACCCACTACCGCTCCGCCGGCTCCCCCCGCCGCTAACC
>NZ_POTX01000134.1 GCF_003236305.1 Micromonospora endophytica | reverse complement strand
CCATCCACCGGCACACCGGCCCCCGACCCCGCCGCCTCATCCCGACCCGGCACCACCGCGCTCGAAACAGCCGCCGCACCCTCATCGGCACCGGCCGACGCCGCCGACCCAGGCTGCACCGGCGACTCGTCACCCTCCGGCCGCGGATCCGGCACCAACGGACTCAACTCATCCGGATCCGGCGCCTCCGGCCGCGGATCCGGCTCACCCGCCGGACCACCCGGCCGCGCCGGACCCGCCGGCTGCGGCCACCCCGTACCCGTCTCCTCGTGCTCGTCGCTCACGCCACAAACCTACGCTCGGAACAGGTGCCGACGGATCGCCGCCACATTGCCGAAGATGCGCACACCCAACACGACCACCACTCCGGTGGACAACTGCCCACCCACCCCCAACTGATCACCCAAATACACGATCAGCGCCGCCACCAGCACATTCGAGATGAACGACACCACGAACTGCTTGTCGTCGAAGATCCGGTCCAGCTTCGCCCGCACCCCACCGAACACCGCGTCCAACGCCGCCACCACCGCGATCGGCAGATACGGCTCCAACGCCCTCGGCACCGTCGGGTCCAACCACAGACCGAGCAACACACCGGCGATCAGCGCCAGCACCGCGATCATCGACCACCTCCGGAGGGACTGGGAGACGAACCCGAGCCGGGCGACTCGTCACCACCTGACGGCGACGCACTCACCGCAGGCTCCGCGTAGCGTAGCTGCGGCTCCGGAGCCGCCGGCAGGGTGAGGTCGTCGGCGTCGTGCACCCCGAACGACAACCCCGTGTCCTGCGCCACCCTGCGCATCGTCAACGCGCTACCACTGCCCTCATACCGCTCCCGCAACGCATCCGGACCAATCGCCGACACCTCGTACGGCCCGGTCACCGGCCGGAAATCCACAAGGATCGCCTGACCCGCATTGCGGATCGTCGACGTGGCCGTCAACCGCTGCCCGTTGATCGCGATCGCCTCCGCCCCGGCACCCCACAAATCGTTGGCCACCGCCTGAAGGTCGCTGTAGAGCACCTGCGGCGGACCGACATTGGCACCACTGAGTGGCTGCTGACCAGGCGGCGCGTCCGCCAACCGCACCACCACACCGTCGCCACGCACCTTACCGAGACCGGTAGCGGCCTCCAGGTTGCGCAACCGCGCCGCATGCGAACCACCCAGCGCCGCCTCGCGTTCCCGGTTGACCTCCTCGCGCAGCGCGTCGGCCCGCAAGGACAACGCGTCGGTCTCGCCCTGCCGCTGCTGGATCTGCGCCACCAACCCCGACCGGGCCTGCGCCCGCCCCGGCTCATCGGCCATGGTCTGCCGGTACGCCACCGCGAAGAGAAAACCGAGCAGCGCCACGATCACCACACTGACCGGCCCCACCGACCAACCCGGACGCGCCGCACGGCCCGCCTTCGCCCGTGCCGCCGCCGCGTCGGCGTAACCCGGATCCAACGGATTGCGAAACAGCTCGGTGAGGAAATCGGGGGCGAAACCCCGGCCGCCGCGGCGGCTCTCCCCCTGTTCGTCGCTCATGCCGTCACCCCTTGGCTCCGCACCGCCCGCACCAACCGGCGAGCCTGGATCACGTAGAGCGCCCCGGCCACCCAGTAGAACACCAGACCCCACCACGCCAGCGCCCAACCCACCGCGCCGGCCACAGCGGCCGCCGCCGGCACCACAGCAGCCAGCAGCAACACCGGGAACGCCGCCAGCAACAGGAACGTGGCGGTCTTGCCGACATAGTGCACCGGCGGCGGACCGTAGCCGTGCCGGCGCAGCACCGCCAGGGAACCCAGCAACAGCATCTCCCGGGCCAGCAGCGCCACGGTGAACTGCCAGGGCACCACCTCGCGGGCGGTGAACGCGACAAGCGTCGCGAGGATGTAAAGCCGGTCAGCCAGCGGGTCCAGCAGCTCACCGAGACGGGAGACCTGCCGCAGTCGGCGGGCGATCCAGCCGTCGACCCAGTCGCTGGTGCCGCCCACGGCGAGCACCACGATCGCGGCCACGTCGGCCCGCACGACCAGGAACAGATACAGGAAGAGGGGTACGCCCAGCAGGCGCACGAAGCTGATCACGTTCGGCAGGGTCAGCACCCGGTCCTCGGACTGCTCGGCCGCACCGGTGGCCTGTGGTTGCTGCACCCGAGCGGGCCGACGCGACACCGAACCTCCTCCGCGGCGCGCTCGACCGCCGCGGCGTTGCGCCGTGCTGCGTCGTACGCACTTGTTCAGCCGGCTGACGCCAGCGCCCCCTGCGATCCCTGGATCCGGGACCTCCCCTGGCCCCGCCGGCCCCGGTCGCTTGATCACGGGCCGGCCGGATGCGCTGCCACTATATCGGGCTGGCCCGACGCTTCCGCTGCCCAGCGCCGTGGTGTGCCGATGCTGCCGTGACATGGGCCACCACCTGTAGGTCATCCTAGGACGATAGGGTCAGGCACTGCGCGGGGAGGTATCCGACGTCGGCACCGCCCGCGCCGCCTGCCCGAACGCCAACAACGCCCGCAACAGTTCCTGCTGACCCCGTACCGGCATCCGGTCCAGCACCGCCCGCACCGCCTCGTGCCGCCGCGCGCGCACCTGCCCCAGCAGCGCCCGCGCCGCCGGCGTCGGCTCCAGACGCACCTCGCGCCGGTCCCGCGGATCGGCCACCCGGCGCAGCAGCCCGATCGCCTCCAACCGGTCACAGAGCCGACTGGCCGAGGATGGCACGACGTCCAGCAACTCGGCCAAGCGGTTGACGTTGGTCTCCGGACGGCTGCTGAGCAGCGACAACACCCGCAACTGGGTAGGCGAGACGGTCAGCCGGTGCCGCGAGACCGCCGAATCGAGCACGCCCACCAGCGCCTCGGCGGCTGCGTCTATCGCCGCGGCGAGATCCGGTCGCTCCACCCGATGTCCCCTGCGATCGTGGCGCTGGCCCTGCCCGTCCCTGCCGGCGACATCCGTCAAGCCTCCTCCCGACCGGCAGATCCACGCCAGTCCAGGCACACCATCACCGCGTCGTCACGCAGATCGGCATCCGCGTGGAAAGCCTGCAACTCGCGCATCACCGTGCCAACCGCCTCGGGCGGCGGCTGCAACCGGGTGGCCCGCATCGCGCGGGCCATCGCCCGTTCGCCGTAACCTTCCCGACCGCTGGGGTCGGCTGCCCACACCCCGTCGGAGACCACGAACAGCCGGTCCCCGGGCTCCAGCTCGAACTCCTGGAGGTCATACCGGGTCTCGGCGAACATTCCCAACGGCAGCTGCTGCTCCAGCGGCACCCGGGACACGGCCGTACCCCGCAGCCGGATCACGTGTGGCGACCCCGCGTCCACCGCCCGCACCCGCCCGGTGACACAGTCCAACTCCAGCAGCACCGTGGCCACGTGCCGGTGTCCACGGTGCTGGTAGTAGACCGTGTCGGAGGCCAACTCGGCCTGCTCCACCAGCGAGCCACCGGAGCGGCGAGCATTACGCATCGCGTTCACCGTCACCGCCGTCAGCAGCGCCGCGGCCAACCCGATGCCGTCGCCGTTGAGCACCGTGGCAGTGAGCCGGTCGTCATCCAACGACCAGTCGAAATGGTCACCACCCACCGTGTACGCCGGTTCGAGCTGCCCCGCCAGGTGGAACGTGTCATGGCTGACGCTGCGCCCCGGCAGCAGCTCCCACTGCAACTCGGCAGCCATGCTCAGCCGCTCCCGGCGACGCGCCCGCCGGTAACGATCGGTCTCCCGGTCCGCCGCCCGCAATGCCAGGGCCACCTCGCCAGCGATATCGGCGGCCCGGCGTACCACCTCGTCGCCAGGCACATCGGGCAGCTCGACCATCAGCACACCCAGCCGTTCACCCCACACCGACACCGGCAGGTAGAGCCGGCATCGGCCCCTGTCGTCGGTCTCCTGCACAGGCCGCTGGCTACTGAAACACCGCTGGAGCACGCTCTGGTCGACCTCGGCGCCGGCCTCCGGCTGCCGCGAGTCGAGCACCGGCCAGAGTCCGTTGATCCGGTAGTCGGCGACGAACACCACGGTGTTCGTCGCGCACAGGGCGGACCGGATGGCCCGGCCGGCGGCCTCGACCACCCGATCGGGCGGGGCCTCGCGCAGGGCGCGGGAAACCCCCGTGGACGCATCCAATATGACCATCCTCCGACAACACTTGCCCCAGGACAAGCATCATACGGAGGTGGCTCCACCCTCGGTCACCCGGTCGACCGCACCGCCACCACGCCATGGAAGGCGTCCGGCAACTCCTCCGGCGGCCCGTCCGGCCGCCAGCGATGCACCGGCACCACGCCGTCCGCGGTGGGCCTCCACCGACCGAGCAACGGCACGAACACCGACGGCGCCCGCATCCGGAACGCCGGACCCATCATGGCCAGCGCCTCAGGATGACCGGCGAGTTCCTCGGTGTCGAAATCGATCACCAGATGGCTGCCCGGCGCTGTCGCGGTGTACAGCTCGTCAAGCGTGCGGGCCAGGGTGTCGTCGTCGAGGAAGGCAGCGAGACCGAGTAACACCAGCCCCACCGGGCGCCGGCCCCACCCCGGCACGAAGCGGTGCAGCAAGGCAGGATCCAGTGTGCCGATGTCCGTGACGTCGGCGTAGCCGTAACCGGCCCGGTCACTGCCGACCAGGATGCCCTGCCCGAGACGCACGATCGCCGGATCCGCGTCGGTGTAGAGCACGCTGGCGTCGGCCACGATCTCGTGCACGTTGCCCATCGTGGGCACCCCCGCGCCGAAGACCAGGAACCCGTCCACACCGGTGTCGGCCACCGACCGCACGGCCCGGCCGAGGAAGGCGCGTAAGGCCCGGAAGACCGGGGCGCAGGGTCCGTACGCCCGCTCGAACGCTGTCGCGGCGACCACGTCGACCGGATGATGGTGTGACCCGCCGAGCCAGAAGTCGATCATCCGGGCGGTGCTCGGCCGGTCGGGGTCCACCATCGACGACGCTCCCTCCCCCGGGGTTCGACGCCAGCCTACCGACACCACGCCACTGACAGGTATCGCCCCGCTGACATGCTCCCCTGGCGCAGGTCCGTGCGCCCCGGTCAGGGACCTGGCGGGGTTGGCGCCGGTCCAGGCGGGTAGACGGGCGCGTACGGCACCGGCGACGACCAGAGGAGACACCGATGCCAGGACCACGACCGGGCAGCAAGGGCTACGACAAGCAGCGGGCCCGCATCCGCAACGCGATCGACGACTCCGGTCGGCACACCCCGGACAAGCAGGCCGACGAGACCGCCAACCGGATCCTCCAGGAGGATCGGGGCCAGCGTGGCGTGATCCGGGGCGACCGCGCCTACGGGCCCAAGAGCACCCGCGAACCGGGCGACCCGAAGTGAGGGGCGGCGGCCTCGCCGACGGGCTCGTCGCCGGGGCGGTAGGCAGCACCGCACTCAACATCGTCACGTACCTGGACATGGTGCTGCGGGCCCGCCCGGCCAGCCAGACGCCGCAGCAGAGCGCCGCGAAGGTGGCCGACGCCGTCCACCTGGACCTGGGCCTGGACGGGCAGGCGGACAACCGCCGGTCCGGGCTCGGCGCGCTGATGGGCTACGGCGCGGGCCTGGCCACCGCGGTCGGGTTCGCGCTCCTGACCCGCGGCCGGCGGCAACCGCTGCCACGGGCCGCCGCACTGCTCGGTGGCGCGGCGATGACGGTCGCCGACGGGTCTCTGACGCTGCTACGGGTCACCGATCCCCGCACCTGGCGACGTACGGACTGGATCGCCGACCTCGTCCCGCACCTGGCGTACGGGATCACGGCCGCAGCCACCTGGAACCGGCTGCGGCCGTGACCGTCCCCTCGGCGCTACCGTGCGTCGCTGTCGTCGTCGGCCACCGGCTGCCCGGCCGGACCGTACGGCGACTGCTGTCCACGCGGCACCGGACGACCGGCGTCCGCCGACGACGAACCTCGGCTACGGGGATGTCCCGCCGGGCCGGGGCCCTTGTTGTCCTGGCTGGTGGCACCGAGGTTGTTGCGCCGGAACTCCTCCTGCTGCGGGTTCGTCACGGTCGTCTCCCTTCGCCGCTGGCGCGGGCGTGGCGCCCACGTGCATCCCGCGGCTTACCCGCCGCCGTGGCCGGCATTCCGCGCCCACCAGCCGGCCCGGCTGTTAACAGGGGGCCCCTGCTCTACCCGAGGCGTTAATAGGGGGCCCCTGCTTGGGTACACGGCGATGATGGGCGAGCAACAGAAGCTGGTGCGGGCGCTGATCACCCGCCGCACGTACGCGGAGGAAGCCGGCATCACCCTGGCCGACCGGCCGGCGCCGCTGTACCAGTTGCTGGTGCTGGTCACCCTGCTGAGCACCCGGATCCGGGCCCAGGTGGCGGTGGCCGCCGCGCGGGAACTCTTCGCCGCCGGCTATCGCACCCCGGCGGCGATGGAGGCGGCGACCTGGCAGGACCGGGTCGACGCGCTCGGACGCGGCCACTACCGCCGCTACGACGAGCGAACCGCCACGATGCTCGGCACCGCCGCCCGACTCTGCCTGGACCGCTGGCACGGTGACCTGCGGCGACTGCACCGGGAGGCGGGCGACGACCCGGCCGCCCTGCGCCGGCTGCTCACCGAGTTCCCCGGCATCGGACCCACCGGCGCCGACATCTTCCTACGCGAGGTGCAGACGATCTGGCCACGGTTACGCCCGTACGCCGACCGGCGGACGGTCGCCGGGGCGAAACGCCTCGGGCTGCCCGCCGCGCCGGATCGGCTGGCCCGCCTGGTCGACGACAACGACTTCGGCCGGCTGGCCTCGGCGCTGGTACGGGTGGCGTTGGGCGAGGAGTCAGCGGGGCAGCTCACCCGCGCCGCCGGCTGACCTTCGGTCAGTTCGCCGCGTCACCACCGGGCTTGGTCAGGTGCCACACCAGCAGGGCGGCGAGCAGCGCCAACACCACCAGGCCGCCGGTGAGTCCCCGTCCCTCCTCGGCGGAACGGCCGGTGGTGCCGAAGTAGATCACCGCCAGGCCGGCCAGCACCGCGAAGAGCTTGCGGATGCCTTTGTCCCTCACAGCTGGCACGGTACGAACCGACCCGACCCGAATGTCGGATATCCGGCCCGATGTCCTCCGACCGGGCGAACGGTCAGTCGGTCTCCAGGTCGTCCAGCGAGATCTTGTGGGTCATCAACCACCGGGCCAACGCCGACATGCCGAACAACCACAGCGGCGCCGACTCGGTGGTGCCGTTGGTGGCGAAGACGGCGAAACGCAGGTCCGGCGCCCGGTACGCCTCGATGCGCCACCGGTGCTGCCGGTCCCGCCAGATCGCGCTCGGGTCCATGACGTCACGGTAGGCGCACCGGCGGACCGCCGACCGGCGGACACCCGGACTCACCCCTCCCCCGCGCCCACCACCAGCCGGGCGTCGTCGGGCAGCCGGCGGGTGACGCCCTGCCGGTCCAGCAGCTCCAACAGCGGCACCGCCACCCGGCGGGTGGTGTCCAGCGCCTGCCGGGCGGCGCTGAGCGTGAACGGTTGCGCGAGCGCGGCCAGCACCGGCACCGCCCGCTGCGGCGCAGCGGGCGGCAGCAGCACGTTGCCGGGCAGCCGCAGCACCGCCCCGGCGCGTACCGCGGCGCCGATCTCCCGGGCACCGAGCCCGACGGCGGCCAGCCGGTCGGCGTCGGGTGCCCGGAACGGGTGGGTGGCCCAGTCCTGGCCGACCAGCGCCAGCGCCCGCAGCACCGGCTCGGGCAGCACCTGCGGCCCGGCGGCGGTGACTCGGCCGTCGTGCAACCGCAACGGCGGACCCACCAGCGCCTCGACCAGGGCCCGATCGGGCAGGTCGAGACGCCGTCGCAACTCCTCCACCGGCACGCCCGCCGCCAGCGGCTGCTCTCGCGCGTGTTCCGCCACCACGTCGGCGAGCCGGCGGCCCAGCTGCCGCCAGTGCTCCGGATCGGCCAGCCACTGCCCCACCACCGGAGTCACCGTCACCGGCACACCCGCCCGACGCAGGTCGTCGGCGCGTACCAGGCCCCGGCGGCGCAACTCGCCGGCCAGGTCCACCCGACCGTCCAGGGTCGCCAACTGCGCCGCCCGCGTGGCGGCGGCACCCCGGCGGCGCAGCGGCGGCGGCAGCACATCCAGCACGGTGACACCACCGGCCACCCGGTGCCGGCCGGGATCACGCAGCAACGCCCGGTCACCGACGAGCAGCGGCAACGCCCGGGACAGCCGCAGCCGGGCGGTGTCCACACCCAGCGGGCGGATCCGCACCGGCACCGCCGCCGCACCGATGTGCAGCACCAGCGTCGCGGGCAGGTCGGCCACCGGATCGCCGACCAGCCGCACATCAACCAGGTCGGTGGTGCCGAACCGCCCCGGGGTGAGCAGCGCGTCACCACGGCCGACCCGGTCGCGGGCCACGCCCCGCAGGTTGACCGCCACCCGCGCCACCGGCCCGACCTGTTGGCACGGCTCACCGAGCCGGTGCAGACCGCGCACCCGCACCACGTCGCCGCTGCCGGCCAGCTCCAGTTCGGCGTCGACCCGCAGCCGACCGGCACCGAGGGTGCCGGTGACGACGGTGCCGCTGCCGCGCACCGTGAAGCTGCGATCCACCCAGAGCCGCACCGGTGCCTCGGCCGCCGGGGCGGGCAGCGCGGCGGCCAGCCGGTCCAGCGCGGCCCGCAGCTCGGGCAGGCCGACACCGGTCACCGCACTGACCGGCACCGCCTCCACCGCCCGCAGCGAGGTCGCCGCCAGCTCCGCACGGGCCCGCGCCAGCGCGGGCCGCGGGTCCGCCAGGTCCGCGCGGGTCACCACCAGCAGCCCGTACGCCACCCCGAGCGCGTCCAGCGCGGCAAGATGCTCGGCGGACTGCGGCATCCAGCCCTCGTCGGCGGCGACCACCACCAAGGCGGCCGGCACCGGACCGGCCCCGGCGAGCATGTTGGGCACGAACCGTTCGTGCCCCGGCACGTCGACGAAAGCGACTGTGGCACCGGAGGGCAGCGTGGTCCAGGCGAACCCCAGATCGATGGTCATGCCCCGACGGCGTTCCTCCGCCCACCTGTCGGGTTCCATCCCGGTCAACGCCCGCACCAGCGTGGACTTGCCGTGGTCGACGTGCCCGGCGGTGGCCACCACCAACATGCTCAGTCGTCTCCCGGCACGGCCAGCACCGCGGCCCGCACCCGGGCGTCGGCATGCTCCGGCACGCAGCGCAGATCCAGCAGCGTCCGGCCGCGGACCACCCGGCCGAGCACCGGCGGGTCTCCGGTGCGCAGCGCGGCGGCGTACCGCTCGGGCAGGCTCAACGCCCACGAGTCCAGTTCCACTCCGGGCGCGCCACCACCGCCGACCACCGCCACCGCCGGCACCACCTCCGCCTTGCAGCCGTCGGCGACCAGGCCGTCGCGCAGCCGTTCGGTGCGGGCCCGCAGCGCGGCCGCGTCGGCGTGCAGCGCCGACCAGGTGGGCGTGACCGGATCACCGAGAGTGGCCGCCAGCGCGGCCAGGGTCAGCTTGTCCACCCGCACCGCCCGGGCCAGCGGATGCCGACGCAGCCGCTCGACCAGCTCGGCGGCGCCGAGCAGCAGCCCGGCCTGCGGGCCACCGAGCAGCTTGTCACCGCTGGCCGTGACCAGGTGCGCCCCGGCGCGCAGCGTGCTCGCCGCGTCCGGCTCGTCGGGCAGCAACGGATCGGGCGCGAGCAGCCCGGAACCGATGTCCACCACCACCGGCACCCCGAGACCGGCCAGCTGCCGCACCGGCACCGACGAGGTGAACCCGGTGACCTGGAAGTTGGACGGATGCACCTTGAGCACGAAGCCGGTGCGGGGCCCGATCGCGGCGGCGTAGTCGGCCAGGGTGCTGCGGTTGGTGGTGCCGACCTCCCGCAGCCGGGCACCGGTGCTGGTCAACAGGTCGGGCAGCCGGAACCCGTCGCCGATCTCCACCAGTTCGCCCCGGCTGACCACGATCTCCGCGTCGGCGGCGAGCGCGGTGGCGGCGAGGACCAGCGCCGCCGCGCCGTTGTTCACCACGTGCACCGCCTGCGCCTGCGGCACGGCCGCGGCCAGGGCGTCCAGCGCGTCGCGACCCCGGCGGGCCCGCCGCCCGGTGCCCAGGTCCAGTTCCACATCGGTGTGCCCGGCGGCGGCGACCACCGCGGCCACCGCCGCCTCGGAGAGCGCCGCCCGCCCCAGGTTGGTGTGCAGCAGCACCCCGGTGGCGTTGAGCACGGCCCTCGGTGCCGCCGACGGCAACGCCGCGAGCGCGGCGTCGCGTACCTGGTCGGGGTCGATCTGGCCGCGACGGGCCTGGTCCTGGGCCTGCCGCACGGCGGCCTTGACCCGGTCCCGGCCGAAGCTGGCGGCGGCCGCGGCCAGTCGCGGCTCGGCCAGCAGCGCGTCGGTACGCGGCATCCGCCGCCGCGGGTCGGCGCGACCGTCGCCCATCGGGGTCATCTCCTCGCAGCGTTGGCGGAGACGGACGGGAATCGAACCCGCCTGGCCCGGGTCCCGGACCACACCGGTTTTGAAGACCGGGAGGGGCACCAGCCGCCTGAACGCCTCCACTGGCATTGGATCACAGCCCGATGCCGACTGCGCGAAAGAGGTCGGACTACCCGTCCTGCTCGCCGGCCTGCCGCCGCTGGAGTCGCTCCCGCTGCGGCAGCACCGTGTACCGCGGATCACGGGCCGAGGCGACACCGGCGTGGAAGACACCGAACCGGGTGGCCACCGACGCGGCAAGCAACGCCGCCCCGGACAGCGCCGAGACGACCCGGCTGCGGGCACCCAGCAACGCGCCGACCACCCCGGCGGCGGTCAACGCCCGCCCGGCCCGCAGCAACCGGCCGGGCCGGCCGGTGCGGTACGGCTCGGCGAGCAGACCGTGCCGGGTCTCCACCCGGTGGGCACCGAACAACTCCAGGGCGGCACCGGCCACCGCCAGCCGCCGCGCCGGGCCGGCCTGCCTCGGCGGCACCGCGATCAGCGCCGCCCCGGCGCCGCTGGCCAGGGCACTGCCCGCGAAGACCAACGGCAGATCCGGGTACGCGTCATGCCAGGACGGCACTGCCGTGTCCGACAGCAACACCGCCGTGTACGTGCCCAACGCCGGCGCCACCGCGGCGGCGGCCACCCCGGCGGCCCACCCCACCGGCGGCAACACCCGGCGCACCGGCCGCCACGGACCCCGATCCGGCAACAGCGGCGCCACCTCGGCGATCGCGGCGAGCCCGGCCGCCGGACCGTACGCGGTGAGGATCCAGGTGCCCACCGACATCGGCGAGGTCGGCTTCGCCACCCGCAGCATGTGGTGGAACCGCTCCGGCCGACCCAGGTCCTTCACCAGCAGGACACCGCTGGCGGTGACGGCGGCCAACGCGGTGACCCGTCCCGCCCGGCGCAGCGCGGGCCGGCCGGTGAGCTGCCCACCGACGGCCAGCAACGACGAACCGGCGGCGAGACCACCAGTGAACAGGTAGGCCGCGATCTCCCAGGTCCAGACCGGGGGCTTGAGGATCGGGCGGCCGTAGTACGAGGTGAACTCCGCCGGCGGCACCGCCAACTCCTCACCGGCCCGCCTCCGCCGCCGGCCCGCTGCCGGCGTGACCCCCGACTCGTTCGCACCGGACGACACGCCGTCGCGGAAGCGACGGAACCGCTCGCCGACCGGCCGACGCGACTCGTCCTCCCCCGGCGCACGCGGCCCGTGCCCGGCCGGCGGGCGGTCGTCGGTGCTCGGCCGATGCGGCTCGTCCTCCGCCGGCGGGCGCGGGCTCATCGCCGGCCGCCCAGGAACGCGGCCACCGCACCGGCGGCCATGGCCAGCGCCGCCACCCCGGCCCGCCGCCACATCCGCCCCAGGTCGGCGGTGGGCACCTGCGGATCCGGCGGCAGGCCGTACACCTCCGGCTCGTCGAGCAGCAGGAAGAACGCCCCGTCGCCACCGACCCCGTCGGCCGGGTCGTGGCCGTACAGGCGCGCCTCCGGCACCCCCCGCTCGTGCAGCGCCGCCACCCGGGCGGCGGCGCGGTCCCGCAACTCGTCAAGCGGACCGTACTGGATCGACTCGGTCGGGCAGGCCTGCGCGCAGGCCGGCGTCATACCGGCACCGATCCGGTCGTAGCAGAGCGTGCACTTCCACGCCCGGCCGTCGTCGGCCCGCCTGTCGATCACCCCGTACGGGCAAGCCGACACGCAGTAGCCGCAGCCGTTGCAGATGTCCTCCTGCACCACCACCGTGCCGAACTCGGTGCGGAACAGCGCGCCGGTCGGGCAGACGTCCAGACAGCCGGCCCGGGTGCAGTGCTTGCACACGTCGGACATCATCAGCCAGCGGAAATCGCTGCGACCGTCCGCGCTGCCGGTACGACCCGGAGGCGCGGCACCCGGCATACCGAGGAACTCGGTCCGCGCCGTCGGCTCCGCCCCGGTGGAGGCGGCGGGCGGGTGCCCGGCCGGACGGGGCTGCTCGACGAAGGCCACATGCCGCCACGAGTTCGCGGTCAACGCGCCGGTGTTGTCGTACGACATGCCGAGCAGATCCAGCCCGGAGGTGGGCACCCCGTTCCACTCCTTGCAGGCCACCTCGCACGCCTTGCAGCCGATGCAGACGCTGGTGTCGGTGAAGAAACCCATCCTCGGCGGCGCGTCGACCCACCCGGCCGCGGTGGCCGGGTCGTCCGCCACCGGCGGGTCCGGCCGGCTCACCGGATCGGCCATCAGGGCTCCCCTTCCTCATCGCCGACACTCGGCTCGACCCGCACACCGGGGGTGACCGACGGCGGGGTGACACCCGGCACGATGCCGGCCCGGAGCCGGTAGTCCTCCACCAGGTCGCGCAGCGCGGCACCGGTCGGCCTGCGGCCCGCCCGCACGTCACACGTGCCGATCTTGCTCTCCTGGATCAGCACGTTCGGATCCAGGGTGATGCCGAACAGGTCGTTGGCCGAGTCACCGGTGACCAGGCCCTCGAACCCGAAGTGGTACGGCAAC
This sequence comes from Micromonospora endophytica, assembly GCF_003236305.1. Taxonomy (GTDB): domain Bacteria; phylum Actinomycetota; class Actinomycetes; order Mycobacteriales; family Micromonosporaceae; genus Micromonospora; species Micromonospora endophytica. The sequence continues at coordinate 3,303 of NZ_POTX01000134.1, read as the reverse complement.
CACAGCTGATGAATCACCCGGCCGTCCACCCACAGCGGCGCCACCCGGTCGGTAACCAGCACCTTCGCCTCCACCACCGCACGCGCCGACACCAGGTGCGCCCAACCGAGCGGCGCCAGCCCGACCAGCGCGGCCAACTCCGGCGACACCTCCACGAACATCTCCGGCTGCAACTCCGCCAGCGGCGCGACCGTACGGCTCATCCCGCCCGCGGTGTGGTGCTCGGTGAGCCGGCTGACCGTGAACACGTACGGGAAGACCTGACTGTGTTCCTGCGGCGGACTCGGGTTCGTGGCGTTGACCGGGTGCGCGTACATCTTGCGGGTCGGATTGGCCTGCTGGCCGTAGAGCCGGTTACGCACCGGCGACTCGACCGGCTCGTAGTGGGTGGGCAGCGGACCGTCCAGCACCCCGCTCGGCGCGTACAGCCAACCCTTGCCGTCAGCCTGCATGACGAACGGGTCATCGCCGGCGAGCGCCGCCGGACCCACGGCCCCCTCCGGCGGCCGGTACGACGGCGGTTTCGTCACCTCGAAGTCAGGCACGTCGTGACCGGTCCACCGGCTCGCCTCGGCATCCCACCACACGTACCGTTTGCGTTCGCTCCACGGCCGGCCCTGCGGATCAGCCGACGCCCGGTTGTACAGCGTGCGCCGGTTCGCCGGCCACGCCCAACCCCACTCGGCGGCCACCCAGTCCTGCTCCTGGCCCGGACGGCGGCGGGCCGCCTGGTTCACCCCGTCGGCGTACACCCCGGAGTAGATCCAGCAACCCACGGCGGTGCTGCCGTCGTCGCGGGCCTCGGCGAAACCGCCGAGCGGGCGGCCGGTGGCGGTGTCGTACCCGTTGATCTCGCGCAGCACCGCCTCGGCGTCCGGCTCGTCGTGCGGGCCGTGGGTGGGATAGTCCCAGGCCAGGTCCAGCAGCGCCCGGTCGCGCGGCAACGACGAACCGGCCAGCTTCTCCCGCAGCTTGCGCCCCAGGTGGTAGAAGAACCACAGCTCGGAGCGGGCGTCACCGGGCGGGTCGACGGCCTTCTCCCGCCACTGCAACAGCCGCTGGGTCTGGGTGAACGTGCCCTCCTTCTCCACGTGGGAGGCGGCCGGCAGGAAGAACACCTCGGTACGACACTCCTGCGGCACGATCTCGCCGGTAGCGACCTCCGGACCGTTGCGCCAGAACGTCGCGCTCTCGATCATGAACAGGTCACGGACCACCAGCCAGTCCAGGTTCGCCATGCCCAACCGCTGCGCCCGGCCGTGCGCCGAACCCACCGCCGGGTTCTGGCCGAGCAGGAAGTACCCCTTGATCTTGCCGTCGATCATGTCCAGCACCTGCCGGTAGGTGCCGTGGTCGCCGGTCAGCCGAGGCAGGTAGTCGTAACAGAAGTCGTTCTCCGGCGTCGCCGCATCACCCCAGTACGCCTTGAGCAGGCTGGCCGCGAAGGCCCCGGCGTTGCCCCAGAAACCCTTCTGCCCCGGGTGCCGGATGCTGTCCACCCAGGCGTGGAAGCTGGGATGCACATCGTGCCGCGGCATCGGCAGATAGCCCGGCAGCAGGTTGAACAGGGTCGGAATGTCCGTGGAACCCTGGATGCTGGCGTGCCCACGCAACGCCAGCACACCACCGCCCGGACGACCCACGTTGCCCAGCAACAACTGAATGATCGCCCCGGTACGGATGTACTGCACCCCGACTGTGTGCTGCGTCCACCCCACCGAGTAGATCAGGCAGCCGGTGCGTTCCCGACCCGAGTTCTCCGTCCAGGCCCGCGCCAACTCCAGAAACTTCTCCTGCGGCACCCCGCACACCCGCTCCACCATCTCCGGGGTGTAGCGGGCGAAATGCCGCTTGAGGATCTGGTAGACGCAGCGCGGATGTTGCAGCGTCTCGTCCCGGGCGACCGCACCGGACACCGGAGCACCATGCGACTCGTGCTGCAACCCCGCGGCGGTCTCCCGCTCGGCACCGGTGTGCCCGCTGCCGGAAGTCTGCTCGTGACCGGCGTACTGCCAGCTGTCCTGCACGTAACTGCCGGTGGCCGGATCGAACCCGGAGAAGAGGCCGTCGGCGTCCTCGGCGTCGACGAAATCGTCACTGACGATCGTCGCCGCGTTGGTGTACGCCAGCACGTACTCCCGGAAGTCCAACTCGTTGCCGAGGATGTAATTGACCACCCCGCCGAGCAACGCGATGTCGGTACCGGCCCGGATCGGCAGGTACGTGTCGGCCAGCGCACTGGTACGGGTGAACCGCGGATCGACGTGGAAGACCTTCGCCCCCCGCCGCTTCGCCTCCATCACCCACTGGAAACCCACCGGATGGGCCTCCGCCATGTTGGAGCCCTGGATGACGATGACGTCAGCGTTCGCCACGTCCTGTTGGAAGATCGTCGCGCCACCGCGACCGAAGCTGGCCCCCAGACCGGGGACGGTGGCGGAGTGTCAAATGCGGGCCTGGTTCTCGATCTGGATCGCCCCGGCCGCGGTGAACAACTTCTTGATGAGGTAGTTCTCCTCGTTGTCCAACGTCGCCCCGCCGAGGCTGGCGATGCCGAGGGTGCGGTGCAACGCCCGGCCCTGAGCGTCGGTGTCCTCCCAGGTCTGCGCGCGGGCGGCGAGCACCCGATCGGCGATCATGTCGACCGCCGTCTCCAGGTCCAGGTCCTCCCACTCGGTGCCGTACGGCCGGCGGTAACGCACAGTCGTCTGCCGCAGCGGACTGGTGACCAGGCTCTTGCTGGCCGAACCCTTCGGGCAGAGCCGCCCCCGGGAGATCGGGCTGTCCGGATCCCCCTCGATCTGGCTGACCGTGCCGTCGCGGACGAACACCCGCTGACCGCAGCCGACAGCGCAGTACGGGCAGACCGAGCGGGCCACCCGCTCGGCTTCCTCGGTGCGGGCGGTGAGCCCGGCGGACCGGGCCGACTGAGCCGCGGCACCCCGACCGAGCGGGTCGGCACCGGTGAGCTGCCGGTACACCGGCCAGCCGAGAAACACGTCCCGCAGGCCCACCGACATCACCTCCCACCGACGCTGTCCGTCCTGACCTTAGAACAGCCCGGCCGGTTCGGCGAGCCCGGTACGCGCATCCGCACCGACGACGTCGCCCCCGGTCCGACATCGGACCGGGGGCGACGCGTGGGTGTCAGTGTGCAGGTCGCCTCTCGGCGAGTGGCGCGACGCGGCTCCAGCCGAACGGTATTCCGCGACGGCAATATAGGTGAGGCCCGGGGACACTGGATCACACCGACGCTCGGTACAACCGACCCACACCCCTCCTTGTTCCCACTCCACCCCTCCC
>NZ_POTX01000133.1 GCF_003236305.1 Micromonospora endophytica | reverse complement strand
GCACGGCACCCGTGCGAGGCAGCATCTTCCCCGAACTTGCTGGCACGACGACGGTGTGAGGCAGCATCTTCCCGGATATTGCCGGGACGGCATGGGCGTCAGGCAGCAACGTTCCCGATGTTGCGGGCTCGGCGGGGGCGGGGCCCGGGTTGGTCAGGGCTTGCGTAACCAGGTGCCCGGATCGGTCACGAACACACCCTTGCCCTGCCGTCGGTCGATGACTCCGAGAGCTTCGAGTCGCACGTTGACGAGCTGGATCGTGGACGGGCTGACCTGGAACTGCTCGCAGAGCTGAGCTATCGAGGGCAGCTTTCCGCCCGGCTTGTACTTCCCCGACCTCACGTCGGCGATGATCTTGTCCGAGATGCGGATGTAATCCGGCGTCGATGGCATGGCACTCCTCGCGTGGCAACTCCAATTCGATCACGAGGAACACAAGAGCGCCAAGCTATCCAACTTCCTTGCATACCTTGCATTCCTCATATAAGTTCGTCGACGAGTCTCCTCGCGTGGCAACGAGCAGGGCTCAATCCCCCGGTCGGGGTGGGTCGAGCATGCCGATCCATCCCGACCATCTGATCCACCTGATCCACCTGATCCACCTGATCCACCTGATCCACCTGATCCACCTGCCCGGCGACCTGCCCACCCTCCGACAGAGGTGATCGAAGTGCGGGATAACGGCATCGAGGAGCGACCACGTTTCGTCGTTCACCTGACGCTGCACGCGACCGATCTGGCCGCCGCACACGTGCTCGCCCGAGCACTCACCCGGTCGCTCGGCTGCCTGCCGGAGTTGGTGCTGGGCGAGACGACGATCTCCGTGGCGGGCGCGATGGACGTACAGCATCAGGTCTTCTGCGACCGGTTGATGGGTCACGGCCAGCGCTGCCTGCTGCGGCCGGACCACGACGGCGCCTGCTCCCGCCACCGCACCGCCCGTCCCCGCCGTCCTGACCGCCCGCCGTCACGGCGAAGTGGCGGTGGCCAGGGCGGGAGAAGTCCGCCATTCCGCCGAAACCGAGTGGATCAAGCCGGGAAACGGCTCGTGGCCCGCACCCCCGGACGGGGATGCGGGCCACGTGGCCGATCAGAGCGTGGGTCAGTCGGTGACCGTGACGGGCACCTCGTGGACGCCTCGACCCGCGGTCACGGCGGCGTCGCCGTTGCCGTGGCGGGAGAGCGCCCGCAGGGTCCAGTTGCCCGGCGCGGCGAAGAACCGGAACTGCCCGGCCGGCGAGGTCACCACCTCGGCGGTGAACTCACCCGTCGAGTCGAGCAGACGGACGTACGCACCCGGCACCGCGTCGCCCTGAGCGGAGCGGACGACGCCGGTGATGACGGTCTCCTTCTCCAGGTCGATGCTGGCGGGCAACGGGGCGGCCTGGTCCGGGGCGGCGCAGCCGGCGGCGGTGGCAGCGCTTGCTGGTGCAGTCATCTCACGCCTCCCCGGGCTCATCGCCGAGCACGATCGGCACGCCGATCAGCGAGCCGTACTCGGTCCAGGAACCGTCGTAGTTCTTCACGTTGGGGTGGCCGAGCAGCTCCTGGAGCACGAACCAGCTGTGCGAGGAACGCTCGCCGATCCGGCAGTAGGCGATGGTCTCCTTGCCGTCGTCCAGCCCGGCGTCGCCGTAGATCTTGCGCAGCTCGTCGTCGGACTTGAAGGTGCCGTCCTCGTTCGCCGCCTTGGACCACGGCACGCTGATCGCGGTCGGGATGTGGCCGCCGCGCTGGGCCTGCTCCTGCGGCAGGTGGGCGGGGGCGAGCAGCCGGCCAGCGTACTCGTCGGGGCTGCGCACGTCGACCAGGTTCTTGGTGCCGATCGCGGCGACGACCTCGTCCCGGAAGGCCCGGATCGAGTTGTCCGGCTCCTGCGCGACGTACTGGGTGGCGGGGCGGGTCACCGCGTCGGTGACCAGCGGCCGGGCGTCCAGCTCCCACTTCTTGCGGCCGCCGTCGAGCAGCTTGACCTCGCGGTGGCCGTAGAGCTTGAAGTACCAGTACGCGTACGCGGCGAACCAGTTGTTGTTGCCGCCGTAGAGGATGACGGTGTCGTCGTTGCTGATGCCCCGCTCGGAGAGCAGCGCCTCGAACTGCGCCTTGTTGACGAAGTCCCGGCGGACCGGGTCCTGGAGGTCGGTCTTCCAGTCGAGCTTGATCGCACCGGCGATGTGGCCGGTGTCGTAGGCCGAGGTGTCCTCGTCGACCTCGACGAAGACAACGCCCGGGGCGTCGAGGTTCTTCTCGGCCCATTCGGCCGAGACGAGTGCGGTGTCGCGACTCATCAGATCACTCCCTGGTGAGGATGGATGGTGAGCCAGCGCGCGGAGGTCGTGGATTGTGAAGGTGTCGCACCACGCGCGGGACCCATAGCTAGGAACGGATCACGGGTTCGTGCGACGGCGCCGCTGCCGGGCGTTTTGGTGGGGTGCACCGGGATATTAGGTACGCGTTACCCCTGAGTGCCGATGGCCGCTATGCGGCCCGAGACAGCCCCGCCGTCAGATGACGGAGCGACACAGGCAGGTGGCCACGCGGCACAGGTCGACCGCGCGCCGTTTGGTGAGGAGCGTCCCCATGGACAGGGAGCCTACCAGCGATCCCAGATATCTCCAGCGGGCCGACCAGCATCCGGGACGCCCTACCCGGGGTCAGCCGGCCGCGTTGATCGGCACGTCCCGCGCGTCGGCGGTCACCGTGAGACCTTCGGGGCGCGGCACGACCTCGCGGACGGTGAGCCCGAACGGCAGCTCCGGCAGGGGTACGTCCACCGAGATGCTGCGCGCGAAGTTGTTCACCAGGGTGCGGGCCAGCGGCGCGTCGGGCAGCCCTTCGGCGTCCAGGTTGTCGAACTTGAGCGCGACCCCACCCTGCTCACCGACGACGATGTCGGCGGTGCCGGTGACAGTCAGCCGCTGACCGAGGATGTCCACCGGCGCGGTGACGGCGAGCTTGCCGCCCTGTTCGGCGAGGGCCAGACCTTCCCGGTTCAGCAGGGCGGCGAGGCTCTGGTAGCTGATGGTGCCGGTGCCGTTGACGGTCTCGGCCACCACGTCACCCTGGCCGGTGCGGAGCGTGTCCAGCGATGCGCTGACGTTGCGGGCGTCCACGTTCAGGCTGGGCAGCGCCACCGCGTCACCCTGCACCGAGCCCTGCACGTCCCGCAGCCTGATCGAGATGCGCTCGTACCGGCCGTCGAGGACCTGGGTGAGGAAGGGGAAGCCGGCCACCTCGACCTCGGGCGGGGCGGACTGCGCGTTCTGCTGGGCCACCTGCTGGCTGACCTCGTCGGCGATCGTGCGTTCGGCCACACTCACCGCCACCCGGTCGGCGACGGCCACCAGGCCGACGAGGATGAGCAGCAGGACGACGAACCCGATAAGCAGCTTGCGACCCCGTCGCCGCGGTCGCCGTCCGTACGTCTGCTCGTGCTCCACGCCACCTCACCCGTTCTGCCGTACGTCTTCTTCGTTCTGGATCGATGCCACGCCTGCGGCGCACCGGTGGTACCCGCCGCCCCGATTCCTCAACCGTGCCTAGAGCAGCAGTCGACACATCAGGTACGCCGCCGGCGCCAACATCGTGACCGCGCCGAGCGGACCCTGCACGTGCCGGACCCCCCACCCGGCCAGCAACTCGCCCGCCATCCGCCGGCTCGCGTCGGCGTACCCGACGGCGAGGTCGGCCAGGACGGCAACGACCGCCGCGACCAGGCCGATGAGCGCGGCCTTGGTCGGCGTGAAGGGCAGGACCAGATAGCTGCCGAGCAGGGCGCTGACCAACGTACCCACCATGGCCCCGCCGACCACGCCCGCCGCGCCTCTGGGCACCTGGGGGGCCAGCCGCGGCCAAGCTTTGGCGGCGTCGGCGGCCCGGGCCACGAGGAGCGCGACGGCGGCAGCGGTGAGACAGACGGTGATCGTCTGAGTGCCGGCGGGCATCCGACTGAGCACGATGAGCGTGGCGAGCCCGACCACCCCCAACGTGATGGTGGTGGTGGTCCGCAGCGAGTCGGTCACCCGGGCCCGGTCCACCCGGCGGATCAGTTGACCGAGCACCGCGGCGAGCACGCCGCCGATCGCCACGTAACCGAGCGGGCCCAGCCTCGGCTCGGCGCTGCGTACCGCCACGACGTCGGCCGCCACGGCGACCACCGCGTTCACCCCGAGCACCACGGCGAGCGCCGGTGGCCGGGTCACCATCGTCCAGGCCAGCAGGAACAGCAGCTGCACGGTGAACACCACGACGGTGAAGGGCATCCGGTGCCCCGGGCCGGAGCTCTGCGCCCCGACGATCAATCCGACGCCGAGCAGGACGGCGAAGCCGCCGATGGCGAGTGAGAGCTGCCGGCGTACCTCGACCGGTGGCTCTTCCTCCTCGTCCTCGACGGCGTCGGCTGCGTCCTCGCTCCGACGGGGAGAGCCGCCCCGACGCAGCCGTCGCGGACCACCCGAACGTCGCCGCTCGTCGGTCTCGACCGCCGGACCGGTCCGTGGCGGCGGGTCGTCGTCGGACCACGGATCACGGCCGGTCTCGGGCGAGCTGGAGGGAAGCACCCACCGATCGTGCCAGACCCGCCGCAAATCGCGAGTCCTCCGGTTTCGGCGACGTTAAAACCTGCGCCACGATCAGGGACAGAAAGGGCAAACGGTAAACCTCGCCCCGGCTCAGCTCGGGCGATCGGTTACGCTCAACGCGAAACCCGCCCGTCAGCGACGCCGGGACCCACGGAAGTTCCCAGCGCCACACCCATCTGGAGTGCCGCTGGTCGCGAGCGGCCACACCGGCCGCCGGGACGGAGGTGATCGTGGAGATCCTGCTGTTGGTTACCGCACGGGCAGGCGAACCATCCGCAGTGCTACCGGCACTGGACCTGCTACCGCACTCGGTCCGCACCGCACCTCGCGACGTGCGGACGCTCGTCGCCGGCCCGAGCCCCGACGCCGTACTTGTCGACGCCCGCTCCGAGTTGAGCGAGGCACGCGCCACCTGCCGGATGCTGCACGCCACCGGGCTCGGCGTACCGCTGGTGGCGGTGGTGACCGAGGCCGGCCTGATCGCCCTCAACGCCGACTGGGGAGTCGACGACGTCATCCTCGCCTCCGCCGGTCCGGCCGAGGTCGAGGCCCGCCTTCGGCTCGCGGTCGGCCGGCTGAGCAACGCCACGGCCGGTGCCGGCGGCTCGATCCGGGCCGGCGAGCTGATGATCGACCCGGACACCTACGCCGCGAAGCTCAAGGGCCGCCCGCTCGACCTGACCTACAAGGAGTTCGAGCTGCTGAAGTTCCTCGCCCAGCACCCGGGCCGGGTCTTCACCCGCGACCAACTGCTCCGCGAGGTCTGGGGTTACGACTACTTCGGCGGCACCCGAACGGTCGACGTGCATGTTCGTCGGCTGCGGGCCAAGCTCGGCTCGGAGTACGAGTCGATGATCGGCACGGTGCGCCAGGTGGGCTACAAGTTCGTCGTGCCGTCCTCGCGTACGACGCTGTCGGAGGCTGCCGAGCACGCGCAGCTCACGGCACGCCCCCTCACCGTCGAAGGATAATTTCCGGTATGCCCCTTTTGGTCGACTCGTGCGTCTTATCGTGACTCTCGAGTTGGCCAACGGGAGGGGCGGCGGTGGGGGGTTACCACCGGGGCGCAGGACGCGCGATCGGGATCATCACGTTCGTGGTGTCGGCGGTGCTGGGTTCGGTGTACCTGCTCGGCCAGAGCCTGGCACCTGACACGCCCCACACCGACTCCACTGTCACCGCGAACGGCGCCGACCATCCGCAGTACGCCGACCAGTCCGCCCCCTCCCCGACCGAACCTGGCACCGGCACCACCGGTGCGCCCGCGCCGAACTCCGAGCCGGGGCAGGACGACGACCCCAACTTCGGCCCGATGGGCACCCGGATGAGCACCGGCACCGACACCGTCGCCCTGACCTTCGACGACGGACCAAACCCGGACTACACCCCGCAGGTGCTGGCGGTCCTGCGGGAATATCACGTCACCGCCACCTTCTGTGTGGTCGGCCAGAACGCCGAGGCGTACCCGTGGCTGATCCAGCAGATCGTCGCCGACGGCCACACGCTGTGCAATCACAGCTGGAACCATGATGTGACGCTGGGTTCACGCTCACCGGACCGAATCCGCTCGGACCTGCTCCGGACCAGTGCCGCGATCCGGGCCGCCGTCCCGGACGCGCCGATCGCCTGGTACCGCCAGCCCGGCGGCGCCTGGACCTATCCCATCATCTCGGTCGCCCGGGAGCTGGGCATGATGCCGTTGCACTGGACGGTGGACCCGTCCGACTGGCGGGCCCCCGGCGCCACCAAGATCGCGACCTCGGTGGTCGCCGGGGTACGGGCCGGGTCGATCGTCCTGCTGCACGACGCGGGGGGTAACCGGCAGGGCACAGTGAACGCGCTGTACAGCATCCTGCCGACACTCAGCGCCCGCTTCGCCGTCCTGGCGCTACCCAAGCGCGGAACCTGACCCCAGCGCTGTCGTCGCGCCGGATAGCGTGGCGGAATGAGCGCGCGAACGATCAGGCTCGACGGCTCCGAGCGGCTCGACCCGACACAGGTCACGCAGGTGCTGGCGCTGGCTCGGGCGGCCGGCGACGCGGACGGCGCGGACCCGCTGGACGAGCAGCTGCTGCTCCGGCTCCGCGATGACCGGACCCCGGCGACCCACCTGCTCGCCTGGGCAGAGGACGGGACACTTGTCGGGTACGCCAACCTGGACACCGACGACCCGGCGGCCGATGCCGGGGTGGCGCTTGTCGTGCATCCGGCGTACCGACGCCAGGGCACCGGCCGGGCGCTGGCCCAGGAGCTGCTGGCCCGACCCACGCCGGGACGAGAGGTCTCCGCTTTCGCTGCTGGCGCGACGCCGCAGGCGGTACCGAGTCGACCGGTACGAGCCTGGGCGCACGGCGATCACCCCTCAGCCGCAGCGCTCGCCGTGGGCCTCGGTTTCCGCCGCGCACGGGTGCTCTGGCAACTGCGTCGGCCGCTGACCGCACCGCTGTCCGAGCCGCGGCTGCCCAACGGGGTCACACTGCGTACCTTCGTCCCCGGCGTCGACGACGAAGCGTGGCTGGCGCTCAACGCGCGGGCCTTCGCCGACCATCCCGAGCAGGGCCGGTGGACCATCGACGATCTGCGGGTACGCCTGGCCGAGCCGTGGTTCGACGCGGCTGGCTTCCTGCTCGCGGAGGAGTCGGCGACCGGCCGGCTACTCGGCTTCCACTGGACGAAGGTGCACGAGCGGCCCGGTTCGGCGAGCATCGGCGAGGTGTACGTGCTCGGCGTGGAGCCCTCCGCGCACGGCGGCGGACTCGGCCGGGCCTTGACCACTGCCGGGCTGGCGTACCTGCGCGAGCAACGCGGCCTGGACCGGGTGATGCTCTACGTGGACGAGTCGAACACCGGCGCCGTCGCCCTCTACCAGCGGCTCGGCTTCGCGCGGTGGTCCGCGCACGTGCACTACCAGCGCGACTGAGCCCGCTGCGCCGACCGGTGCGGCAACCGCCCCCGGAGGACCACCGTCAGGGCAGGTAGAACCGCGGTCCGTCCGCGCCGCTCAGGTCCAGCCGCGGGGTGATCGGTGTGGCGGCGTCCCGGGTCGTCGCCGCCCGCGCCACCGCGGCGAGGTCGGCACAGGCCGCCACCTCGCCGAGCGTGACAACTGTCGGCGGCAGCATGGTCAACTCGCCGGCCCCGGCCCGGTCGCAGGCGTCGGCGGGACGGACCCAGAGGGTGCGGTCGGCCTCGCCGGTGACGTGCCGGGTCCGCTGCCCCTCCGGCAACAACGCCACGAAGAAGTACGTGTCGAACCGGCGTGGCTCGAACTCCGGCGTCACCCACCGGCTCCACGGCAGCAGCAGGTCCGACCGGAGGGTGAGACCGCGCCCCGCCAGCAGCTCGGCGAAGCCGCTGCGCCGCTGCTCCAGGTCGACCCGGGCGGCCTCCCAGCCGTCGTCGCTGACGTCACCGAGCACCCGCTCCCGGTCCGGGCCGGCGAGCAGCACTCCGGCCTCCTCGAAGACCTCGCGGGCCGCCGCGCAGACGACCGCCTGCGCGGCCTGCGGCGTCAGCCCCAGCCGGGCACCCCAGTCCGCGGGTTCCGGCCCGGCCCAGTCCAGGTGGGCAGTGGAGTCCGAGGGATCGACCCCGCCGCCGGGGAAGGCGTACATGCCACCGAAGGCCATCGCCGCGACCCGGCGGATCAGGTACACCTCGAAGCCGTCGCCCGCCGGACGCAACAGCAGCACGGTGGCCGCCACCCGGGGCACCGCCGGAGCGGCTCCGGAGGCGTGAAACCGACGGAAGTGCTCGGCCAGCGCGGGTGGCGCCGGATAGCCGCGGTCGATCGTCATCCGCGCAGCCTAGTCCCGACCCGTGGATGGCCAGTACAGCCCTCGATTGATCTTCGGTACCGTCGCCCCATGACTCGTTGGGGCATCCTCGCCACCGGCCACATCGCCGCCCGCTTCGCCGAAGACCTCCGGTTGGTGCCGGGGGCCGAACTGGTCGCGGTCGGCTCACGAACCGCTGAGACCGCGCAGCGCTTCGCGCAGCGGCACGGCGTACCCCGGGCGTACGCCTCCTGGGCGGAACTGGCCGCGGACGCCGAGGTGGACGTCATCTACGTCGCCACCCCGCACGCCGCCCACTACGAGGCGGCCCGGACCTGCCTCGAGGCCGGCCGGCCGGCGCTCGTGGAGAAGCCCTTCACCCTCGACCTGGCCACCACCACCGAGCTGGTCGACACCGCCCGCACCGCCGGGGTCTTCCTGATGGAAGCCATGTGGATGCGCTGCAACCCGCTCATCCTGCGGGTCCGCGAGTTGATCGCGGACGGCGCGATCGGCACGGTGACCGGCGTACGGGCCGACTTCGGCGTCGAAGGACCGTTCCCGCCCGAGCACCGGATGCGGGCCCGCGCGCTCGGCGGCGGCGCGCTGCTCGACCTCGGCGTCTACCCGGTGAGCCTGGCGCACCTGCTGCTCGGCACCCCGCAGCACGTCCGGGCCTGGGCCAAGCTGGGCCCGGAGGGCACGGACGAGAACACCGGCCTGGTCTTCGGGTACGACTCGGGGGCGATCGCCACGCTGAGCTGCGGCATGGTGGGGGCGTCCGGGCTGACCGCGTCGATCACCGGCACGGCGGGGCGGATCGAGCTGCCCGAACCGTTCTTCCGGCCGGGCGGGTTCACCCTGCACCGGTCCGGTGCCGAGCCGGAGACGATCACCGAGGAGCTGGTCGGCTCGGGCTACCAGTACGAGGCCATCGAGGTGCAGCGCTGCCTGGCCGAGGGGCTGACCGAGAGCCCGCTGGTGCCGCACTCCGCCACTCTGGAGATCATGGCGCTGCTCGACGACATCCGCGCCCAGATCGGCGTCTCGTATCTCTGAGTGTTAACAGGGGCCCCTTGCTATACGCGAGGCGTTAACAAGGGGCCCCTCCTTAGCTGAAAAGCGGTCGGACGACGAAGTACATGATCGCGCCGATCGAGCCGGCCGCCGGGAACGTCAGGATCCAGGCGCCGACGATGTTGCCTGCCACGCCCCAGCGCACCGCGGAGAGCCGCTTGGTGGCACCGACACCCATGATCGCCGAAGTGATCGTGTGGGTGGTCGAGATCGGGGCACCGAGCACCAGTGCGTTGAAGTAGAGCACGCCACTGGCCACGGTCTCGGCCGCGAAGCCCTCCGGCGGGCGCAGGTCGATGATCTTCCGGCCCAGCGTCCGGATGATCCGCCAGCCACCGGCGTAGGTGCCCGCCGCCAGCACGGCCGCCGAGGTCCAGAACGCCCACTCCGGGATGTAGGTGGCGTCGTCCTGGTAGCCACCGACGAAGAGGGCGAGCACCACGATGCCGATGGTCTTGGCCGCGTCCTGCATGCCGTGACCGACCGACATGGCCGCCGCCGAGGCGGTCTGGGCCCAGCGGAAGCCCCGGTTCAGCTTGCCCGGGTGTCCGTTCCGGAAGATCCACTGCACCGCGATCATCACGATGTAGCCGAGGATGAAACCCACCATCGGCGACAGGATCATCGGGATGATCACGCTCTCCCCGATGCCGGTCCAGAGCACGGTGCCGGACGCGGCGACGGTCGAGCCGACCAGGCCGCCGATGAGGGCGTGCGAGGAGGACGACGGCAGGCCGAAGTACCAGGTGATGAGGTTCCAGGTGATCGCGCCGATCACGCCCGCGAAGACGATGCCGAGGCTGGACACACCGGTGGGTAGCTCGACCAGGCCACTGCCGACGGTCTTGGCGACCTCGGCACCGAAGTGGGCGCCGATGAAGTTGCCGATCGCCGCCATGCCCAGGGCGACCCGGGGGGTGAGCGCCCGGGTGGAGATGCTTGTCGCGATCGCGTTGGCGGCGTCGTGGAAGCCGTTGGTGTAGTCGAACACCAGGGCCACCCCGATCACCGCCAACACCGCGATGAGCTCGGGACTCACAGGATCAGGACTCCTTGACCGCGATGGTCTCGACGGTGTTGGCCACGTGCTCGAAGGCGTCGCAGGCCGCCTCCAGCTCGTCGGCGACCTCCTTCATCTTCAGCACGGTCAACGCGTCGTACTCGCCGGAGAAGAGGCGCACCAGCAGCATCCGGTACGCCTGGTCGCCGTCGTTCTCCAGCCGGTTGATCTCGATCCAGTAGTCCTCGAGATCCTTCATCGACTTCAGCCGGGGCATCGCCTCGGCGGTCAGCTTCGCCTGCTGGTCGAGCACGTGCACCAACTCGTGCATCTCCCGGGGCAGCGACGGCAGCTTGGTCAGCCCGTAGAGGTACAGCAGGTTGCCCACCGCTTCCAGGTGGTCCATCACGTCGTCGAGCAGCGAGCCGAGACGGTAGATGTCCTCCCGGTCGAAGGGAGTGACGAAGGTGGAGTTGATCTTCTTGTACAGGTCGTGGGTGATCTGGTCGCTGTCGTGCTCGACCTCGGTGAGCCGCTCGCTCACCGACTGCACCTCGACATCGGGCAGGGCGAGCTCGTTGAGCAGCTCGGTACCCCGGACCAGGTTCTGCGCGGCCCTGGTGAAGAGCTCGTAGAAGGCGCCCTCGTTGGGGCGGAATGAAAACCTCACTGCACGGACCTCGTCGTGTCGGTGGAAGGGGTGGGGAGCCGCCGTCGGCGCCCTGCTGAGGGGAATGCTAGGGAACACCCGGAGCGGCTATTCGGCGGCCCACCCCTGGCCAGGCGCCATTCACCACCCGTTCAACTTCCGTTCACCTTCACCGCCCCGTCAATCCCAGCAGGCGCTCACGTCACCCCGACTTGTCGATCGACCGGATACCCGGAGGCGGGTGTGGCGAACCGCACTCGGCAGGAGTGCGGTGGCGGTGGGCGGTGCTGCTCAGACCACCAGGGCCAGCCATTTGCGGTACGAGGTGGCGAACGGCTCGGTGCCGTCGCCGAGCGCGCCGAGCAGCCAACGCGACGCCGCCTCGGCCGCCACCACCAGGTCGTCCGGATAGCCGAAGCGGACCCGGTGCTCGGCGAACTCGTCCTCGTCACGCAGCTCGACCAGGCCGGTCTCCCGCCGGCGCACCACGTCGAGATCGAGGTCGATCAGGTGCACCGTGTCGTCACCCTCCCAGCGCGCCGGGCTGGCGATGTCGCAGTAGACCTCGCTGGTCCGCGGCGGCGGGTTGAACATGCCGGTCCACCAGGCGTGGTGCGGCACCAGCAGGACGAACGGGATCTGCTCCACCGAGGGCCGGCCGTGGTAGACCGAGCTGGTGCCGGCCGGCACGCCGAGCCAGACGCCGAGGTCGTCCTCGGCCAGCCGACGGGCCGGGTAGTCGCGGTGCATGCTGCCGTCGTACTTGCGGTAGACCACCCGGACCACATCGCTCGGCATGAGTCGCACCCTAGCCGATTCCGCCCAGGACTCGCCGTCGGGAATATAGCGGACAACGAGTAGGTGTCCCGTCGCGGGACGCGGCAACACGGCGATCGGTACGCCACCCGGTCAGCCCCGGCCGGTACCGTGCCACGGTGACCCCGCCCCGCACCACCGCCGGCTTCGCCTCGACAAGCGCCAAGACCCGTCGCCGGGGTGCCCGGCCCAGCGGCGCGGACCTGCTGGCCGCCGCCGTCGGCGCGGTGCCCGGCGGCGCGGCCCGACCTGGGCAGCAGCAGATGGCCACCGCGATCGAGGAGTGTGTGGCCGCCGGTGAGCACCTGCTGGTGCAGGCCGGCACCGGCACCGGCAAGTCCCTGGCGTACCTCGCCCCCGCGCTCACCGTGGACGGGCCGGTGGTGGTCTCCACCGCCACCCTGGCGTTGCAGTCCCAGCTCGTCGAGCACGACCTGCCCCGGCTGGCCGACGCCGTCGAGCCGCTGCTCGGGCGACGACCCACCTTCGCGGTGCTCAAGGGCCGGCACCACTACCTCTGCCTGGCCCGGTTGGAGAACTCCTCGGAGGACGAGCCAGTCGACACGCTCTTCGACGCGCCGGCCGAGAAGCCGGGTGGCGGCACCCGCTGGCTCGGCGAGGCGGGCCGGCTCGGCAAACAGATCCAACGGCTGCGGGACTGGGCGCTGGAGACCGAGACCGGTGACCGGGACGAGTTGGATCCCGGCGTCGACGACCAGGCGTGGCGACTGGCCTCCATGCCGGCGCGGGAATGTGTGGGCGCGGCCCGCTGCCCGTACGGCGCGGAGTGCTTCGCGGAGGCGTCCCGGGCCCGGGCCCGGGAGGCCGACATCGTGGTGACGAACCACAGCCTGCTCGCGGTCGACATGATCGCCGGACGACACATCGTCCCGCCGCACAAGCTGCTCGTCGTCGACGAGGCCCACGAGTTGGCCGACCGGGTCTCCTCGGCGGCCCAGGCGGAGCTGACCCCCGAGCTGATCGACCGGAGCGCCCGCCGGGCCCGCCCGCTGCTGCGTCCGGAGACGGCGGAGGCGCTGACCGCGGCCGGCGACGCCCTCGCGGTCGGGCTGGCCGAGGCACCGGTCGGGCGGATCACCAGCGGCCTGCCCGACCCGCTGCGGGAGGCGTGCACGATGCTGGACGCCGCGACCCGCGCGGCCCTGGACGGCATCGGCGACATCAAGGCCGACGACCCCGACCCGGTACGCAAGCAGCAGGCCAAATCCGTCCTCGACGAGCTCTCCAGCACCGCGCAGCGCCTGCTGGAGGAGGCGGAGCACGACGTGGCCTGGGTGGAACGCAACGACGCCACCGGCCGGCGGGCCCTGGTGGTGGCGCCACTCTCGGTCGCCGGCACCCTCGCCACCCACCTCTACGACGAGCGGACCGTGGTGGCCACCTCGGCCACGCTGACCCTGGGCGGCCGGTTCGACACGGTGGCCCGGTCGCTGGGGCTGGAAGCACCCCCGCCGGGCCCACCGTCGCCGGCTGCCACCGCCCTGGCCGAGGCGTCCCGCAAACCGGCCACCGCCGATCCGGTCGGGACCGCGGCGCCGGCCGGCGGGAAAGGCGCGGGCGGCGAGCGTACGGACACCGGCGGCGTCGCCACCGACTCCGGCTCCGGGTGGCGGTCGTTGGACGTCGGCTCCCCGTTCGACTACCCCCGCCAGGGCATCCTCTACGTGGCCGCGCATCTGCCCCGCCCCGGTGTCTCCGGGCTGCCCGACGCGGCTGGGGAGGAGTTGCTGGAGCTGGTCACCGCGCTCGGTGGTCGTACCCTCGGCTTGTTCTCCTCCCGGCGAGCCGCGCAGCAGGCCGCGGAGCTGCTGCGCGCGCGGACCGACCTGCCCGTGTTGTTGCAGGGTGAGGAGGCGCTGCCGCTGCTGGTCCGCCGGTTCCGGGAGGAACGGTCCAGTTGCCTGTTCGGGGTGATGTCCCTCTGGCAGGGCGTCGACGTGCCGGGCGACTCGTGCCAGTTGGTGGTGATCGACCGGCTGCCTTTCCCCCGCCCCGACGAGCCGCTGGCCGCCGCGCGGGCGGCGTCAGTGGACGCGCAGGGCGGTTCCGGCTTCGCGGCGGTGAGCGTCCCGATCGCGGCGGTCCGGCTGGCCCAGGGCGTGGGCCGGCTGATCCGGGCCACCGGTGACCGGGGGGTGGTGGCCGTGCTCGACTCCCGGCTGGAGACCGCCCGGGGTTACGGGGCGTTCCTGCGCCGCTCGCTGCCGCCGTTCTGGTACACCACCCGCCCGGAGGTGGTCCGGGGCGCCCTGACCCGGCTCGCCGACAACTGACCCCTCGCCCCGCCAACCCTGTTGATCAAGAAGTTTGCGTCTCGATCCGGCTCTCGGAAGACCAGAACTTCTTGATCAACACAACTGGGGTCAGGGTGCGCGGGAGGCGACGACCACCGCGTCGGGCGGGGTGTCCGGGACGGTACGCGCGGCGAGCCGGCGCACCGCCGTGTTGAGCACCGCGATCACCGGCACCGCGACCACCGCGCCGGTGATCCCGGCGAGAACCACACCGGCGGCCAGACCGATGATCACCGCGAGCGGATGGATGGCGACCGCCCGGCCCATGATCAGCGGCTGGAGGACATGCCCCTCCACCTGCTGCACACCGATCACCACACCGAGAATGATCAACGCGGTCACCGGTCCGCTGTCGACAAGCGCCACGAGCACCGCCACCCCGCCGGAGAGCGTGGCACCGACGATCGGGATGAACGCGCCGAGGAAGACCAGGGCGGCCAGCGGGAAAGCGAACGGGATGTCGAAGATGACCAGGAAGATGCCGATGCCGACGGCGTCGATGAAGGCGACGAGCACCGTCGCCCGGACGTAGGCGACGAGGGTCGCCCAGGAGGCCCGGCCGGCGTCGTCGACCTTCCACCGCGCGGCCACCGGCAGCAGCCGGACCAGGAAGCGCCAGATGATGTTGCCATCACGCAGGAAGAAGAAGGTGGCGAAGAGCACCAGCACCGTGCCGGTCAGCACCTCGGCCAGGGTCGCGGCGGTGGAGAGGGCGCCGCTGGTGAAGCGTTCGGTGTTGTTGTTGACCCACTGCTGGAGTTCGGTGAGGTACCGGTCAAGGTCGTTGTCGGACAGGTGCAACGGTCCGGTCTTGAGCCAGTCCTGGATCTGCTGGAGGCCCTGGGTCGACTTGGCGGCCAGTTCCGGGACGCCCTTGATGAACTCGTTCACCACGAGCGTCAGCGTCGCGATCACCGCGGCCAGCCCGGCGACCAGCACCACCGCGGTCGCCAGCGACTTCGGCAGTCGCGCCCGCAGCAGCCAGCCGACCGCGGGCGCCAGCAGCGCCGACAGCAGCAGCGCCACCGCGACCGGAATGATCACGATGCTGATCGTGCTCACCAGTTTCAGCAACGCCCAGAAGACGACGCCGACGACGATCAACCGCCACGACCAGGCGGCGGCGATCCGCAGCGCGTGCGGCACGTCCGCGTCGTCCCGACTGGCAGTGGAGTTGTGCAGGGCGGCCGGAGGTTCCGCGCCGACCACGGTGGCAGCCGGCGGCGCCGCTGGCCCGGGGCTCGACGGCGAGGCCATCCTGGCGGGTTCGGGCACGTCGGCTGGGGTGTTCCGCCCAGCGCGAACCGACTCCCGTCCCGACTCGTACGCGCGACGCAGCCGCCCGCGCATCCGCTCGAACCGGCTCAAGCGCACCTCCCCGTGTGTGGTTGGCCCCGCGCACAGCGTCAGGTCGGACAGGATACGCCCGAGCAGCTCACGGTAGGGCAGTTCCGCCATACCTTGCCCAGACCGGCTGTTCCGCAACCCGGGTGACCACCGACGGCGGGCCGGAGCCGGCACGGTAGCGTCTGCGACGTGACAGCCGACCAGAACCTCGATTCCGGCCTGCCCATCCGGCTGCTGCATGACCGCGTGCTGGTCCGGATGGAGGGGAACGACGGTGAGCGGCGTTCCACCGCCGGCATCGTCATCCCGGCCACCGCCGCCGTGGGCAAGCGCCTGGCGTGGGCCACCGCGGTCGGAGTCGGACCGCACGTCCGCTCCATCGTCTCCGGCGACCGGGTGCTCTTCGACCCCGACGACCGCTCCGAGGTCGAGCTGCACGGCCGGGGCTACGTGCTGCTCCGCGAGCGCGACGTGCACGCGGTGGCCGCCGAACGGGTCGAGGAGGACGCCACCGGGCTCTACCTGTGAGCCGACGGGCGTCGTTCTCCCCCGCGTCGTTTGCCACGCTCCCCGGCGGGAAGCCAGCCGCACCACCGGCCTGGGGAGGGACGATGCCGGTATTAGTGAAGAAGGTGCTGGCCTGGGGAAGCCTCGCGTTCCTGATCTACTTCATGGCCTTCCGGCCCGAGGGTGCCGCGGAGATGTTCCGCGCGATCGGCGGCGCGCTGATGATGATGGCGCAGGGACTGGGTGACTTCCTCACCAGGCTGATGGCCTGACAAGCTCGGACGGTGGCCGCCGTCGCGGCGGCCACCGGCAGTGGGCAGCCCCAGGGCGCAGGCCGGCGGTGTCAGCGGTGCGGGGGCCACGGGCCGGGCGGCCGCGGCCCGTACCAGGGCGGCAGGCCGTAGCCGGCAGCGTAGGCAGGTGGCGGCGGTGGGGGTGGC
>NZ_POTX01000132.1 GCF_003236305.1 Micromonospora endophytica | reverse complement strand
AGATGTTTATAAGAGACAGGTGCTGGCGGAGGCGGGATCAGCCGATCTTGCGGCGGGTCTTGGCGCCCCATCTGGCGACGGTCACCAACAGGGCGCCGAGCCCCAGCAGGATGCTGCCGACCAGGCCGACGGCGGCCGTCGAGGCCCCGGTCAGCGGGAGGTCCTGATGTGCGGTCATGCTTTCACCTCCCCTCAACCCTTGGCGCCGACGGCGATGCGGGCTGGGGAGTCCCAGACGCACCGGTCCACCGTCGGGCGGCGGAGCGCCTTCACCAGGGCGTGTACCAGGATCACCCGGTACAGCAGGTCGGCGAAGATGATCATGGGGAGGAAGAGCGGTAGCTGTGGGTGGCGCAGCCGCCAGGCCGCGATGAGCACCCACACTCCCTGCCCGACCAGCAGCAGCGCCAGCCCGGCCAGCAGTCCGGGGCCGGCGGTGGCGAGCAGCCAGAGGGTCAGCGGGCCGCCCGCCACGTAGAGCAGCCAGTGCAGCATCAGCAGGACGTACGCGAAGTCGAAGCGGCTGACCTGCCGTCCGACCCGGTGGCCGATGATCCCCTGGAAGGTGCCCCACATCCAGCGCAGGTTCTGCCGGTACCAGTCGGGCAGCGTGGTCGGGTCCTGGAGATGTGCCAGCGCGCGGGGCGCGTAGACGACCCGGCCGAGGTTGCGTCGGTGGGTCTCCAGCACCCAGTAGGTGTCGTCGACGATGTAGGGCGGCTGCTGGGGCAGGAGCAGGTCCAGCAGCTCGGTCCGGTAGACGGAGTTCGACCCGGAGATGCAGTTCATCACGTTGAAGTGGCTCTGGATGCGGCGGGTCACCGCCTGGTACATCCAGTAGCTGTACGCCCGCTTGGCCAGCCACGGATTCCACCGTCGCTCCGGTGGCCACCAGGTGACGTTGCGGCCCACCGCGATCCCGACCTCCTCGGTCAACTCGACCAGAGCTTCGGTGACGAAATCCGGTGCGACCACCACGTCGTCGTCGAGGATGGCCACCGCGCGGTAGCGCGTACCGAGGTCGAAGTTGGCGTACGCGGCGTGCAGGGCGGCCGGTTTGCCGACATTGCGCGCCAGGGACAGCACCCGGGCGCCGGCCGCTTCGGCGAGCTGGGCGGTGCCGTCGGTGGAGGCGTCGGAGACCAGGTACACGTTGCTGCCGGTGGCGCAGGCGGCCCGGATCGTCTCGGTGATGGTGGCGGCGCCGTTGCGGCAGGCGATCAGGATCGCCACCTGGTCGGGACGTACCGGTCCGTAGCGTGGCGGGCGGATCACGTGCCGGGGGAGGTCGGCTGCCTCGGGGCGGACGAAACCGTACCCGAAGGAGCCCACGATGAGGATCAGGACGAGCGCACCGACAGTAACGGTCGCGACGAGCAAGACTTCCGGCATGGGCGACTATCCGCAGGCAGGAGGGGATATGAACGCCGCTCACGTTGAGGCGCGCCGGTAACGCTAGGTGACAATTTGTCGAGCGCCAAATGTGATCTCTGGTTTCGTCCGTTCGGCCCACCGGCGGATACCGCTGCGGCCGAGCGCGGCCGCCGCCGGAGAGCAGGGGCATAGCCGAGCCGGGGCGCTGTCCGGTTGGTCGGGCATGGTGGAGCCGCACGCGGCCGCGGGACCCCGGACCACGAGCCAGTTCCGGCGACCGGGAGCAGAGCGGCTCTCAGTACGCTCGCATCCTGCTCGGATTCGGTGCTGGCTCAGACGCGGGCGGAACAACCTTGTATTCGAGGTCTTCGAGGGCCTTGGCGGCGATCGCTGGCGCGTCCCGCACCGCCGAGAGTAGTTGGAGTTGGCGCCACTGTTCGCGGCCCTCCGCTATCGCCTCTCGCCACCCCTCGGTGCAGCGCGGAGAGCGCCTTCTCGGTCTTCACCACGCGGTGAACCCGGGTGGTGATGTTGTCCGCGAACTCGCTCGCGAGTCTGATCAGATCGGTGGAGGTGCTGCCGTCAGCTTTCGTCATCGCCGAGCAGATAGTCGATCGATCGAACCATCTCGTAGACGTTGCGCTCGTCGGGGCGTAGCTCGAAGTTCCGACCCAGGTCGTACAGTGTCTCCTTGGACATGTGCACCCGATCAAGGAGGCGGGCGCGCCATTCTCGCAGCTCTTCGGGAGTCTTGACGATGGCCGTGCCCATCGCTGCTCCTCTCGCCGGTGGCGAAGTCGCTGTCAGCGCCACGTTATCGCCTTCCTGCGATGAATTCGACAGATCGCACAAGTCTTGCCACTAACAGTGATCGATTGAGTGGTCCGTTAGGGTGTGCCGCTGTCGCCTTGGTGACAGTCGCCCGAAGCGGGTGCGGTAGGCCAAACGGCAACGGTGGCCGCCGGTCCGGACGGACCGACGGCCACCGTGGTGTGAAGGGATCAGATGCCGGTGGCTCTGGTGCAGGTCGAGGCCGGCTGGAGGGTGAAGTCGAGGGTGCCGACGATGCCCGCCTCGATCCGGTGCCGTTGCACCTGCGGCACCCAGCCGTCCTTGGCGACGATCACCTCGTACCGGCCCTTCGGCAGCCACCAGGCGTAGCGACCGTTGCCGGCCGCGGTCAGGGTGGTGCCGGTGCCGGCCGAGATCAGGTTCACCCGGACGATCGCCGGGATGCCGACCGTGACGCCGCCACAGGTGGTGCCGGTGACGGTGCCCTGGATCTTGCCCCAGCTGGCCGGTGGTGACACGTTCATCTCCACCGACACCGGGCTGACCGGGTAGGGGGTGTCCGAGACGACAGCCAACTCGCCGCCGTACCGGCCCGGCTGGTCGACGCCGGCCGCGGCGGTGGCGGTGAGCGTGACGGTCACCGTCCGGGAGGCCCCCGGGGCCAGCGTGAAGGTGGTCGGCGCGGTGCTGAGCCAGGGCAGGTCCGCGTCGGCCGCGCACAGTTCCAGACCGTCGAGCCGTTCGCTGTCCGCGCTGCCGACGAAGGAACTGGGCGAACCACCGATCTTGTACGCGCCGCACGCGGCAGCGCCCCGGTACCTGCCGAATCGGGCGTTGGGCAGGTCACGCCAGGCCCCGGCGACCGGATCGAAGCCGACCGTGCGGTTGGTGACGGTGGTCGACGACGCCGTCACGCCGCCGGCCAGCACCAGCATCCCGCCGGCTGACGCGTACTGCGAGCCCCACAGCTCCAGGGGCAGCGGCGGCAGCGGACTCCAGCTGTCGCTCACCGGGTCGTACCGGTAGGCGTCGGTGTACTCGGTCTCGCCCGTGCCACCGGCGCAGTAGACCGCCGCGCCGATCCCGCCACAGGACAGCCAGGACACCGGGTGCGGATAGGCGGCGCGGGTGGCGAACGACCCGGTCGCCGGGTCGAAGACCACCAGCTGGTTCGAGTCCGTGCAGGTGGTGTCGGCGCAGCCACCCACCAGGTAGACCTTCCCGTCGAGCACGGCAGTTCCGGCCGCCGCCGTCGGTGCCGGGTTGGTCACCCCGGGCAGGGTGCTCCAGCTGCCCACGGCCGGGTCGAAGACGTCGACAGCGGCGTTGACACCGCTGCTTCCCCAACCGCCGATCACGTAGAGCTTGCCGCCGATCGCGGCGACCGCCGGCTTGGAGCGTGTCGTCGGCAGGTCGGGCAGGGCCGACCAGGCGTTGCTGGCGGGGTCGTACGCCCATGCCTTGCGCTCGGTGCCGGTGCTACCGCCACCACCCACCGAGTAGACCTTCCCGTCCAGCCAGGCGGCCGCGTTGTCGTAGACCGCTGCCGGCAGTCGGGTGATCTCGCTCCACTCGTCCGCGGCGGTCGGTGCGGCTTCGGCAGCGGCCGCGCCGTACGCGATGCCGGTGCGGGCCTTGCTGATGCCCTTCAGCTTCTGCTCACGCAGCGGTGCGCCACCCTGCTTGAGCAGGTCGAAGTGGCCGGACCGGTCCACCAGCTCCACCTCGGCCGGGGCGGTGCCGGTGTTGCGTACGGTCACCCGGGTGGTGCGGGTGCTGCCGTACGGCTGGTGCGACTCGATAGTGGCCGGGCTGATGGTCAACCGGCCGGAGGCGAGCGCCAGATCGGCCCGCCGCACGCTGTCGGCGACGACCGCGACGTTCCTGGTCACCGGCGTGTACGGGGTCCGGCTGGCAGTGAACGGATGGGTGCCGGTCAGGCCGGAGAAGAGCCAGTAGAAGCCGTCCGGCTCACCCGGATCGTCAGGCGTGGCCGCCGACACCGCCCGGTCCTGCGGCCGGTCGTCGCTGACCACGGTCACCCCGTTGAGGGCGGCGCCGGTGGTGCGGTCGGTGGTGGTGCCGACCACCAGCCCACCGGGCACCGGCGAGCACTCGCGGTTGACCACCTCCACCTCGTCCACCTGCCACCACCAGGCGAAGGTGCCCTTGTAGCGGAAGCGGACCAGGGCGGCGGAGGCGTTCGCCGCCGGGGTCAGCGGCACCTCCTCGACCCGTGGCCCGCGTCGGCTGGCGGTCTGGTGCCAGACGTTGGTCCAGCTGTCGCCGTCGTCGGTGGAGACGTCGATGTCGGCCGTGTCACTGAGCCCGACCGCCCGCCAGTCGCTGCGGAAGCGCAGCACAGGTGCGGTGCTGCCGGAGAGGTCCAGCGGCGGGGTGATCAGGTCCGTGTCCTGGGTGTTGCCACTGCCGAGCGCGTCGCTGTCGATGATCGCGAACCGACCGGATCCGCCGGTGAGGTTGCCGCGCGAGCGCGGATCGTTGAAGACCCAGCCGCCGGAGGCGGTGCGGTTGGTCACCGTCCAGCCCGCCGGGGTGCTCGCGCCGTCGAACGTCTCGCGCAGCAGCGGCTCGCCGAACCGGCCGGTGTAGCCGGCGGCGGTACAGGCCGCATCGACCGGCACGGTCAGGTCGACGGTGGTGTCGTCGTCGCCCACCGGCACCTCGCGGGAAACCGTGCGGTAGCCCGGGTACCGGGCGGTGACGGTGAGCCGGTACGAGGCGTTGCCCGGCACGGTGAAGGAGTAGCGCCCGGTGACCGGATCGGTGAAGATCGTTCCGGGGCGGCCGGTCACCTCGATCCTGGCGTACAGCGGCCAGCCGTGACCGGAGCCGTCGGTGATCCGGCCGCTCACCGTGACGGTAGGGGTCGCGACCAGGGTGAAGTGCTGGGTGACGGCCTCGTTCTCGGGCACGGTGACGGTCGCCGACTGGGCGGCGTAGCCGTAGGCGCGTACCGCGAGTGTGGTCTCGCCGCTCGGCACGCTCAACGCGTACCGGCCGTCCGGGCCGGTGGTGGTGCTGCGGGTGCCGTCGCTCACCGTCGCGCCGGCGACCGGGTCACCGCCACGCGCGTCGCTCACCACGCCGGTGATCCGGCCGATCGCGCTGCGAGGCGCATCCCGCACCGCGGCGTACGCGTCCAACCGCCCTTCGCCGAAGACGTTGTTGTCGGCCGGGGTGCCACCGCAGGTGGTGGCGTCGACGTCGCGGGCGGTCCGGTCCAGCAGTTCCGCCGTGGCGTCCAGGTCACCGCGCAGGCTCGGTGCCGCCGACCAGAGCAGCGCCACCGTGCCGGCGACGTGCGGGGCCGCCATCGAGGTGCCGCTCATCGAGGCGTAGCCGCCGGTGCGGACGCTGGAGCGGATGCCGGCGCCGGGGGCGGCGATGTTCGGCTTCAGCGGATCGGTGCCGTTGCCGCGGCCGGAGAAGTTCGCGATGTTGCCGTTGGCGTCGTACGCCCCGACCGCGTACGCCTCGGTGTAGTCGCCGGGGGAGCCGGCGCTGCCGCAGGCCGGGCCGTCGTTGCCGGCGGAGAAGACCGGGAAGATGCCGGCCGCCCGCCAGGCGGCGACGGTCTGCTGGTACCACGGATCATCGCCGTCACCGCCCCAGGAGTTGTTGACGATGTCGGGCCGCAGGTCCGGTCGTGGATTGCGACCGGAGGCGTCGGTCGGGGCGAGCACCCACTGGCCGGCGGCGAGCAGGGAGGCGTCGGTGCACTCGTCCGACTCGCAGCCCTTGGCGGCGATCCACCGGGCACCGGGCGCGACGCCGATCTGGTTGCCGGCACCGTCGTCGCCGACCATCGTGCCCATGGTGTGGGTGCCGTGGTCGTTGTTGTCGCAGGGCGCGGCGCTGGGGCAGATCCCGGCCGGGTCGAACCAGTTGTAGGCGTGGTCGAAGCTGCCTGACGTGTTGCCTCGGTAGGAGCCGACAAGCGCGGGGTGGTCGTACCGGACTCCGGTGTCGATGTTCGCCACCACGACGCCCTCGCCCCGGTCGGCGAACTCGTCCCACACCTGGGGCGCACCGATGTGGGTGAGTCCCCACTCGACGGCGGCGGTGCGGGCCCGGGTCGTGGCGGTGGTGGTGGGCTGCACCAGGGGATAGCTGCGGCTCGGGGCGATCCTGGTTACCTCGGGGCGGCGCGCGATCTCGTCGAGCAGCGCCTTGTCGCCCTCCACCCGCAGCGCGTTGGTGATCCAGTACGCGGTGTACGGCACCTTCCGCTCGTCGAGCATCGTGCGCAGGTCGTGCTGGGTACGGGTGGCGGTGCTGGTGAGCAGTTGGTGCACGGCACGGGCCCGGCCGTCGGGATCACTGCGTTGAGTCGCCTGGGTGAGCGGGGCGGTCTCCCGCAGGTACACCAGGAAGGTCGCGGTGGGCGTGGCGTCGAGGCGGTCGAGCAGGCCGGGGTCGATGGTGGCCCGGGACGGTGCCGGATCCGGGGCCGGCGCGGCGAGCGCGGGCTGGGCGGTGACACCCAGCACGGCGGCGGTCAGCAGCGCCACCGCCCGCCACCGGGTGGATCGTGTTGTGAACAAGCTTCCTCCCCCACGTCGTCGGTCCCGATCCGTTCGGGTCCGCACATCCGCGTATCGGGCTGCGCCGTCGCGGAGCGGTCGGGGGCGACACGGGTGACTATCGGTGAACTCCCGCCCGCTGAGAGTCATGCTCTTGCCCGAGGTGGTCGGTGATCAATGGGCGGCGTCGGTCAGTACTCGGTCAGTGACGGGTCGCGATCCTGACCGTTAGGCTGAGTGGGCGGGCGCCATCGGTGCTTGTCGCTGTCAATGGGTGGGAAGTCGCAGGTCAGCGCGGTGCTCTTGGGGAGGCAGCGTGTCCGGTGGAGAGATTCCGATTCTGGTCTGCGTCAGCGCCGACGCCTCCGTCCGCCAGCGGGTAATGCAGCGGCTCGACGGGGTGGGGCCGCTGGTGATCTGCGCGGATCTGGCCCAGCTCCGGGCGATGTTCCCCGCACCACCGGTCGAGACCGTCGGACCCGACGCCGGTGCGGGCGAGCCGGCACCACCAACGGACGACTGGCGCGACCTCGTGGTCGATCGCGCCGGACACCTGGTCACCTGGCGGGGCGTACCGATGGGGCTGACGCGTACCGAGCGCGAGCTGCTGGCCCGGCTGGCCGGCCCACCGGTCACCCTGTGGAGCTACGAGCGGCTGTTCGCCTCCGTCTGGGGCGGCGCCTACCTCGGTGACACGGCCATCCTGCACTCGGCGGTGAAGCGACTCCGGCGCAAACTGCGGGCCCTGCCCGACGGGCCGCAGGTGCAGACGGTCCGCGGTGTCGGCTACCGCCTGAGCCCACCCCCCGACCAGTCCTGAACAGGGATGGCCCGCCCATGACACCATGGCGCGGTGAGCGGTGCAGTCTCCCCGGGGTACGCCCCACCGACAGGTCCCCGACCACCGGCGGACGGTACGCGGTGGCCGCGTTGGCTGATCGCGCTGACCGTGGCCTGGGCGGTGCTGCTGGCCGGGCTCACCTGGTACTCGACCCGCAACGACCCACCCACTGTGCGCGAGCAGCGCACCCTGGCCGAGGCCGGCTCGGTGGTCGACAACGCGATCGGTGAACTGGTCGCGGCGGCGTCCGACGCGGTGCCGGCGCTGGCCCCGCCCGAGGTGGACCGGGGCTGCCGGGTCACGCCCTTCGCCGACGGGGCGACGCTGCGCCGTGAGGTCGAGGTGGCGGTGGCCGGCGGCGAGGAGCGCAGCCTGCTGGAACGGGTCGCCGAGCGGCTGCCGGCGGAATGGCGAGCCGGGGTCCGGGTCACCTCCGACGGCCCACGGCTGCGGGCCGACGCCGGCGAGTTCGTCGTCGTGCAGGGCCGGCCGGTCGCCGACGGCCGGATCAGGTTCCACGTCGGCACCGGCTGCCGCCCGATCGGCGACGGCTACGCCCGACCCGAAGCGGGCGGCACCGGCGCTGAGGTCGGCGCGTTGACCGAGGCGTTGCGCGCCCTCGGCGGCACGAGCGCCGCCCCTGAGACGGTGGTGACCGCGCCCTGCCCCGGCGGAGGTGACGCGCGTACCGCCTGGTCCGCTGCGGGCGAGCCGGCAGCATCGCCGCAGGCCGCGCTCGCGCCGCTGGCCGGCGGCACGCCTGTGGTGGAAACCCCTGAGGTGTACGCCTACCGGCGCGACGGCGTGGCGGTGCTGGCCGACCTGCACCCGGACGGGATCCGGGTGGCCGCCACCACCGGCTGCGCCGGCTGACCGTCAGTCCGGTCGGATCGGCTCGTCCTCCTGGGTCCGGCTGCGGCCCAGCGCGTCCACCTGACCCCACCGGCCGGGGATGTCCAGCAGCTCCACCCGGCCCATCCCGGAGGGCACGTGCGGGTCGATGATCAGGTGATCGCCCTGTGGTTCGAGCCCGAGCATGACCCGCAGCAGCAGCATCGGCGTGCCCGCCGACCACGCCTGCGGGCTGCACGCGGTGGGATACTGCACCGGGTACTCGGTCAACTCGCGTTCGTACCCGGCGAAGACCTCCGGCAGCCGGCCGTCGAAGTAACGCGATGCCTGGAGCATCGAATCGCAGATCCGCCCGGCCTCCTCCCGGAAGCCGTACTTCCACAACCCCCACGCGATTATCGAGTTGTCGAACGGCCAGACCGTGCCGACGTGGTAGCCGATCGGGTTGTATCGCCCCTGGTCGTCGGCGAGGGTACGGACGCCCCAGCCGGAGAAGAGCCGCGGACCGAGCAGGTGCTCGGCGACCCGGCCGGCCCGTGACTCGTCCACGATGCCGCTCCAGAGCAGGTGCCCCATGTTGGAGCTGAGCGCGTCCACCGGGCTGCCGTCGGAGTCCAGGGCCAGCGCGTAGTACTCCCGGTCCGGCAGCCAGAAGTCCCGGTTGAACCGTTCCTTCAGCGCGGCGGCCTCCTGCTCCAACCGGTCGGCGTACTGCGGGTCGTTCCAGTACAGCCGGGCCAACCGGGCGCCGCGCATCTTGGCGTCGTACGCGTAGCCCTGCAACTCGCAGGTGGCCCGGGGGAAGCCCGGTAGCCGGCCGTCAGCGTAGGAGATGCCGTCCCATGAGTCCTTCCAGCACTGGTTCTCCAGGCCGTTGCGCGGGTTGCGGGTCTGGTACCAGATGTACCCGGTGCCGAGCAGGTCGCCGTACGAGTCGAGCCACGCCAGCGCGCCCCGCGCGGCGAACTCCAGCCGTCCGACCATCTCCACGTCACCGGTCCACCGCTCGTACTCGTCGAGCAGGATCACGAACAGAGCTGTCGAGTCCGCCGCGCCGTAGTAGGGCGAGTGGGGTTGTTCCTCGAAGCCGGCGCTCTCGCCGTACCGCAGCTCGTGCAGAATCTTGCCGGGTTCCTCGTCCCGGAAGTCGTCGATCCGGTGTCCCTGCAGGCCGGCGAGCACCAGCAGCGTCGGCGGGATCAGTTGTGGCAGGAACGGCAGCACCTGCAGCGAGGTGATGAGGCTGTCCCGCCCGAACAACGTCATGAACCAGGGCAGCCCGGCGGCCAGCAGGCGGACGCCGAGTGTGAGCGACTCGTACCGGAGCGCGGCCAGGTCGTCCAGGCTGCGCCGGTACGCGGTGGCCAGCGGCTCGCAGTCGCAGCCCAGCTTCGGCGCCTGCTCGACGAAATCGGCGTGGTCGGCCTGGATGGCCGCGGTCGTCCGGCTGGCGGAGATCGGCAACCGGGCGCGGACGTCCTCGCCGCGGGCACCGTAGATGACCGTGGAGATGGTCAGCCGGGTGGTCCACTCGCCGTGCGGCTCGATCCGGATCGGGAAGGTCATCCCGGTCTTGTCGATCCGCGCGGGCTCGCTGCTGCGGATCACCGTCTCCCGGTGGAATGCCTCCCGGACGTACCGCAGGTGCAGCGAGTCGTCGTTCACGAGTGCCGTGTTGCTGCCCCGTTTGCGCAGTACGTCCTTGACCTCGAACAGGTCGGCGAAATCCGTGCCGATCTCGATCCGGACGGTGAACGTCGCTTCCTCACCGGAATGGTTCAACACGGTGATCTCCTCGTCGAAGCCACCGCAGATGGCCCGACTTCTGATCACCGAGACCTTCGCGTCCAGGTAGTGGGTGGGCTCGCCCGGCACCAGGAAGTAGCGGGTCCGGTAGGACTCGGCGTCGTCGATGGAGAGGGCGTGCAGCCGCTCGCCGTCGAGCAGCAGCAGCCAGGTGGAGAGGAACCGGGTGTCGAAGGTGAACAGGCCGGTGGGGAAGTCCAGTGACGGCTCGACGTCCCCGTGCCGGTCACTGACCAGGAAGGTGTTGCCGTCCAGGATGCTGACGAGGTCTTTCACCGGGCCCGCCTGACCTGCTCACGGGCCACCTCGCGGGGGTCGCGGGTGCCGGGCGCGGCCGGGAAGAAGCGCCGGAAGGAGAGGAACAAGATCACGCTTCCGGCGTACGTGCTCTCGTTGCGGAAGAGCGCGGCAAGCGCCTGCGTCCGGCCGGTGATGAGCCGTTCGAAAAGACCAAAGCTGCAATACCAGACCGCGTCGGCCCCCTCCGATCCCCGACTGACCTCGGCGCCTCCCCACCACATCCGCACCAGCCAGTGCTCGGTGCGGTGGCCGTCGGAGAGGTCGATGCGCAGGGTGCCGCTGGGCGAGGCGTGCAGCACCTCCGGGGCGCGGACCGGTACGGCCGCGAAGAACTGCTCGATCGCCTCGCTCACACCCGAATCGTAGGCATTAGCCCGACTTGCCGGGCGGGTTCCGGTAGCCCGGTCCCGCTGTTCGGCGACTCAGTAGACGAGCGCCTGCGCGCCCTCGGCCATCGTTTCCTCGACGAACACCGCGGCTCCGGCGATCCGGATGCCGGGCAGCACATCGTCTGCGCCGATGTCGCGGCGGGCGGCGCACTGGGTGCACGCGGTCACCGTGCCGGTGGCGAGGATCACGTGCAGCAGCTCGGCCAGCGGTGCCGAGTGCGGCAACTCGAACTCCTGCGCCCGGCCGGGCAGGGCGAACCAGGTCGACTCGCCGGTCAACCAGAGCGAGACGGACACTCCGGCGGCAGCCGCGGTCGCGGCCACGGTGAACGCCTGGGCGCATCGTTCCGGCGCGTCGGAGCCGGCGGTGGCCTTGACGACGAGAGTGCGGGCCATGCCGCCAGCATAGGATGGCCCGGATGGTCACCGAGATCGGGTTCGTCAGCCTGCTGGTCGCCGGCCTGGGCGCGCTCGCCGGTGGCCTGTTCTACCTGGCGGTACTCATATCGAGAGGCAAAAAGTGAAGGTCGGGCAGTCGCGAACGAAGGTGGCTCAGTGAGCGCGAGGAGTGAGCCGGGTTTGCGAGCCCCGCAGTCGCGAACGAAGGTGGCTCAGTGAGCGCGCAGGCGTCGGACGACAATCCGCTGGCACCGCCGCCGTGGCTGAACGCGCCGCCGGTCGAGGACTACCCCTTCGAGGAGAGCCACGACCTGCGCGTCGGTCCCAAGCTGCACCCCACGCTGGACGGCCTGCTGCCGTACGTCGGGGTGTGGCGTGGTCGGGGCCGGGGCGGTTTCCCCACCATCGAGGACTTCGACTTCGCGCAGGAGATCCGGATCAGCCACGACGGCCGACCGTTCCTGCACTACGAGTCGCGGGCCTGGATCCTCGACGAGCAGAGCCGTCCCGTGCGCCCGGCAGGCCGCGAGGTCGGCTGGTGGCGGCCGGTGCTGGACGGTGACCGGGTCACCGACGAGCTGGAGGCGTTGCTCACCACCCCCACCGGGGTGATGGAGCTGCACATCGGCCGGCGTAAGGGCACCCAGATCGAGTTCGTCACCGACGCCGTGGTGCGTACCTCCACCGCCAAGGAGGTGACCGCCGGTCACCGGCTCTTCGGCATCGTCGAGGGCGCCCTGCTCTACGCCCAGGACATGGCCGCCGTCGGCCAGCCGCTCTCCCCGCACCTTTCCGCCCGGCTCATCCGGGTGGCCGGCTGACCGGGCTCAGGGCACCGGGAACCCGAGCAGGTCCTGCAACGCAGGCGTACGCGGGCTGCGTGGCAGCGGCTCGCCATCGAGGCTGAGCACCGCCACCAGCCCGCGTACCGACGAGGTGAGCCAGACCCCGTCCGCGGCCCGCAGCCCGGACGGGGTGACCATGCGTTCGGCGGCGTCGCAGCCCACCCGCCCGGCCTGGTCGAGCAGCCAGGCAGCGGTGGTGCCGGGCAGGATGCCGGTGCGCCCGGCCGGCACGGCGCAGAGCGTGTCGTCGACCAGCCAGACCACGTTGGCGGTCGGCCCCTCCAGCAGGTAGCCGTCGGAGGAGACCCAGAGCACGTCGTCGACTCCGGCGCGGGCCGCCCAGCGGCGGGCCGCCGTGCTCGCCCCGTACGACGTCGACTTGATGCCGGCCGGGAGCCAGCCCAACTCCGGACGCGCCTCGGCGGGTACCCCCAACGAGAGCGTGGCCACGCGTACCCCGTCGCGCCGGACCTGCCGGGTCGCCGCGGGAACCGCCGACAGGGTGGCGTAGACGGTGGCCGGGCCGCCGCCCTCCGGTCCCCGGGTGCAGACCAGCCGCAGCGCGCCCTCCACCTCCGCCGGCCACCCGGCGGCGACGCTGTCCAGCAGTTCCACCAGGGTCGCGTCGTCGGGCAGGGTCAGCTCCACGGCCTCGGCGCCGCGCCGCAGCCGCGCCAGGTGCGCCTCGCGCAGCCAGGGCCGCCCGGCCCGCAGGTGCATGGTCTCGAAGAGGCCGTCGCCGCGCAGCACCCCGAGGTCGTCGGCGCGCAGCACCGGCTCGTCGGCCGGCACCAGACCCCGGCCGAGGACGCCTACCCGCGACGGCACCATGAGGGCCGAGCATAGTGCCCTCAGGTCGCGCCGCCGAGCAGCGCGGACGGCCGCACTATGATCGGAGGGTGTCCGAATCATCCCTCGCGGAACTGCTCCGCGCCCGTGGGCTGCGGCTGACGGCGCAGCGACAGCTGATCCTCCAGGCGGTGCTGGACCTGGGGCATGCCACCCCCGAGCAGGTGCACACGGCGGTACGCGAGGTGGCCGCCGGGGTCAACATCACCACCATCTACCGGACCCTGGAGCTGCTGGAGCGGCTCGGTCTGGTCACGCACACCCATCTGTCGCACGGCTCGCCGACCTATCACGCCGCCGGCGAGGACCAGCACGTCCACCTGGTCTGCCGGGTCTGTGGGGCGATCGACGAGATGGATCCGGAGCTGCTGCGCCCGCTGGCCGACCAGTTGGCGAGCGAACGGGGCTTCCGGCTGGACATCGGCCACGTCTCCTTCTTCGGCCGTTGCGGACGATGCGGGGACGACGAGGACCGGTCATGAGACGTCGCGGAAACGGGGACCAACAATGATCGACATCGCGGGTGCGGTGGCCGTGGAGAGCATCGACGAGGCCAGCCGGGACCAGCCGGAACCGGCCCACGCGGCGGCCGGGGTGCGGGGCGTGGCCGCGCACTACGGCGACCCGATGCGCGAGCAGCGCCTACTGGACACCGAGGTCGGCCTGGTGGACCGCTCCCACCGGGGTGTCGTCGCGGTGCCGGGCGCGGAGCGGATCTCCTGGCTGCACACCCTCACCACCCAGCACCTGGCCGAGCTGAGCCCGTGGCAGGGCACCGAGCTGCTGGTGCTCTCCCCGCACGGTCACCTGGAACAGCACGCCATGGTGGCCGACGACGGCGTCACCACCTGGCTGGACACCGAGCCGGGCGCGACCGACGGCCTGCTGGGTTACCTGGAGAAGATGCGGTTCTTCAGCCAGGTGGAGCCCCGCGACGCCACCGCCGAGTGGGCAGTGCTCTCGCTGGTCGGGCCGAAGGCGACCGAGGCGGCGACGCTGCTGGGCGTGCCGCCGCTTGCCGAACCGGAGGTCGTGGCGGTGCCCGGTGCCAAGTTCCGCTCCGGTGAGTTGCCGGCCCGGCCGACCGCCCGCTACGACGTCAAGCCACTGCCGGCAGGCGGCTGGGCGCGACGCGGACCGTTGGGGGTCGACCTCCTGGTGCCCCGGGCCGCCATGGACCAGACCGTGACGCAACTGCGCGACCAC
Organism: Micromonospora endophytica; assembly: GCF_003236305.1. Classification (GTDB taxonomy): domain Bacteria; phylum Actinomycetota; class Actinomycetes; order Mycobacteriales; family Micromonosporaceae; genus Micromonospora; species Micromonospora endophytica. Next base: position 2,480 of record NZ_POTX01000132.1, on the reverse strand, counting down.
GGGGTGCCCCCGGCCGGGTTGTGGGCGTACGAGGCGGTGCGGGTGGCTGCCCGGCGGGCCCGGGTGGGCGTCGACACCGACCACCGGACCATCCCCGCCGAGGTGGACCTGATCGCCCCGGCCGTGCACCTGGACAAGGGCTGCTACCGGGGGCAGGAGACCGTCGCCCGGGTGCACAACCTGGGTCGCCCGCCACGCCGGCTGGTCCTGCTGCACCTGGACGGGGTGACCACCGACCTGCTGCCGGCCGCCGGCACCCCGGTCACCCTCGCCGAGGGCCGGACGGTCGGCTTCGTCGGCACCGCCGTACACCACCACGAGTTGGGTCAGATCGCCCTCGCGGTGCTCAAGCGCAACGTCCCCGATGACGCCGCCCTGCGCGTCGGCGACAGCACCGCCGCGATCGATGTGTAAGGAAGGGCCCCCTGTTAACGCCTCGTGTATAGCAGGGGCCCCTGCTTAACACCGGTCCCGCGAGCTGGCGTTCTAGGATCGCCGGCATGACAACAGGGACGTTGATCACGGTTGCCCCCACCGGCGCGGAGTCGGCCAAGACAGAGGTGCCGGCGCTGCCGGTGACGCTCGACGAGCTACTGCTCACCGCCAAGGAGTGCGCGGCGCTGGGTGCCGCCGTGATCCACGTACACATTCGTGATCACGAGGCGCGCCCCACCCTCGACCAGGGTCGGCTACGCGAGACCGTGGCGGCGCTGCGCGAGAGCACCGACCTGATCGTGCAGCTCTCCACCGGGGGCGCGGTGACCGATCCGGAGGCCGACCGGCTCGCCGTGCTGGACGCCGCACCGGACATGGCCTCGTGCACCATGGGCACCGTCAACTTCGGCGACGACGTCTTCCTCAACCGCTGGGAGTTCATCGTCGAGCTGCACACCCGGATGCAGGAGCGGGGCATCGTGCCGGAGTACGAGATCTTCGACCTCGGCCACCTGGCCGCGTTGCAGCGGCTGCTCGGCAAGTACGGCCTGCCGCACGGCGGTCACGTGCACGTCGACTTCGTGATGGGCGTGCCCGGTGGCATGCCGGGTAACGCGGCGACGCTCGTCGCGGCCCAGCAGATGCTCCGCGACCTGCCCGAGGGCACCACCTTCTCGGCGACGGGCATCGGGCGTACGACGATCCCGGTGATGCTGGCCGCGCTCTCCGCCGGCGGGCACCTGCGGGTCGGGATGGAGGACACGGTGACGTACGCGAAGGGTCGCCCGGTGGAATCCAACATGCAGCTGGTCGCCCGCGCCGTCAGCCTCGCCCAGCTCGCCCAGCGTCCGCCGCTGAACCCCGGCGAGGCCCGTCAGCTGCTCGGCCGGTAAGGCGCCATCGCGCTGGCACCCCTTCACGTCGGGACGGATACTGCCTGCTCACCCCGCCGTTCACCCCGGTACCGTCCACCTCGTGGCAAAGACGTACGAGGGCGGGGTGCCGCTCGTCGAGGTGATCCGATCCGGTTTCGTGGAGGGGATGCACCGCGGCTCGGTGGTGGTGCTCGACACCGCGGGGACGGTGCTGGCCGCCGCCGGTGACGTGGACTCGCCGATCTTCCCCCGATCGTCGAGCAAGCCGATGCAGGCGGTCGGGATGCTGCGCGCCGGGTTGCCGTTGACCGAGCCGGCGGATCTGGCCATGGTGGCGGCCAGCCATGCGGGGGAGGAGTTTCACCTGGCCCGGGTCGCCGGGCTGCTCGCCGACGGCGGGTTCGACGAGGCCGCGCTGCACTGCCCGCCGGAACTGCCGGTCGGAGAGCAGGCGCGCGCGGCGGTGCTGCGGGCCGGCGGCGGGCCCACCCGGATCCAGATGAACTGTTCCGGCAAGCACGCCGGGATGCTGCTGACCTGCCGGGCCGCCGGCTGGTCGGTGGACGGGTACTGGCGCCCCGAGCATCCCCTCCAGCAGCGGTTGCGGGACACGATCGAGGAGTTCACCGGCGAGTCGGCGGCGGCGGTAGGCGTCGACGGGTGCGGCGCTCCGGTGCTGGCCGTGTCGTTGACCGGGCTGGCCGGGGCGTACCGCCGCCTGGTCGCCGCCGACACCGGTTCGGTGCCGGGCGCGGTGGCCGACGCGATGCGGGCGTACCCGGAGATCGTCGGCGGCACGGAGGCTGACGACACCCGGCTGATGCGCGGCGTACCCGGGCTGTTGGCCAAGGTGGGCGCGGAGGGTGTCATCGCCGCCGCGCTGCCTGGCGTCGGCGCGGTGGCGCTGAAGATCGACGACGGTGCCGCCCGCGCCCGGATGCCGGTTCTGGTCTCCGCGCTGCGCCGGCTCGCTGTCGACGCCCCGGTGCTGACGGAGTTCGCGGAGATCCCCCTCTTCGGCGGCGCCCTCCCCGTCGGCACCCTCCGCTCCCTCTGGTGACCGTCCCATCCCACCTCGTCGATCTTGCGCTGTAGACCTCAAGTGCAAGATCGACGAGGTGGAGGGTGGGGTGTTCAGGTGAGGAAGGTGAGCAGGGCGGTGTTGGTGGG
>NZ_POTX01000131.1 GCF_003236305.1 Micromonospora endophytica | reverse complement strand
GGGTTTAGCCGCGGCGGAAGGCGTGGCGGCGGATCGCTCCGGTCCGCTGGGGTCGGGGGAAGCCGGAGCCCTTGCCGCGAGCCGCCGCCGGGCCGGTCGGGGCGGACTTCGGGACGGTCGGGGCGGACGCCGGCTCGCGGTCGGTGGGGCGTATCGGGTCGGGCGGCAGCGCTGGTGGATTCGGGTAGGTGATCCCCAACGGCGAGGTGAGCGGGGAGGTCAGCGACCTCGGTGGGGTGGCCTGGTCGGCCAGGGCGGTGAGTTCGGCTGACGTCAGCTCGGGCAACCGGTCGCGGGACTTGTCGACAGGCATCGGAACCTCCTTGCTCGGCGGGCGGTGACGCGTACGCCACCGCCACGCCGGTCGGCTGGTGGTCGGGCGGATTCGCGAGAAGGTGCCCCGGGAGCAACCACTGAGGACACCGCCGAGACGGCGGCGACGGGAATGCGTGGACACCCGGAGCGGACGGGTCCGCGGCGACAGCGGCGGCGGACCGGCTCAACGAAACGGGTGTCAGTTACGCATGACCGCAGGCTACCCAGAGCGGACCGGCGGCCACATCCGATTTTCCGCACCCGACAGCGACCACCTGATGACCAGCGGTGGGGGGATGAGGCGGACCGCCACCGGCCCGGTATACCGTCGCAGCACTACAGGTAGACGGCGGGAAGGTGGCGACGAGGATGGCGGATCGGGCGACGGCGCAGATCGGTGTGACCGGGCTGGCGGTGATGGGCCGAAATCTGGCCCGCAACCTGGCCCGTAACGGGTTCACCGTGGCGGTGCACAACCGCTCGCCGGAGCGGACCCGGACGCTGGTGGCCGAGCACGGCGACGAGGGCACCTTCGTCCCGGCGGAGTCCCTCGCGGACTTCGTCGCCGCGCTGGAACGGCCCCGCGCGGTGATCATCATGGTCAAGGCGGGCGGACCCACCGACGCGGTGATCGACGAGCTGGTGCCGCTGCTGGAAGAGGGCGACATCATCATCGACTGCGGCAACGCGCACTTCGCCGACACCCGTCGGCGGGAGGAGGCGCTGCGGGCCCGCGGGCTGCACTTCGTGGGCACCGGCGTCTCCGGCGGCGAGGAGGGCGCGCTGTGGGGGCCGAGCATCATGCCTGGCGGTTCGGCCGAGTCGTACCGCAAGCTCGGACCGATCTTCGAGAAGATCGCCGCGCAGGTCGACGGTGAGCCCTGCTGCCGGCACGTCGGGCCGGACGGGGCCGGTCACTTCGTCAAGATGGTCCACAACGGCATCGAGTACGCCGACATGCAGCTCATCGCCGAGGCGTACGACCTGCTGCGGGCCGGGCTGGGCGCAACGCCGTCGGAAATCGCGGAGATCTTCCGGGAGTGGAACACCGGCGAGCTGGAGTCCTTCCTGATCGAGATCACCGCCGACGTGCTGGCGCACACCGACGCCGCCACCGGTGAGGCGTTCGTGGACGTGGTGCAGGACCGGGCCGAGCAGAAGGGCACCGGCCGGTGGACCGTCCAGATCGCCCTTGACCTGGGCATCCCGATCACCGGCATCGCCGAGGCCACCTTCGCCCGGTCGCTGTCCGGGCACGTCGACCAGCGCGAGGCGGCGACCCGGGCGTTTGCTGGTGCCGGGGAGAAGTGGCAGGTCAGCGACCGCGAGACCTTCATCGAGGATGTCCGCCAGGCCCTGCTGGTCTCGAAGATCGTCGCGTACGCCCAGGGCTTCGACCAGATCCGGGCCGGCAGCACCGAGTACGACTGGAACATCGACCTCGGCGGCACGGCGACCATCTGGCGCGGCGGCTGCATCATCCGAGCCCGCTTCCTGGACCGGATCAAGCAGGCGTACGACGAGCAGCCGGAGCTGCCCACCCTGCTGGTGGCACCGTGGTTCGCCGACACCGTACGCGACGGCGTGCCGAGTTGGCGGCGGGTGGTGGCCGAGGCGGCCCGGGCCGGCGTACCGGCACCCGCCTTCGCCTCGTCGCTCGCGTACTTCGACGCGCTGCGCGCCGAGCGGCTGCCCGCCGCCCTGATCCAGGGCCTGCGGGACAACTTCGGTGCACACACCTACCGCCGGGTGGACCGGGACGGCTCCTTCCACACCCTGTGGGCCACCCCCGACCGCGCCGAAGTCGAGGGCTGAGACGACGAGCCGCCCTGCCCCCGTGGACGGGGGCAGGGCGGCGGTCGTATGCCGCGTCAGAAGAAGCGGCGCCGCTTCGCCTTCTGCGGGCGGAGCATGTCGGCCCCCTGGGTGAGCAGGCGGCTGGCCCGGGACGGGCCACGGCGGGACTCCAGCGAGTGGCTGAGCCGGCGGGCACCGGCTGCTGCCACCGGAACCGCCACGGCCATCACCGCCCACTGGGCAACACGCTTGCGGATCATGTGAGTTCACCTCCGTCAGTGGCTGCTGCCAGCGGTGATACCCAATCCACCCGGAGGCTAAGCACTCAGGTGGTCGGTGCCACCGGGTTGGGCAGCGCCCCGCCGAACCGGCGGTCCCGCTGGGCGTACAGCTCGCAGGCGTACCACAGGTGCCGGCGGTCGAAGTCGGGCCAGAGCGTGTCCAGAAAGACCAGCTCGGCGTAGGCGCTCTGCCAGAGCATGAAGTTCGAGATCCGCTGCTCACCGGAGGGCCGCAGGAACAGGTCCACGGCTGGCACCTCGGGGTGATAGAGGTAGCGCTCGATCGTCTTCTCGGTGATTTTCGCCGGATCGAGCCGACCGGCGGCCACCTCCCGGGCGATCGCGGCGGTGGCGTCGGCGATCTCCGCCTGCCCGCCGTAGTTGACGCAGAACTGGAGGGTGAGCGTCGAGTTGTCCCGGGACATCTCCTCGGCGGTCTGCAACTCGCTGATGACGCTCTTCCACAACCGCCCGGCCCGACCCGACCAGACCACGCGTACCCCGAGGTCGACGAGCTGGTCGCGGCGGCGACGGATGACGTCCCGGTTGAACCCCATCAGGAACCGGACCTCGTCCGGCGAGCGCCGCCAGTTCTCGGTGGAGAAGGCGTACGCCGACAGGTAGGGAATGCCCAGCTCGATGGCGCCCTCGACGGTGTCGAAGAGGGAGAACTCCCCCGCCTCGTGCCCCTTGGTACGCGGTAGTCCGCGGTCCTTGGCCCACCGGCCGTTGCCGTCCATGACCACCGCGACGTGCCGGGGCAACGCCTCCGACGGCAGGGCAGGTGGCCGGGCGCCCGACGGGTGTGGCGTCGGCGGCACCGGCGCACGCCGACCGGACCTGCTGGCTCGGATCACTCGGTTCTCTCCCTGTTCACATCCTGCGGCACGCGATCGCCCTCAGCCCGATCGACCGACACCCGATCGGCCGGCACCCGATCGGCCGGCACCCGATCGGCGTCGGCCCGGTCGACCAGCGGCAGCGAGCGTAGCGCGCGCTCCAGGTGCCACTGAAGGTGCGCCGCGACCAGCCCGCTGCACTCCCGGCGTACGCCGGTCTCGGTGGCGTCGGCGACCCGCCAGTCACCGGTGGTCAGGGCGGACATCAGGTCGATGGTGGCCGGGGCGGGATGGGCGGCGCCGGGCGGGCGGCAGTCCGGGCAGACCGCGCCACCGGCCGGTACGGAGAAGGCCCGGTGCTGCCCGGGGGTGCCGCAGACCGCGCAGGCGGTCAGTGCCGGTGCCCAACCGGCCAGCGCCATGCCGCGCAGCAGGTACGCGTCGAGCACCAGCGTCGTCGCGTGGGTGCCCTCGGCCAGTGCCTTGAGCGCGCCCAGGGTGAGCTGGAACAGCCGCAGCGACGGCTCCCGCTCCACCGGGGTGAGTCGCTCGGCGGTCTCGGCGATGGCGCTGGCCGCGGTGTAGCGGGGATAGTCGCCGAGGAAGCGTTTGCCGTACAGGTCGATCCCCTCGACCTGGCTGACGCTGTGCAGCGAGCTGCCCACCTCGCCCTTGGGGTCACCGGCGAGTTGCAGGTCGACGTGGCCGAAGGGTTCCAGCCGGGCACCGAACTTCGAGGTGGTGCGGCGGACCCCCCGGGCGACTGCGCGCAGCCGGCCGTGCCGCCGGGTGAGCAGCGTGATGATCCGGTCCGACTCGCCGAGTTTCTGCACACGCAGCACCACCGCGTCGTCGCGGTAGAGCTGTCGGCGGTACCCGGCCATCGCGCCATTCTCCCCCCGGTCGCCTGCGGGCCGCACCGCGGGTCGATCCGGGTCGGATCTCAGGGTCCGCTCGGGGTCGCCCTGGCGGCGAACCCCGATGCGCGCCCACCGGCACCGGTCGTAGCGTGCTCGGCATGGCTTCGCACCTGACCACCGCGCTGCCCCGCAAGGCCATGGCGCTCACCGCGGCCACCGCCGTGATCGTCCTTGCTGGGTGTGACAACCTCTCCTTCAGCCGGCTCGACTACGACACCACCGAGTCCGCCCGGATCACCACGATCCGGGTGTTGCCCGGCGCGGGCGACGTGGTGGTCCGCGGCGACGGTGACGGCGACGGCGTACGCATCAAGCGGGTGGTGCGGTACCAGGGCAATCAGCCGGAGGCGACGTACGAGATCAACGGCACGCAACTGGTGCTGGACACCTCCTGCGGTCGCCGGTGCAGCGTCTCCTACGAGGTGATCACCGGCGAGGGGATCGACGTCCACGGCGAGACCGGCTCCGGCAACATCGACCTGAGCCGGATCGGTCAGGTCGAGGTCACCGTCGGGTCGGGCAATGTTCGGGTGTCGGGCGCCACCGGCCCGGTCCGGGCCGAGTCCGGTTCGGGCAACATCGAGGTGTACGACGTGTCCGAGCCGGTCGTGCTGCGGGCGTCGTCCGGGGAGATCACCGCCGCCCGGCTCGGCGGCACCACGGATGCGGAGGCCAGTTCGGGCAACGTCACAGTCGAACTGGACCAGCCCACCTCCGCCCGGTTGCACGCGTCGAGCGGCAACGTCGAGTTGACCGTGCCGGCGGGCACCTACCAGGTGCGGTCACGGGCCGGTTCCGGCGAGGTCGACCTGGGCGTGACGCACGACCCGTCCGCCCGGCACGTGCTCGACCTGCGTACCGGCAGCGGCAACATCACCGTCACCGCACGCTGACCCCGCTGCCGCGGTCCTGCTGGTCGGGTACGGCCGGCCGATCGTCGCCGGAGCGTGCCTCGGCGTGCCGGCGGGCGGCCGGCACCTGCGGTCGCCGCCCACCGGGGATCAACTCGGGCGGACGCTGCGCCGCCACGTCCTCGACCCAGCCGACGAGGGCGGTCACCACACCCACCAGCACGAAGACCAGTACCACCCGGATGGCCAGGCCCAGCGGGTCCTGGTGCGACCAGCCGACCACGTCCACGAGCGGGGTGAGCGCCACCACGAATGCCATGTGCCACAGGTAGACGGTCAGCGCCCGGCGGTTCAGCACGGTGACCGCGCGTCCGAACAGCGCGTTGCGGTCCACCCAGGCCGCTGTCGCCGGGGCCCGCCCCAGGGCCACCAGGATGAACGCGGCCGACCAGAGGGCGTTGCCGAGTGGGATGTCGTTCAGGTCGTAGCCACGCGGACCGGGGTGGGCCAGGATCCACGCGCCGCCGGCCGCCGCGAGGACGAGCGCGATGGGGATCAGCACCCGGTTGGCCAGCCGACGCAGCATGCCGGCCTGGTGGGCGAAGCCCAGCAGCCAGGCTCCGAAGTAGAGGCCGAACTCCCGGAGTATCCCGTGCGGGTTCGGGTAGATGCCCAACTCGATGGTGAGCAACAGGCAGTACGGGGCGAGCAGGGTGGGCAGCGGGAATCGCCGGAACAGCCAGAGCGCGACCGGGGAGGCGAGCACGAACCAGAGGTAGTCGCGCAGGTACCAGATCGGGCTCAGCGCCAGCGCACCCCAGTAGTTGGCGGGCGGATCGGCCACCGGGAAGAGCCAGAGCAGCACCTTCGGCGTCAGCGGCAGCCCGGTGAGCAGCATCGCCGGCACGAAGATCGCGGCCAGCGCCCACAGTGACGGCAGCAGCCGACGTAACCGCCGGCCGACCGCAGGGGCCCCGGACCGGTGCAGGGAGGCCGCCATCAGCGAACCGGCGAGGGCGAACATCACCGACATCGCCGGGAACAGCAGCGTCAGCGACGCCCAGCCGGTGACGTGGTAGACGACGACCCGCACGATGGCCAGCGCGCGCAGCAGGTCCAGGTATCTGTTTCGCATCAGCCTGCATCTATGTCCGGGGGCAGGGGCATACCTTCCCTACCCTCCGGTGCCGGCCAAGGAACGACCAGAAACTCGCCGGGATAGTGAAACTTCCCATATGCCTGACCGGTACCGATCAGCCGGTCAACGGCCAGTCGTCCCGATCCCGGCCAGCGGCCGGCTCACGGACCGGCTCAGAAGCCCAGCTTGCGCAGCTGCTTCGGGTCGCGTTGCCAGTCCTTGGCCACCCGGACGTGCAGATCGAGATAGATCCGGGTGCCCAGCAGCTCCTCGATCTGCCGACGGGCGTTGGTGCCGACCTCCTTCAGCCGGCTGCCCCGATGGCCGATGACTATCGCCTTCTGGCTGGGCCGCTCCACGTACAGATCGGCGTAGATCTTCGTCAGCTTCCCCTCGGGAATCATCTCCTCCACCACCACGGCGATGGAGTGCGGCAGCTCGTCGCGGACCCCTTCCAGCGCGGCCTCCCGGATCAGCTCCGCGACCAGCACCTGTTCCGGGTCGTCGGTGAGCATGTCGTCCGGGTACAGCTGCGGAGACTCGGGCAGGTAGCCCGTCATCACCTCGACCAGGGTGTCCACCTGATGCCCGGAGACCGCACTGACCGGCACCACATCGGCGAAGTCACCCAGCTCGCTGACGGCCAGCAACTGCTCGGCCAGCCGTTTGCGGTCGACCAGGTCGGTCTTGGTGACCACCGCCAGCACCGTCGCCTTCAGCTCGGCCAACTCCCCGGTGATGAACCGGTCCCCGCGACCGATCTGCTCGTCCGCGGGAATGCACAGGCCGATCACGTCGACCTCGCTCCAGGTCTGCCGGACCAGGTCGTTCAGGCGCTCCCCGAGCAGCGTACGCGGGCGGTGCAGGCCGGGCGTGTCGACGAGCACCAGCTGCGAGTCCGGCCGGTGCAGCACCGCCCGAATGACGTGCCGGGTGGTCTGCGGCTTGTTCGAGGTGATGGCGATCTTCTGCCCGACGATCGCGTTGGTGAGCGTGGACTTGCCGGCGTTGGGCCGACCGACGAAACACGCGAAACCCGCCCGGTACGGCCGCGCACCGAGATCGGCGCTCACTCGGTCACCGTGCCGAGCACCGTGCCGTCCGGCGCGGCCAGGTGGATCGGGGCGTCGACGGCCAGATCGCGTACGGCCGCGTAGCCCGCGCCGTCCAGAGTGGAAGCCTCGGTCACCACCACTGCCGCCTCCAGCCGGGTGGCGCCCGCCGCAGCCGCCGAGGCGACCGCCAGTTGGAGCGCGGTGACCGTCAACGAAGGCAACGACACGCTGGCCGCAGCGTACGTCCGGCCGTCCTGATCCCGGACTGCGGCACCTTCCACGGCACCCACCCGGCCCCTCGCCCCCCGGGCCAGGATGACCAGCTTGCCGTCCTCCGCGGTCAGCTCGGTGCCGGCGGGGCTGGCGGATGGTGCGGCGGGTGACTCAGGCATCGGCGGGCTGCCTCTCCTCTGATCGGTCGTCGTCGCCCCGGGAGGCGGTCTGGTTGTCCTGCGTGTCGGTCGGCTCCACCCGGCGCACCAGCACCGTGTCGATCCGGTTGCGCCGGCCGGTGGTGCCCTCGGCGATCAGCCGGAGCCCGGCCACCTCGACCTCCGCGCCCGGGATCGGCACCCGACCCAGGGACTGAGCGAGCAGGCCCCCCACCGTCTCCACCTCGTCGTGCGGCAGCTCGGTGTCGAACAGCTCGCCGAGATCCTGCACCGGCAACCGGGCGGTGACCCGCACCGCGCCGTCGGGCAGTTGCTCGATCGGCGGGCGTTCGACATCGTACTCGTCGGTGATCTCCCCGACGATCTCCTCCAGGATGTCCTCGATGGTGACCAGTCCACCGGTGCCGCCGTACTCGTCGACCACGATCACCAGGTGGTTACGGGCCGCCTGCATCTCCGACAACAGATCGTCGACAGGCTTGGACTCCGGCACGAAGGTCGCCGGCCGCATCAGCTCGGCCACCGGCAACTGCCGGTCCTCGGCGGCACCGCCCTGGGTACGCCGGATGAGATCCTTCAGGTAGAGCACACCGAGCACGTCGTCGACGCTCTCGCTGATCACCGGGATCCGGGAGAAACCGGAGCGCAAAAAGAGCGCGAGCGCCTGGTTGAGCGTCTTGCCCGCCTCGATCCACACCATCTCGGTACGCGGCACCATCACCTCGCGGGCGATGGTGTCGCCGAGCGCGAAGACCGAATGGATCATCTGCCGTTCGCCGTGCTCCACCACCCCGCGCTGCTCCGCCAGGTCGACCAGCTCACGCAGCTCCACCTGGGTGGCGAAGGGGCCCTCCCGGAAACCGCGGCCCGGGGTGACCGCGTTGCCGATCAGGATCAGCAGCGACGCGAGCGGATTGAGCACCCGCCCCAGCCACCGCACCAGCGGCGCGGCACCCCGAGCCACGGCGTACGCGTGCTGCCGGCCGAGGGTACGCGGACCGACGCCGACCACGACGAAGCTGACCACCGTCATCGCCCCGGCGGTGATCAACGCCGATCGCCAGCCCGCACCGAAGGTGTCCACCGCCACCAGCGCCACGAGCGTGGTGGCGGTCAACTCGGCGAGCAACCGGAGCAGCAACAGCAGATTGAGATGGCGGACCACGTCCCCGGCGACCGCCTGGAGGGTACGCGCACCCCGCGCGCCGTCGCGGGCCAGTTCGGCGGCGCGAGCCGGGGAGACCGCCGCCAGGGCAGCCTCGGTCATCGCGATCAGGCCGGCGAGCACCACCAGCCCGGCGGCGAAGACGAGCAGTTGCAGGTCGGGTAGGCCGGTAGCGGGCGCGGCCAGCAATGTGTCCATCACCGCTACCGGGTCGACCGCCAGCTGGACAGCAGCCGAGCCTGCAAGCCGAACATCTCCCGCTCCTCCTCCGGCTCGGCGTGGTCGTAGCCGAGCAGATGCAGCACTCCGTGCACGGTGAGCAGGTGCAGCTCGTCGGCGGCGCTGTGCCCGGCCGTGGCCGCCTGCTTCGCCGCCACCTCCGGGCAGAGCACGATGTCACCGAGCAGCGCCGGTTCACCGGCGGCGGTGTTCTCACCCGGGCCGTGGTCGACGCTGCCCTCGTCCATGGGGAAGGCAAGCACGTCGGTGGGGCCGTCGCCGCCCATCCAGCGATGGTTCAGCTCGGTCATGTAGTCGGTGTCGACAAGCAGCACGGACAACTCGGCGAGGGGGTTGACCCCCATCTCGTCGAGCGCGTGCCGGGCGACGGCGAGCACGGCGTCGGTGTCGACGTCGACGCCGGACTCATTGGCGATCTCGATGGACAACTGTCTTTCCCTCGGTCTAGCGGCGCCGGGCGGCGCGGTTACCCTGGGCGCTGCGCCCGGTCACCGCGTGCACGCCCTGCCCCTGCTGGTTCTCCCGCTCGGCGTCCCACCGGGCGTACGCGTCGACGATCTCGCCGACCAGTCGGTGCCGCACCACATCGGCGCTGGACAGCTGCGCGAAGTGCACGTCGTCCACGCCCTCCAGGATCTCCTGCACCACGCGCAGCCCGCTTGTCGTCCCGCCAGGCAGGTCCACCTGGGTGACGTCCCCGGTGACCACGATCTTGGAACCGAAGCCGAGCCGGGTGAGGAACATCTTCATCTGCTCGGGCGTGGTGTTCTGCGCCTCGTCGAGAATTATGAACGCGTCATTGAGCGTGTTGTGCGTGACCAGGAAGTGGTCGGTGACATAGAGCGAGTCCTCCGCCGCCACCTGGATGCACATCGTCTCCTGCACCCCGGCCGGGATGATCGAGTCGATGAACCGCATCGGTCGCCCGCCGCCACACTCCTCGTACCGCTGGCGCTTGCGGGCCAGCCGGAACGGCGCAATCCCCTCGGGCAGGCGGATCTCCACCACGTAGGCGTCGGACCGGTAATAAACCGGACGGCCGTTCGCCCGGCCGGGCGTACGGCCCTCGGCCGCGTGGCCACGCCAGGTGGCGACCCCGCCCAGCGACTGGACCAGGTAGATGACGTCGTCGCGCAGGCGAGCCGAAGTCGTCGTGTACTGCACCCGGCAAGTACGTCCGGCCTGCACGACCGGCCCCCCGTCGGTGTCCAGCAACCCCTGGAGGACAGCCAACCGGACATCGAGGCTGTTGCGCAGGTAGACCTCGGGCACGAACTTGGTGTCCGACTTGGTCCCGGCCAGGCCCAGCTCACGGAGCGCGACCGTCACCGGGTTCGCGACGATCACTCCGCCCCGGTGCCCGTTGACGTGCCGGAGGACGTAGTCGTAGTTGCCCCTGTGCACGAGTTCGATGTCGGCGAACGCGTCCTCCATGGCGCGGGCCAGCTCCGGGTCCGCGGTGCTGAACCCCGGTGTGGCCCGGGACGAGATGGAACCGTCGCCGAGCAGCAGACCGAGCGCGTACGGGTCGAGCGGGACGTCCTGCGGCTCCATCTGCACGGGTGCCACGACCGGCAACTCGTACCGGCGGGTGTGACCCCGCCACTCCTGGCCGATCATCTCCTGCGTCTCGATCGTGCGCTGACGCCCGCGTCGCTTGTCCTCGGCGGTTGCCACCGTCCAGAGGTGTTCACCGCAGCACAGGGTGGAGGCCCCGTCTCCGGTGGTGACCCGGTAGACCTGCTTGGGTCCCTGCGGGTAGATGCCGATCACCGGGGTCGGCCTGCCGTTCGAGCCGATGACCAGGTCGCCGACCTGGAGCGAGCCGAATTGCTTGAACCCCTCCGGCGTGAGCACCCGCGCGTCGTACGGCTGGGCCCTTCCCCTCATGTATGCCAGGGGGGCGACCTCGATCGTGCCCGCCGCCATCAGCTTCGGGATCGTCTCCGGGTCGAGCATGTCGTGCAGCGCGTCGTAGAGCGGGCGCAGGTAGGGGTCGATCTTCTCGTTCAGCGTGCCGGGCAGGAAGCCCAGCCGCTCCCCCGCCTCCACCGCCGGCCGGGTCAGGATGATCCGGTTGATCTGCTTGGCCTGCAACGCCTGGACCGCCTTGGCCATGGCCAGGTAGGTCTTGCCGGTGCCGGCCGGGCCGATGCCGAAGACGATGGTGTGCCCGTCGATCGCGTCGACGTAGCGCTTCTGCCCGAGCGTCTTGGGCCGGATGGTGCGCCCGCGCCGGGAGAGGATGTTGAGGGTGAGGACCTCGGCGGGCCGCTCGGTGCCGCCCTGTTCGAGCATGCCGACGGTACGCCGGACGGCATCTGTGGTCAGCGTCTCACCTTTCTCGATGAGTTCGAGCAGTTCACTGAAGAGCCGCTCGGCGACGGCGTTGTCGGCGGGGATGCCGGTGATGGTGATCTCGTTGCCCCGCACGTGCACGTCGCTGTTCACGGAGCGCTCGACCAGTCGCAGGATCTCGTCACCCGCGCCGAGCAGGTTCACCATGATCTTCGAGTCGGGGACCGTGATCTTGGTCTGCACCCGGGGCGGGCCGGGAGGTGGGGTGCCGGTCATAGGTCGGGCCGAGGGGCCCTGCGCCACCTGCTCTCGATCTCAGCGCCGGGGCGGTCGCCGCGGCGTGCGGACGTTAGCTCCATCGTATCGGGTCGCCAGCCCCGACAGGCTGCCCATTTCCGCTGGCGCGGGAGTCACGCAGCACCGGACAAAACGGGCAGCCGTCGTGGGTCGGGTCAGACCCGGAAGTCGTACCTGCCGAAGGTCTCCTGGTGCCGGGTGAAGCGGTAGGTCGCCCAGTGCATCCGCACCACCGTGCCGGCGTCGTCCCGGGTCAGCCGGAGCAGCTCACCGACCTCCCGGCCGGAGACCGTCCGGAACACGTCCGGCCGGTCCGCCACGGGCGCGAAGACCGCCGGCGGCTTGCCCGCCGGATCACCCGCCCCGCGGGCCCGCAGGGTGCCGTCGTGCCAGCTGAAGACGTACTCGAAGCCCTCGCCCCACCAGCGGCCGAGCAGCCCGCGTACGGCTTCGGGAGCCGGCTCGCCGGGTCGCCACGGGTCGATGTCGGCCGGGTCGTGCTCGACCGCGGCGGCGAGCAGCCGGTGTGGCAGCTCGAACAGCTCGGCCGCGGTGCCCGAGGAGCCCAGCACGGCGGCGCCGAACGCGGCCGGGGTGCCCTCGCCGCCGCGCCGGCCGTAGACCCCGGCGAGGAAGCCGGGCATCGCGCCGTCGTGTCCGACGTGCAGCACCCGATCCCCCTGCGGCACCAGGATCAGCCCGAGGCCGAAGCCGGCGACCCAAAGGGCTTCGTCGGTGACCGTCGCCGGCCACCGCATCTCCTCCAGGGTGGCCGGGGCGAGCACCCGACCGGTCGGGTCCAGCGCCACCGGATCGGCCAGGAAGGCGGCCCACCGCGCCATGTCGGTGGCGGTGCTCCAGAGCTGCCCGGCGGGGCCGACCGCGTCGAAGTCGGTAGGCGGCTCCGGATGTGCCTCGTCGGAGTACGCGTCGACCAGGAACCCGGTCGCCGCGCGGGGGCCCGGCTCGACAGTGGTGGCGGTCAGCCCGAGTGGGGTCAGCACCCGGTCGGTCAGCACCTCGGCCCAGGTGCCACCGCGTAGCCGGCCGACCAGCCGCCCGAGCAGCGCCATGCCGAGATTGGAGTAGTGGAACCGGCGGCCGGGCGGCAGCACCCGCTCGGCCTGGACCAGTTCGGCGATCAGCCGGTCGGTGTCCGGAGCGCGCAACGTGTCCCAGACGTCGCCGTACGGCTCGCGTTGCAGGCCCGCGGTGTGTGACAGCAGCCGGCGTACGGTCAGCTCGCCGTGCGCCGGCAGGTCGAGGTGCCGTTCCAGCGGGTCGTCGAGGTCGAGCAGGCCGTCGTCGCGGCACTGCATGATCAGCACGGCGGTGAAAGTCTTGGTCACCGAGCCGATCCGGAAGCGGGTCTGCTCGTCCAGGGCCGTGTCGTTGCCGGTGCCGCCGACCGTGCAGGTCCACAACGGCCGGTCGGCCCGGTGCACCGCCGCCGAGATCGCCGGCACCCGGGCCTGCGCCTGGACCTGCCGCACCAGCCGGTCCAGCTGACCGGCGGCGGCGCTACGGTCGGCGGTGGTGGTCACGCCACGCT
The DNA here is from genome assembly GCF_003236305.1 of Micromonospora endophytica. GTDB lineage: Bacteria > Actinomycetota > Actinomycetes > Mycobacteriales > Micromonosporaceae > Micromonospora > Micromonospora endophytica. The sequence goes on along the minus strand of NZ_POTX01000131.1, from coordinate 3,648 downwards.
CCGGGCCAGCATCGGCCCGAGCGGCGCCCCACCCAACAGGTGCGCGTGCGCGTGGAACACCTCCTGGCCGCCGTACGCGCCGGTGTTGAACATCAGCCGGAAGCCGTCGCCGAGCAGGCCCTCGTCCTCGGCCACCGCGGCGGCCGTGGCCAGCACCTCACCGGCCAACGCCGGGTCGCCCTGACCGAGGGTGGCCACGTCCGCGTAATGCTCCTTGGGGATCACCAGCACGTGCACCGGCGCCTTCGGGTCGATGTCCCGAAAGGCGAGCGTGGTGGGGGTCTCGCGGACCACCGTGGCCGGGATCTCCCCGGCGACGATCCGGCAGAACAAGCAGTCCATCCCGGCAGTGTAAGGAAGGGCCCCCTGTTAACGCCTCAGGCATAGCAGGGGCCCCTTGTTAACGCGGGGGCCTACCAGCGCAGCAGGCGGGTGGCGAGGACGGTCAGGGCGGCCACGCCGGCGGTGGAGGTACGCAGCACCGAGGGGCCGAGGCGGACCGGGTGGGCACCGGCCTCCTGGAAGGTGGACAACTCGGCCGGGGTGATGCCGCCCTCCGGGCCGACCACGAGCACGATCTCACCACGGTCGGGCAGTGCCACGGTGGTCAGCCGGTCGGTCGCCTCCTCGTGCAGGACGTATCCGGCGGCGGCACCGCTGATCCGGCGGGCCACCGACGTGGTGGACTCGTCAGGCGCGCCGGCCACCACCGGCAGCCAGGCCCGGCGGGCCTGTTTCGCCGCCTCCCGGGCCGTCGCCACCCACTTGCCCCGGGCCCGTACGCCCCGGTCGCCGCGCCACTGCACCACCGAGCGGCCGGCCGCCCAGGGGACGATCTCGTCCACCCCCACCTCGGTCATCGCCTGCACGGCCAGCTCGCCGCGGTCACCCTTGGCGATGCCCTGCACCACCACCAGCCGTGGGTTCGCCGCATCGACGTACCCCCGACCGGTCACGCTCAGGTCGAGGGTGCCCCGGCCGGCGGCGGTGACCACCGCGGTGGCCGTGCCACCACGACCGTCGGCGAGCAGCAGTTCCTCACCCACCCGCAGCCGCTGCACGGTGGCGGCGTGGTGCCCCTCGGGGCCGTCGAGCACCATCTTCTCGGCGGTGGGCAGCGACTCGACGAGGAACAGCGGAGCGGACACGGGTAACGCGGGCTCAGGCGTGGCCGTTGAAGGCGTCGCGCATCCGGGAGAAGAAGCCGCCCTGCTTGCTGAGCTCGGCGACCTCCTCACCCCGGGTCTTGGCGAACTCCCGCAGCATCCGCTCCTGGTCGGCGTCGAGCTTGGTGGGGGTACGCACGTCCAGGTGCACGTAGAGGTCGCCCCGGCCGGTGCCGCGCAGGTGCGGTACGCCCCGGGCGCGGAGCCGCAGCGTGCTGCCCGGCTGGGTGCCCGGCTTGACGTCGACCGGCTCCTCGCTGTCGAGCGTCTTGATGGTCAGCCGGGTGCCGAGCGCCGCGGCGGTCATCGGCACGGTGACCCGGCAGTGCAGATCGTCACCCTTGCGGGAGAAGACGTCGTGCGGCCGCTCGTGGATCTCGACATAGAGGTCACCGGCGGTGCCGCCGCCAGGACCGACCTCACCCTGCTGGGCGAGGCGGATACGCATGCCGTCCTCGACCCCGGCCGGGATCTTGACGGTCAGCGACCGTCGGGTGCGGACCCGGCCGTCACCGGCACAGGTCGGGCAGGGGGTCGGGATGGTGGTGCCGTAGCCCTGGCAGACCGTGCACGGCCGGGCGGAGACCACCTGGCCGAGGAAGGTGCGCTGCACCGACTGGACCTCGCCCCGGCCGCCGCATGCCTCGCAGGTGGCCAGGTGGGTGCCGGCGGCGGTGCCGGCGCCGGTGCAGGTGGTGCAGAGCACCGCCGTGTCGACGGTGATCGGGGCCTCGACCCCGAAGGCGGTCTCCTGGAGGTCGAGTTCCAGCCGCAGGATCGCGTCCGCGCCGGGGCGGGTACGCGGTCGCGGGCCCCGGCCGGCGCCGGCGGCGCCGCCGAAGAACGCGTCCATGATGTCCTGGAAACCGACGAAGGGACCGGCCCCACCGGGCCCACCCGGGCCGCCGGCGCCGCCGCCGGGTGCCAGCGGGTCACCGCCGAGGTCGACGATCTGCCGTTTCCGATCGTCCGAGAGGACTTCGTACGCGGCGTTGATGTCCTTGAACTTCTCCTGTGCCTCCGGATCCGGATTGACGTCCGGGTGCAACTGCCGCGCCAGCTTGCGGTAGGCGCGCTTGATCTCGTCATCGGAGGCACCCTTGCTCACGCCGAGAATGCCGTAGTAGTCCCTGGCCACTGCGTTCCGTGTCCTCGTGTTCGTCTCGCGTACGCCGGTCGGCGGCCCGCCGCCGACCCTGACTGGTCAGTTCTGGGCCAGCAGTTCGCCCACGTAGCGTGCCACGGCCCTCACCGTGGCGATTGTTCCGGGGTAGTCCATCCGGGTCGGCCCCAGCACGCCCATCCCCCCGACGATTGTCGCGCCCGGGCCGTATCCGGTGCTGACCACCGAAGCCGCCCGTAGGTTGTCGATCTCGTTCTCGTCACCGATCCGCACGCGCAGCGTGCTCTGCTCCACCTCGCCGATGAGCTTGAGCAGCACGACCTCTTCCTCGAGTGCCTCGAGGATCGGCCGGAGTGAGCCGTGGAAGTCCAGCAGGCCGCCACGGGCCAGGTTCGCCGTGCCGGCCAGCGCGATCCGTTCCTCGTGCCGCTCGACAAGTGTCTCGAGCAGCACGGTGGAGAGCGTCGTCATGGCCGGGCGTAGCTCCGGCGTGCACTCCTCGATGAGGGACTGCACCAGTGGCGGGGTTTCCGACAGTCGGACGCCGACCAGCTTCTCGTTGGCCAGCCGGCGCAGGTCGAGCACATCGTCGGCGAGGATCGGGGCCGGCATCTCGACCAACCGCTGCTCGACCCGGCCGGTGTCGGCGATCATCACCAGCATCAGCCGGGTGGTGGAGATCGGCACCAGTTCGAGGTGCCGTACGCGGGAGCGGGCCAGGCTCGGGTACTGCACCACTGCCACCTGGCGGGTCAGCTGGGCGAGCAGCCGGACGGTGCGGTGCACCACGTCGTCGAGGTCGACCGCGCCGGCCAGGAAGCGCTCGATCGCCCGGCGCTCGGCCGGGCTGAGCGGCTTGACCCGGCTGAGCCGGTCGACGAAGAGGCGGTAGCCGCGGTCGGTGGGCACCCGGCCGGCGCTGGTGTGCGGCTGCCTGATGAAACCTTCCTCCTCCAGCACGGCCATGTCGTTGCGGACGGTGGCCGGGGAGACACCCAACTGGTGCCGCTCGACAAGCGCCTTGCTGCCGACCGGCTCCTGGGTGGCGACGTAGTCCTCGACGATCGCCCGGAGCACGGCGAGCTTGCGGTCGTCGAGACCCATCTTTCCCACCTCCTGTCGCTACCCGGTCCGGAGTGCCACGGCCGCAGCGGAATACTCTGGCACTCGACTGTAGCGAGTGCCAGTCTACGTCGAGGCCCCCGCCGACGCGATGATCAAGGCTCCACCGGGGTCGGTGGACCGATCGGCGAGGTGAAGCCGCCGGTGTCGCTATGGTGCGCCGTTGCCGCCGCCACCTACCGTGACCTCCATGACCGAACCACCTCGCCCCCCAGGATCCGGCGACGAACCCACCAC
>NZ_POTX01000130.1 GCF_003236305.1 Micromonospora endophytica | reverse complement strand
GGTTAGAGTCGCGGCATGCCGGAGATGGTGCAGCCCCAGGTCAAGTTGATCGCTTGGACCCAGTTCGACCCGCCGGAGGACGTGGCCTGGTCGACGGACGCCGAGGGGGGACAGGCGCTCGCCGAGTTCGCGGGGCGGGCCTGCTACCAGAGCTGGAAGAAGCCGAACCCGGCGACCGCGACGAACGCGGGCTACCTGGCGCACATCCTGGAGGTCGGGCACCTCTCCGTGCTGGAGCACGGGTCGGTGACTTTCTACTTCACAGGCGTGTCGCGCTCGTTCACCCACGAGCTGATCCGGCACCGGCACTTTTCGTACTCCCAGTTGTCCCAGCGTTACGTGCCCGAGCGGGACGCGGCGATGGTCGAGCCGCGGGTCATCGCCGAGGATCCGGAGCTGCACAAGCGGTTCGTCGAGGCAGCCGAGGCGAGCGTACGGGCGTACACCGAGCTGCTGGAGGGTCTGGAACGGCGCTTCGCCGACGAGCCCAACCCGACGCTGCGGCGTAAGCAGGCCCGTCAGGCGGCCCGTGCGGTGCTGCCGAACGCGACCGAGACCCGCATCGTGGTGACCGGCAACTACCGGGCCTGGCGGCACTTCATCGCGATGCGGGCCACCGAGCACGCTGATGTGGAGATCCGTGAGCTGGCGGTGGAGTGCCTGCGGCAGTTGCAGCGGGTGGCACCGAACGTCTTCGCCGATTTCACGATCTCGACTCTGCCGGACGGCACCGAGATCGCGGCGAGCCCGTACGCCGCTGGGTCCTGAGCCCTTCCCCGGCGGGCCTCCGCCGACAGTCCGCTAGGTTGTCCTCATGACGCACGACCACCTTGACGCCCCGGTCCGGGCCGCGTCCCGCCCCTTCGGCCGGGTGCTCACGGCCATGGTGACCCCGCTCACCGCCGACGGCGAGCTCGACCTCGACGGGGCCGCGCGGCTGGCAGACCACCTCGTCGCCGAGCAGGGCAACGACGCGCTGGTGGTCAACGGCACCACCGGTGAGTCCCCGACCACCACCGACGCAGAGAAGGAACGCCTGATCCGGGCCGTGGTGGAGGCGGTCGGCGACCGGGCCCGGGTGGTGGCCGGCGTCGGCACCAACGACACCCGGCACACCATCGAGCTGGCGGCCACGGCGGAGAAGGCTGGCGCACACGGGCTGCTGGTGGTCACCCCGTACTACAACAAGCCGCCGCAGGCGGGACTGCTGCGGCACTTCACCGCCGTGGCCGACGCCACCGGCCTGCCGGTGATGCTCTACGACATCCCGCACCGCTCCGGCGTGCCGATCGAGACCGAGACGCTGGTGCGCCTCGCCGAACACGGTCGCATCGTCGCGGTGAAGGACGCCAAGAGTGACCTGACCGCCACCAGTTGGGTGACCAGCCGCAGTGATCTCGCGTACTACAGCGGCGAGGACTCGCTCACCCTGCCCGCGCTGGCCGTCGGCGCGGTCGGGGTGGTCGGCACCTCGACCCACTTCACCGGCACGGACACCAAGCGGATGATCGAGGCGTACGACGCCGGTGACACGGCGACCGCGCTGGCCCTGCACCGCAGGCTGCTGCCGCTGTTCACCGGGATCTTCCGTACGCAAGGCACGATTCTGGTCAAGGCTGGCCTGGCCGCCTGCGGCCTGCCGGCCGGTCCGGTCCGGTCGCCGCTGGTGGACGCCACCGAGGACCAACTGGCCCAGCTGCGCGCCGACTGCGCCGCAGCGGGCCTGCCACTTCCCGAATGATCAAACGACACGAGCGACGCCGGGTGACGGCGTCACAGAATGAGGTGAAAGCGTGACCGCGGCGCACAACGAGGAGGCTCCACTTCCACCGCCGTTGCCGGAGGGCGGGCTTCGGATCATCCCGCTCGGCGGGCTCGGCGCCATCGGTCGGAACATGACCGTCTTCGAGTACGACGGGAAGCTCCTGGTCGTCGACTGCGGCGTGCTCTTCCCGGACGTGGAGCAGCCCGGCGTCGACCTGATCCTGCCCGACTTCGGTCCGATCCTGGACCGGCTCGGCGACATCCAGGCGATCGTGCTGACCCACGGCCACGAGGACCACATCGGTGCCGTGCCCTACCTGCTCGCCCACAAGCCGGACATCCCGCTCGTCGGTTCGCAGTTCACCCTCGCGCTGGTGGAGGCGAAGCTGGCCGAGCGGCGGATCCAGCCGTACACGTTGACGGTGCGGGAGGGCGGCCGGGAGCGGCTCGGCCCGTTCGAGTGCGAGTTCTTCGCCGTCAACCACTCGATCCCGGACGCGCTCGCGGTGGCCATCCGCACCCCGGCCGGGTTGGTGCTGCACACCGGCGACTTCAAGATGGACCAGCTGCCGCTGGACGGCCGGATCACCGACCTGGCCGGGTTCGCCCGCCTCGGTGCCGAGGGCGTGGACCTGCTGCTGTCGGACTCCACCAACGCGGAGATCCCCGGCTTCGTCACGCCGGAGAAGGAGATCGGCCCGGTCCTCGACTCGATCTTCGCCAAGGCGCGGGGCCGGATCATCGTCGCCTCGTTCGCCTCGCACGTGCACCGGGTGCAGCAGGTCTTCGACTCGGCCCTGGAGCATGGCCGCAAGGTCGCCCTGATCGGTCGGTCCATGGTCCGCAACATGGGCATCGCCCGGGACCTGGGCCTGCTGAACATCCCGGCCGGCCTGGTCGTCGGACTGGACGAGGCGACGTCGATGCCGCCCGAGCAGATCGTGCTGATGTCCACCGGCTCGCAGGGTGAGCCGATGAGCGCCCTGGGCCGGATGGCCAGCGGCGACCACCGGCACATCACCATCGCCCCCGGCGACACCGTGGTGCTGGCCTCCTCGCTGGTGCCGGGCAACGAGACCTCGGTCTACCGGGTGATCAACCGGCTGGCCCGGGCCGGCGCGGTGGTGGTGCACAAGGACGTGGCGAAGGTGCACGTCTCCGGCCACGCCCCCGCCGGCGAGCTGCTCTACCTGCTCAACGTCGTACGCCCCAGCAACCTGATGCCGGTGCACGGCGAGTGGCGGCACCTGCGGGCGCACGCCCGGCTCGGCATCGAGTCCGGCGTGGCGCCCGACCGGGTGGTGCTCTGCGAGGACGGCGACGTGGTCGACCTGGTGGAGGGGCGGGCCAGTCTGGTCGGGCACGTCAAGAGCCGGTACGTCTACGTCGACGGACTCGCCGTCGGCGACGTCAGCGAGTCGCTGCTCACCGAGCGACGCATCCTCGGCGACGGTGGGTTCATCGCCGCGACAGTGGTGGTCGACTCGGTCACCGGCAAGGTGGTCGCCGGTCCGACGGTCTCCGCCAAGGGTTTCTCCGAGGACTCGGAGGCGTTCAACGCGGTGATCCCGTTGGTGACCGAGGCGCTGAACCGGGCCGCCACGGACGGGATCACCGACCCGCACCAGCTCCAGCAGATCGTCCGGCGGACCGTGGGTCGCTGGGTCAACGACGCCTACCGGCGACGTCCGATGATCGTCCCCACGGTCGTCGAGGTCTGAGCTCCGCGAGACCGATGGGCCGCCCGCTCGCCGCGTGGCGGCCCATCGGCGTTCACTGACCCAATTCGATAGCCGGTTTGTTCAACCGTTCGGACCTTTTGCCCGTACTCCGGTCCGGCAGGCGTACCCACGCCGGCCGGGAGGAGCATGGCGGATGGACCGCAGACGATTGACAGCCATCGGTGTCGTGGTGGCGGCGGTGGGCGCGGCGGCAGCGGTGACCCTGCCGTCGTTCGCCGGCGACGGTGGCGCGCCGAGCACCGCGCCGACCAGCCAGGCGGTGGAGGGTGCCGACCCGGAGGTGGTCGCGGCGATGCGCCGTGACCTGCGGCTGACCCAGGCGCAGGTGGCCGATCGACTCAAGACCGAACGCTGGGCCACCGGCGTGGTCGACCAGCTCCGGACGGAACTCGGCGCGGACTACGCCGGCAGCTGGCTCAGCGCCGACGGCAGCCAGCTCAACGTCGCGGTAGCCGACCCGGCCCAGGCTCGGCGGGTGCAGGCCACCGGGGCGGTGCCCAAGGTGGTCGAGCGCGGCGTCGGGCAGCTCGACACGCTCAAGACCCGGATGGACCGTACGGCCGATGCGGCCCGGCAGGTCTCCGGTTGGTACGTCGATGTCGCCTCGAACAGCGTCGTGGTGCTCGCCCAGCCGGGTGCCGAGGAAGCCGGCTGGCGCTTCGTGGACCGCGCCGGCGTGCCCCGCCAGGCGGTCCGGATGGCCACCGAGGAGCAGCCCCGCCTCTTCGTCGACCTGCGGGGCGGCGAGGCGTTCCTGAACGGTCCCGGGCGCTGTTCGGTCGGTTTCGCGGTGGTCGGCGGCTTCGTCACCGCCGGGCACTGCGGACAGGTCGGTGACCCGGTGCGCAACTTCGACGGGTCGCCGTTGGGTGCCTTCCGCGCTTCTTCCTTCCCCGGCGACGACTGGGCCTTCGTCCAGATCAGCGGCAACAACACGGTGCTGCCCGAGGTGACCGACTTCCAGGGCGGCGTCGCCCGGGTGGCGGGTTCGCAGGAGGTGCCGACCGGCTCGTCGATCTGCCGTTCCGGCTCCACCACCGGGGTGAGCTGCGGCACCGTGCAGGCCCGCAACGCCACTGTGCGCTACCCGGAGGGGTTGGTCAGCGGGCTGGTCCGGACCAACGTCTGCGCTGAGCCCGGCGACTCCGGCGGTTCGTGGATCTCGGGTAACCAGGCGCAGGGCGTCACCTCCGGCGGCTCGGGTGACTGCCGGGTCGGCGGCACCACGTTCTACCAGCCGGTCAACGAGATCCTCCAGCGCAACAACCTGACCCTGCTCACCACGCAGAATTTCCAGGCGCTGGGCGGCCGGCGCTGACCCTGCGGGCCCGGCCGCGCGGATCTCCGTACGGCCGGGCCCGCAGTGGCCGTGCTGCGGCGCGAGGGGTCCGGTGGGTGTGGGCGTCGGTGCTGCGGCGCGGGCATCAGGGCAGGGCGGCGACCGCCTCCGCGTACGCGACGCCGGTGCGTACCGCCGCCTCCACCAGCACGGTGACCTGGGCCGGGGCGACCCCGTACGCCAGGTCGGTGGTCACCTCGCCGACAAGTGTCAGTTCACCGTCGCCCGGATCCCGCACGTACGCCTTGGGTAGCAGCCGGTCGCGGTTCCATCCGTTGCAGAAGGCGTACGCCTCGGCCCGCCGTCGCGCCGGCAGCCGACGATCGGCCACGACCAGGCTGTGCAACACCTCGCCGCGTTCACCGGCCCGCCGGAACTGGATCATCGCGGCACCGCACCGCCCCTGCACGGTGCCGGCGGCGTCGACGGCGTACCCGTCACCGAGCTGGTCCAGCGCGGCCATGATCATCCGTACGGTCAACGCCCCCAGTTCCTCCGCCGTCGGCCCGCTGTCCGGTCCATCGCGGTCCGGTCCATCGCCGTCCGGTCCATCGCCGTCCGCCGGCTCGTCGGTCTCGTCCAAGTCGTCGTCGGTCTCGTCGTCGGTCTCGTCGTCGGGCAGCGGCACCGGCTGGCCGAGCGGACGTTCGGCCAGCCAGGAGGCGATCCGAGCGGACTGGTGCCCGGTGCCGTTGCGGGCGTCGAAGCTGCCGGCGAGCCCGGTGGCGAGGCCGAGCAGTTCGCTGCCGAGCGCGGCCACCGTGATCTCGGCGGCGGGCCGCCCCCGGTAGGCCGGCCGGCGCACCGGCCGGTCACCCCGCTGCGGCGCGGCCAGCGCGCAGACCAACGCCCCCGCCGCGGTGAACTCCATCACGGACAGGTCGTCGTGCGGCTGGTCCAGCCGCGGCAGTTGCTCGGCGAGGATCTCCAACCCCCGGTCGAGGTGCCCGCCGAGCGCGCAGAAACGCAGGTGCGTGGCGAGGTACCCGAAGCCCTCCGGCGTCACCCGGTGCCGGCGGTACGCCCGCACGTGCGCCTCGGCGGCCCGCTGGGCCTGCCCTGCGCGCAGCCAGGACAGGAGCGCCCCGGTCAGGGCGGCCTCGGGCTGGGCGGTGCAGCCGGCCGGGGCGTCGCGCACAGACTCCACGATGGCCAGCGCCTCGGCCTGGTCTCCCCAGCCGGCCAGCAGTTCGGCCTGCCGCAGCGGCAGACAGTCCGGGCAGCCGGCGGCCGGGTCGCCGATGGCGGCCTGCCACCGGTGCAGCCAGCGTCGGGCGGCGGGTTCGTCGCCGACGTGGTCGGCGATGCGGCAGTGCAGCGCAGCGACGAGCGCGTCGTCGTCGCCGGCCTGCCCGCCGAGCCCGGCCAGCAGGGCCCGCGCCTGGTCGAGGCCGATGCGCGGGGAGCCGAGCAGCGCCTCGACGGCGTACCGCCGGTAGCGGCGCAGCGTCTCGTCGTCGAGACCGTCCGGCCATCCGTCGGCCCGCCCGGCCGACCGCTGCACCGGGCGGGGCACGGCCCGCTCGGCCCGCTCGGCCCGCTCGGCCGCGTCGAGACAGCGGCACACCGGCTCGAAGAGCCGCCAACGCTCGCCGCCGCGCAGGTGTGTCTCGATCAGCTCGGACCAGGCGGCCAGGGCGGACCGCAGGTCACCGGTGGCCTCGGCGAGGGCGGCGAGGCGTTCCAGCTCGCCGACGCGTGCCTCGCCGTCGGGCAGGTCCCGGGCGTCGGCAAGTGCGTCGGCCAATCCCGGTTCCCGACGTCCACCCCCGACCGTCGCCGCCCGAGGGCGCCGCCGGCCACCGGAGATCCACCTGGTCACGAGCGGGTCCCCGCGAGCCGGCCCACCTCGGCGGCCAGCCGGCAGCCGGTCGAGATGCCCCGGTCGAGCAGCCGGTCCAGCTGGTGCGGGGTCACCCCGCGTTCCAGATCGGTGATGACCTCACCGCAGACGCGAGCCTGCCCCGCGTCGTCGACGTGCACGAACGCCTTGGGCCAGAGCCGGTCCCGGTTCCAGGTGTTGCAGAACTCGTGCAGCACCGGCACGAGGTCGACCGGGAAGGTGTCCGCGGCGACCGTACGCACCTGGAGCAGCTCCCCGGCGGTGCCGGCGCGCAGGAACCAGATGTGGCCGCCGGCCCAACGGCCGACCAGGTCACCGCCCATGTCGGTGGTCACCGGGTGGCCCCGGCCAGCCAGCACCGCCACCAGCAGGTCGTGTGTCAACGGCCGCAGTGTCGACGGATGCCCGGCCAGTGGACCGTCCGGATCGTCCTCGAACTCCGGCGACGCCATCGGGCACTCCTTCGCCAGGCAGATATCACGACAGGTGGCGGGGACCGCGCTGCGACACGCGGAGGTCACCAGGAAGACCGGCGTAACGCGGGAGCCGCCGTTACGGTGATGCTATGGCGGGCCGTACCTCTCAGGCGAGCCGGCGACGCGGCGCGTCGCCGCGCGGTAACACGAACAGTCGTGCCCGCCAGCCCGCCAAGAAGACCCGCGCGCCGGCGCGACGCCGCACCGCGACGCAGGGACCCGGCCCCGCCGCGTACGTCGGTCGGGCGATCCGGGCACTGTGGATGGGGCTGGCCCACGCGGTGGGGTGGGCGGTGCGGACCGCCTCCGGCCGTGATCTCGACCCCGAGCATCGCCGGGACGGCGCCGGACTGCTGCTCATCGGCCTCGCCCTGCTCAGCGGCGGGGCGATCTGGTTCTCGGCGGCCGGACCGGTGGGCACCCGGCTGGCCGACACGGTCCGGCTCTTCCTCGGGGCGATCTCCATCGTGGTGCCGGTCCTGCTCGGCATCGGGGCCTGGCGGTTCATGCAACAGCCCGGTGACCCCGAGCACCGCGGCCGGGGCCTCATCGGTTGGGGCTCCATGCTCGTCGCCACCGCCGCCATGCTGCACATCGGCCAGCATCCGGCCGACCCTGGCGAGCGGGACTTCGCCGGTGGCCTGATCGGCGCGGCTGTCGGCAGTCTGCTGGAGCGGGCGGTCACCGCCTGGGTCGCGGTGCCGCTGCTGATCCTGCTGCTCGTGTTCGGACTGCTGGTGGTCACGGCGACTCCGATCAACAAGATCCCCGAGCGGCTCGGTCTGCTCGCCGGCAGCGTGCTCGGCCAGACCGAGCCGGAGCCGGAGCCGGCCGCTCCACCCCGACGCCGGCCAGCCAAGCGCGTGCCGCCGCCTGTCGATCCGGACGAGTTCGACGACGTGGACGGCGCGGATCTCCAGGAGACCATGGTTCTGCCGCGCAAGGCACCGTCGCGGGTGCCGGCGAGCCGCAAGCCGGCCGATCCGCCGGAGCATTCGCCCGCGCCGACCCGGGCCGAGCAGCTCGCGCTGACCGGGCTGGCCGGCGACTACACCCTGCCACCGGCGAACATGCTCGGCAGCGGTGCCGCGCCGAAGACCCGCAGCAAGGCCAACGACGAGGTGATCGCCGCGCTGCGTGGGGTCTTCGAGCAGTTCGGCGTGGACGCCGACGTCACCGGCTTCACCCGGGGCCCCACCGTCACCCGGTACGAGGTCGAGCTGGGTCACGGGGTGAAGGTCGAGCGGATCACCCAGCTCTCCCGCAACATCGCGTACGCGGTGAAGTCAGCGGACGTCCGCATCCTCAGCCCGATCCCGGGCAAGAGCGCGGTCGGTGTGGAGATCCCGAACACCGACCCGGAGAACGTGGCCCTCGGCGACGTGCTGCGCTCGCGCGCGGCCACCAGCGACCACCATCCGATGGTGGTGGCGCTCGGCAAGGACATCGAGGGCGGCTACGTGGTCGCCAACCTCGCGAAGATGCCCCACATTCTCATTGCCGGCGCCACCGGTGCCGGGAAATCGAGCTGCTTGAATACTCTGCTGGTGTCGGTGCTGACCCGGGCGACGCCGGACGAGGTGCGGCTGCTGCTGATCGACCCGAAGCGGGTCGAGATGACCGGCTACGAGGGGATCCCGCACCTGGTCACCCCGATCGTGACGAACGCCAAGAAGGCGGCCGACTCGCTGGAGTGGGTCGTCCGCGAGATGGACATGCGCTACGACGACCTCGCCGCGAACGGGGTCCGCCACATCGACGACTTCAACCGCAAGGTACGCAACGGGGAGATCAAGGCACCGCCGGGCAGCGAGCGGGAGATCCGGCCGTACCCGTACCTGCTGGTGATCGTGGACGAGCTGGCCGACCTGATGATGGTCGCGCCCCGGGACGTGGAGGACTCTGTCGTCCGGATCACCCAGCTCGCCCGGGCCGCCGGCATCCACCTGGTGCTGGCCACCCAGCGGCCGAGCGTGGACGTGGTGACCGGGCTGATCAAGGCCAACGTGCCGTCCCGGCTGGCCTTCGCCACCTCCTCGCTTGCCGACTCGCGGGTCATCCTGGACCAGCCCGGCGCGGAGAAGCTGCTCGGTCGCGGCGACGGGCTGTTCCTGCCGATGGGCGCGTCGAAACCGATCCGCATCCAGGGTGCCTGGGTCACCGAGCGCGAGATCACCGACGTGGTCAAGTTCTGCAAGGACCAGCGCGAGCCGGAGTTCCGTCCGGACGTGCTGACTCCCGCCCAGGACGGCAAGAAGAAGATCGACGAGGACATCGGCGACGACCTGGACCTGCTGGTGCAGGCGATCGAGCTGGTGGTCACCTCGCAGTTCGGCTCGACCTCGATGCTCCAGCGCAAGCTGCGGGTCGGCTTCGCCAAGGCGGGCCGCCTGATGGACCTGATGGAGACCCGGGGCGTGGTCGGCCCCTCCGAGGGCTCCAAGGCCCGCGACGTGCTGGTCAAGCCGGACGAACTGGAAGAGGTCCTGGCCGGCCTGCACGGCGCCGAGGAGTGACACGCGCGACGCCTCCGCCAGCCCGACGGTGGTCCGGCAACGGGCCGTACGGACAGCGAAGGGCCCGCCGGGTAACCGGCGGGCCCTTGCGGCTGTGGTGGTGACTCGTCGGGCACTCAGGTGAGCGCGGCGGCGAGCACCAGGTTGAGCAGGATCGCGGCCACGCCCGCCCCGGCGGCGTACCAGCCGAGCGGCTTGTCGCCCTGCACCGCGCCGGCGACGCCGAGCCCCACGGCGAGCAGGCCGAACAGCAGCGGGGACAGGAAGAGGGCGACGACGGCGAAGACGAAGCCGAGGATCGTGCAGATGCGAGCGGCGTTGGTGCGCGGGCGGCTGCCGGCGTACGGGTTGGCCATGATCTCCTCCGGATGTCAGCTCTTCGGTTGATCTGCGGAGTACCCCGCCGGGGTCGCTGTCCAAACAGCATCATCGGATCCGGGGCCGACCGGAGCGTCAGTGGAAGAGCTTCAGCCCGACCACTCCGGCGACCACCAGCAGTAGGCTGAGGATCCGGGCCAGGTTGGCCGGCTCGCCGAGCGCCACCATGCCCACCAGGGCGGTGCCGACCGCGCCGATGCCGACCCAGACCGCGTATCCGGTGCCGACCGGGATCTCCCGCAGCGCGTACGCCAGGCCGAGCATGCTCAGCACGATCGTGATCCCGAACACCACTGAGGGAACCAGTCGGGTGAAGCCGGCGCTGCGGTCCAGGGCCACCGCCCACGCCGTCTCCAGCAGTCCGGAGATCACCAGCACGATCCAGGCCATCGAGTCACCTCTTCGCCGTCGCCCGGCCACCGGGTGCCGGGCGGAGTCGATTCCGTTTCACGGGGCGTCTTGGCCTGACCGGGTACGCCCACGACTCGTCCGGGACGGCCACGCCGGGCCGTCGCGACCGACCGTAGCACCGGCTGGCGGACAGTAGTCGTGACGCGGATCACCCGAGTGGACCTCAAGCTTGCTTCACCTTGCACGATGGAGGCATGACCGTGCTCATCTCCGACGCGGAGGTCGCCGCCGCCTTGGACGCTCCGACCACAGTGGACGCGATGCGTGCGGCCCTGCTGGCCGGTCACGACGGCCAGCTGGTGGCTCCGCCCCGCACCGCCGCGTCGCTGGGGGGTGGGCGGATGGTGCTCACCGCCGGACACCTGGTCGGACAGTGGTACGGCTACCGGTCGTACGACACCTTCGGGCATCCCGGCACCGAACAGGTGGTGGTGCTGCACGACGGGCGCACCGGCGCGGTCCGGGCGGTAGCGGTGGGCGAGGAACTGGGCTCCCGGCGTACCGGCGGGTTGGGTGGGGTGGCGGTGGACGTGCTGGCCCGGTCGGACGCGGCCACGCTCGGTGTGATCGGGTCCGGCCGGATGGCCTGGGCCCAGGTGTGGGCCGTCGCCGCGGTGCGGCCGCTGCGTGAGGTGACGGTGCACAGCCGATCGACGGCGCGGCGGGAGACCTTCGCCGCCAGGGTTCGCGCCGAACTCGGCATCTCGGCCCGCGCGGTGCCGACCGCCCAGGCGGCGGTGTGCGACCGGGACATGGTGGTGCTGGCCACCACCAGCCCGGCACCTGTGCTCTCCGCCGCCGACCTGGCCCCGGGCTGCCACGTCAACGCGGTCGGGTTCAAGCAGCGCGACCGTGCGGAGTTCGCCACCGACCTGCTGGACCGCGCCGCCGTGCTGGTCAGCGACTCACCGGCCCAGGCGCGGTCGTACGTCCCGCCGATGCTCGCCGCCGAAGCGCCGTACGCCGCCCGGCTTGGTGATCTTGGCGCGGTGCTGGCCGGTGCGGCAGCGGGCCGCACCGGCGCGGACCAGATCTCGGTCTTCTGCTCGGTGGGTCTCGCCGGCACCGAGGTGTTCCTGCTCGACCGTCTGGTCCGGGTGCTCACGGCGACCGCGCCCGGCTGACGGCCGCCCGCTGGATCGGACGCGGCGGCCCGGTACCCTCGGATGGTGTCTGCCACCTCCCCTTACGACCACTCCGGCCCGGCGTCCCCGGCGGAGTCGCCCGACCACGGCCGTCGGGTCGCCCTGCTGACCCTCGGCTGTGCCCGCAACGAGGTCGACTCGGAGGAACTGGCCGCCCGCCTGCACGCCGACGGCTGGCAGGTGACAACGGACGGCGAGGGCGCCGACATCGTGGTGGTCAACACCTGCGGCTTCGTGGAGAAGGCCAAGCAGGACTCCATCCAGACGCTGCTGGCCGCCGCCGACACCGGCGCGAAGGTGGTCGCCGCCGGCTGCATGGCCGAGCGGTACGGCCGGGAGCTGGCCGACAGCCTCCCCGAGGCCCAGGCGGTGCTCAGCTTCGACGACTACCCGGAGATCTCCGCCCGGCTGGACGCGGTCGTCGCCGGCCGTGAGGTCAGCGCGCACACCCCTCGGGACCGGCGGCAACTGCTGCCGCTGACCCCGGTGGCCCGCCGGGACAGCACGGTGTCGCTGCCGGGGCACGGCAGCGCCGCCGAGGTCGACGAGCACACCCCCGCGCACCTGCGCACGGTGCTGCGCCGTCGGCTGGACACCGGCCCGGTCGCCTCGCTCAAGCTGGCCAGCGGCTGTGATCGGCGCTGCGCCTTCTGCGCCATCCCCGCCTTCCGTGGCGCCTTCGTCTCGCGTACCCCCGACGAACTGCTCGCCGAGGCCGAGTGGCTGGCCAAGAGCGGCGTCCGGGAGCTGGTCCTGGTCAGCGAGAACTCCACCTCGTACGGCAAGGACCTGGGCGACCCTCGCGCACTGGAGAAACTGCTGCCGCAGCTCGCGGTGATCGACGGCATCGTCCGGGTCCGGGTCAGCTACCTCCAGCCGGCCGAGACCCGACCCGGCCTGGTCGAGGCGATCGCCACCACGCCAGGCGTGGCACCCTACTTCGACCTGTCGTTCCAGCACTCCAGCGAGCCGGTGCTGCGCCGGATGCGCCGATTCGGCTCCACCGACCGGTTCCTGGAGCTGCTGGCCGGCGCCCGGGCGCTGGCCCCGGAGGCGGGCGCGCGGAGCAACTTCATCGTCGGGTTCCCCGGCGAGACCCGCGCTGACGTCGACGAGCTGGTCCGCTTCCTCACCGAGGCCCGACTCGACGCGATAGGCGTCTTCGACTACAGCGACGAGGACGGCACCGAGGCCGCCGGGCTGTCCGGCAAGGTCTCCGCCGCCACCGTCAAGCGCCGGTACGACAAGCTCAGCGCGCTCGCCGACGAGCTGTGCTCGCAGCGCGCCGAGGAGCGTCTCGGCGCGACGGTGGAGGTGCTCGTCGACTCGGTCGACGGTGCGATCGTCGAGGGACGGGCCGCGCACCAGGCACCGGAGGTGGACGGCTCGACCACGCTTGTCGCGCCGGTCGGCGGCGGGGTCGACCTGGCCGCGTTGCGCCCTGGTGACCTGGTGCGGGCCACTGTGACCGGCACCGAGGGCGTCGACCTGATCGCGGTGCCGGATGAGATGATCTCGGCGGCGCCCGGCGCGGCACGGTGACGGCGGGTCGGGACGAGGCGGGGGAGCGACGAGGTGTGGTGCCCGACGGTGGGCCGATGACCGGGGCGACGGAGTCCACCCCGCTGCCGGTGGTGGCCCGGGTGCCGGTGCTCAACGCGGCCAACGCCCTGACCGGGCTGCGGCTGGTGCTGGTGCCCTTCTTCGCCGCGTTCGTCGTCGTCTCGGGCATGACTCATGCCGGCTGGCAGATCGTCGCCTCGCTGATCTTCGCGGTGGCCTCCCTGACGGATTTCGTCGATGGCTGGATCGCCCGCCGGTTCGGGCTCGTGACGGCCTTCGGCAAGGTGGCCGACCCGATCGCTGACAAGGCGCTGACCGGCGCCGCCCTGCTGCTGTTGTCGGTCTACGACCGGCTGCCCTGGTGGGTGACCGCTGTCATCCTCGCCCGGGAACTGGGCATCACCGCGCTGCGGTTCTGGGTGATCCGACGCGGCGTGATCGCCGCGAGCCGGGGCGGCAAGGTCAAGACCGGGCTCCAGATCCTCGCCATCGCCTGGTACCTGTGGCCGATGCCGGCCGCCCTGGCCGGGATCGGTCCGTGGATCATGGCCGCGGCGGTCGCGGTCACCGTGCTCACCGGCTTCGACTACCTCGCCCAGGCGGCGCGGCTGCGCCGAACCGCCAACTGATCGGCGCTTCGACGCGTAGACCCCCGCCCGGTCGGGAAGGATGCGACAAATGGGCATGAGAGAAGCCGAAGGATCGATGGGCAGTGCGGCGGCCAGTGTGGTGCACCGGCTTGCGGAACGGCAGCAGACCGTCGCCACCGTCGAGTCGCTCACCGGCGGCCTGCTGGCCGCCACGCTCGTCGAGATCGCGGGGGCCAGCGTCGCCTACCGGGGCGGCCTGGTGGTCTACGCCACCGAGTTGAAGGAGCGGTTGGCCGGCGTACCGGCACCGTTGCTGGCCGAGCGCGGTCCGGTCGATCCTGACGTGGCCGCGGCGCTCGCCGAGGGCGGGCGGGAACGCTGCGGTGCCGACTGGGGGCTGGCCACCACCGGGGTGGCCGGTCCGGAGCCGCAGGACGGCAAACCGGTCGGGCTGGTCTACGTCGCCGTGGCCGGTCCGGACGGCACCGACGTGCGGAAGCTCGATCTCGACGGCGGGCGTGACCACATCCGGGCGGGCGCGGTGACCGAGGCGCTCCGGCTGCTCGCCGAGCACATCCAGGTCCCGGATGGTGTCGACGCGGCCCGGCGTTGACTGGCTGGCACCGGGCCGCCCGGCCCCGGCGGCCTGGACCGCCCGCGCCGGCCTCGCCACCGGCCGCCGCCCGACACGCCGAAGGGCGGTAGTCGAACCGTCACCCTGCGGAGGTCGGTGTGGCTTTGGAAGCCCGGCGGGTGAGGTAGCGGGGCGGGGTGGGATGTCGCGGCGGCGCGTAGCGGGTACGGTTGCGGGAAGGCTCCGACGAACGGGCCGGTGCAGCCGCCGGCTCGGACGGCCGGACGAACTGTGTCCCTCAGGGGAGGTGCGATGGTCCTGCTACGCCGGGTGATCGGTGATGCACTGCGGGCGCGCCGGCAGGGGCAGCACCGCACGCTGCGGGAGGTGTCCTCCGCCGCCAACGTCAGCCTGGGGTACCTGTCCGAGATCGAACGCGGTCAGAAAGAGCCCTCCAGCGAACTGCTCGCCGCGATCTGTGACGCGCTGGGTGCCCGCCTGTCCGAGCTGCTCCGCGAGGTCAGCGACACGGTGGCGCTCGCCGAGCAGATGCCGGGCGTGCTCGTGCCGGTGCAGGACGAGCCGGCCGAGGCGACGCCGGTAGCCGCCGCGCCGGTGGCCCGAGCCACCGGTCGGGGCGTACGCCAGGTCAGCTCGGACGGCAGCGTCGCGGTCTCCGTGCGCCAGGATTCCCCGCTGAAGGCGACCCTGCGCAGCACCCGGGTCCGCTCCGCCGACCGCTCCGACCGGGACGTGGTCTGCGCCGCCTGAACCTGCGGTCGATGGCCGGGGTGGTGCTCGCCGCGTAGGGTTGATCGTGCACGTCCCGGGCGTGGGGCAGGCGCAGCGACGCTACTGAGGGGATACCGCGGAGATGGCGAACCCGTTCGTCAAGGGTTGGAAGTACCTGATGGCGCTCTTCGGCGCCCGCATCGACGAGCACGCCGATCCCAAGGTGCAGCTCCAGCAGGCCATCGACGAGGCGCACCGGCAGCACCAGTCGCTCGTCCAGCAGGCCGCCGCGGTGATCGGCAACCAGCGCCAGCTGGAGATGAAGCTCTCCCGGCAGATGTCCGACGTCGAGCGGTTGCAGTCCAACGCCCGGCAGGCGTTGGTCCTGGCCGACCAGGCCCGGGCCAAGGGAGACGAGGCCGAGGCCGGCCGCTACGAGCAGTCCGCGCAGACCCTCGCCACCCAGCTCGTCTCCGCCGAGCAGTCGGTGGAGGATCTCAAGACCCTGCACGACCAGGCGCTGGCCGCCGCCGGGCAGGCCCGCCGGGCGGTCGAGAACAACTCGATGATCCTCCAGCAGAAGCTGGCCGAGCGGGCGAAGCTGCTCAGCCAGCTTGAGCAGGCCAAGATGCAGGAGAGTGTGGCCGCCTCGCTGGAGTCCATGTCCGCGCTCACCGCTCCGGGCAGCACCCCCAGCCTGGACGAGGTCCGTGACCGCATCGAGCGCCGCTACGCCAACGCCATGGGCCGCGCCGAGCTGGCCGGTAACTCGACCGAGGGCCGGATGCTGGAGATCCAGAAGGCGACCCTGGACACCGCGGGCTCGGCCCGGCTGGACCAGATCCGGGCCAGCATGGCCGGTGAGCAGCTCGGCGCCGGCACTGAACGCGGTGCCGTCGGCGGTCAGCCGGTGGCGACGAACGACCCGGCGGTCGCGCGGCTCGACGAGATCCGGGCCAACATGAGCCGCGAACGCGGCACCGGCGACAGCACCGCCGCCGGCTGAGCCGGGGAAGCGAGGAGGCGACGTGGCAGACGAGCGCACCCGGTACTTCCGCCGGCTGGGCAAGCTACGCCGCTCCGCCCGGCGGTGGAGTGTGCTGGCCGGTGGGCTCGGCGGCGCGACGGCCATCCTGACCCCGTACGCCGGGATCGGGCTGGGTGACGCGGCCTGGGCTGCCGCCGCGGGCGCGGCCACGGCGCTGGCCGCTTGGCGCTGGAGCGACCTGCGCACCCTGGCCGC
Source organism: Micromonospora endophytica (assembly GCF_003236305.1). GTDB lineage: Bacteria > Actinomycetota > Actinomycetes > Mycobacteriales > Micromonosporaceae > Micromonospora > Micromonospora endophytica. The sequence goes on along the minus strand of NZ_POTX01000130.1, from coordinate 532 downwards.
CCAGCCGGCTCCGCCCGCCCTCGATCCGGCCCAGGCCGCCGCCCGTTCGCGGGCGCGTCTGGTCGCCGCCGTGGAACGCCTGCCCGCCGGTGCCGGCGTGGTCAACGAGGTACGCCGGGCCCGCTCCCGCAGCGCGCTGCGTGGCACCACCGCCGCCGGGCCCTGGGAGCGCTTGGACCGGGCCGCCGCGACCATGGCCGGCATGTCCGTCCGGCTGACCGGGCTGGCCGAGCCGGCGGTGGCGGAGGCGGCCGAGGCCGAGCGGTCCCTGCGCGAGCTGGCCAGCCGCGTCGCCAGCGTGGAACGCGCGGTACGTCTCGCCCCGGCCGACGCCCGGCCCCCGCTGGCCGAAGCCCATCAGGCGCTCACCGGACAGTTGGCGGACGGTGTGGCCGCGTACGAGCGCCTGGTGGTGGCCGCCGCCGGCTACCTCGCCGAGGAGTACCGCCCGGAGCTGGAACACCCCGCCGCCGCCCGGCTCACCGAAGCCACCGACCTCCTCCACGGCTTCGCCTCCGCCCTCGCCGAACTG
>NZ_POTX01000012.1 GCF_003236305.1 Micromonospora endophytica | reverse complement strand
CACCCGTCCCCGAAGCCGCCGCCGATCTTGCGCTTTCCGTCCTGGCAGAAGTCGTGAAACACGGCGAGCCAGCGACCGGCAGCGCAAGATCGGCGGCGCGGTGTTGGCGAGCGTTAAGAGGGGACCCCTCCTCTACACGAGGCGTTAAGAGGGGACCCCTCCTCTACACGAGGCGTTAAGAGGGGGCCCCTCCTTACGGCTGAGGCGCGGGCCGGCCCGGCACCGGCCGGCCCGCGCCGGATCTCACCGACTCGAGCCGGCGCGGCGCTTGTTGTAGACGTCGAAGGCCACGGCGACGAGCAGCACCAGGCCCTTCACCACCGACTGCATCGACTGGTCCACGCTCATGAGCTGCATGCCGTTGCTCATCACCGCCATGATCAGACCGCCGGCCATGGCACCGACGACCGTGCCGACGCCACCGGTAACCGCCGCGCCGCCGATGAAGGCCGCGGCGATCGCGTCCAGCTCGAACATGTTGCCGGCCGCGGGCTGCGCGCCGTTGGAGCGGGAGGAGAAGATGATGCCCGCCACGGCGGAGAGGAAGCCCATGTTGACGAAGATCCAGAAGTTGACGGTCTTCACCTTGACTCCCGACAGCATCGCCGCGGAGAGGTTGCCACCGATCGCGTAGACCTGCCGGCCGAACACGGTACGCCGGGTGAGCAGGCCGTAGACCAGCACCAGCGCGGCGAGAATGATCAGCACGATCGGCAGACCCCGGGCGTGGGCGAGCTGCCAGGCGAACCACATGACCACCGCGCTGACCAGCACCATCCGGGCGACGAAGAGCGCGAACGACTCCACGGGCTGCTGGTAGCGGATTCGTGCCACCCGGGTGCGGAAGCAGCTCACCACGTAGCCGGCCACCCCGATAGCGCCGATGAGCAGGGTGAAGGCGTCGTAGCCGTTGCCGCCGAGCAGTCCGTTCAGGAAGCCTGCGGCGATCTGGTTGTACTCGGTCGGGAACGGCGAGAGCGAGATGTTCTCCAGCACCCGCAGGGTGAGGCCGCGGAAGAGCAGCATGCCCGCCAGGGTGACGATGAACGCGGGGATGCCGACGTACGCGACCCAGAAGCCGTGCCACGCGCCGACCGCGAGACCGACCGCCAGCGCGGCAAGTACGCCGACCCACCAGGGTTGCCCCTGTTTGATGACGATGACGGCGGAGACCGCGCCGGTGAGTGCCACCACCGAACCGACCGACAGGTCGATGTGCCCGCCGATGATCACGATGACCATGCCGATGGCGAGCACGAGAATGTACGAGTACTGAAGGACGATGTTGGTGATGTTGCCCGGGCTCAGCGAGAGACCGTCGGTGAGGAACGCGAACAGCGCGACAATGACGACGAGGGCGACGAAGATGCCGCTCTGCCGCAGATTGTTCATGATGAGCGTGCGGGGATCGCTGGTGCCGACGTGCAGCGCGGCGGCGGGAGCACCCTCGGCCGGCTTCTTCGCCGCCGCCGAGGAGGGCTTGGTGCTGGTCATCGGGCGGTTTCCTTGTCCTTCGCCATGAGTTCCATGAGCTTCTCCTGGGTCGCCTCACCGACCGGCACCACGCCGGTGATGCGGCCCGCCGACAGCGTGTAGATGCGGTCGCACATGCCCAGCAGTTCGGGCAGTTCGGAGGAGATGATGATGACGGCCTTACCGTCGGCGACCAACCGGTTGACGATCGTGTAGATCTCGAACTTCGCCCCGACGTCGATGCCCCGGGTCGGCTCGTCCAGGATCAGCACGTCCGGGTCGGTGAACAGCCACTTGGAGAGCACGACCTTCTGCTGGTTGCCACCGGAGAGTTTGCCCACCACCGACAGCACGCTCGGCGCCTTGATGTTCATGTCACGCCGGCTGGTCTCGGCGACCTTCGTCTCCTCGTTGTCGTGCACCCAGCCGAGGCGGGAGAGCTTGCGCAGGCCGGCGGAGGAGATGTTGCGCCGGATGTCGTCGATCAGGTTCAGCCCGAAGCGCTTCCGGTCCTCCGTCGCGTACGCGATGCCGTTGCTGATCGCCTCGGCGACGGAGCGTGCCCGGATCTCCTTGCCGTGCATGAACAGGCGGCCGGTGATGTCCCGGCCGTACGAGCGGCCGAACACGCTCATCGCCAGCTCGGTGCGACCGGCGCCCATCAGTCCGGCGATGCCGACCACCTCACCGGCCCGTACGTTCAGACTGGCGCCGTCGACGACCAACCGGTCCTGGGTGGGATGCCGCACCGTCCAGTCCTCGATGCGCAGCACCTCCTCGCCGGGCGTGGAGACCCGGTCGGGATAGAAGCTGTCCAGGTCCCGGCCGACCATGCCGCGGATGATCCGTTCCTGGGTCACCTCGCCCGAGCCCATCTCGAGCCGTTCCACCGTCTGGCCGTCGCGCAGCACGGTTGTCGAGTCGGCGATCGAGGTGATCTCGTTGAGTTTGTGCGAGATCATGATGCAGGTGATGCCCTGGTCGCGCAGCCGGCGCATCAGGTCCAGCAGGTGCGCCGAGTCGACGTCGTTGAGCGCGGCGGTCGGCTCGTCCAGGATCAGCAGTTTGACCTTCTTGGACAGTGCCTTGGCGATCTCCACGAGCTGCTGCTTGCCGACGCCGAGCTGCACGACGGGCGTCACCGGGTTCTCCCGCAGGCCGACCGAGGCGAGCAGCTCGGCCGCGTCGGCGTTGGTGCGGTTCCAGTCGATCAGGCCACTGCGGCCGCGACGTTCGTTGCCGAGGAAGATGTTCTCGGCGATCGACAGGTAGGGCACCAGGGCGAGTTCCTGGTGGATGATGACGATGCCGTGTTCTTCGCTGTCCCGGATGCCGCGGAAGTTCACCGGCTTGCCGTCGAGAAGGATCTCGCCGTCGTAGCTGCCCGACGGATAGACGCCGGAAAGCACTTTCATCAGGGTGGATTTGCCGGCACCGTTCTCACCGCAGATGGCGTGGATCTCGCCATGCGCCACGGCTAGCGAGACGTCCTGGAGCGCCGCCACCCCCGGGAAGGTCTTGGTGATGCGACGCATCTCGAGGATGTTGTCGCCCATGATCACCGTCCTGCTGGTCTGGTCGTGTGAGGCGGAGTGGTCGTGCGGAGAAAGGAGCCGGGCTCGGCGGCGGGCACCGCCGCCGAGCCCGGCTCGTGCCGTCAGCCCTTGGCCTGGCCGGCGGCGACCTCCTCGGCGGTGTAGTAACCGGAGTCGATCAGGATCTTCTGGATGTCGTCCTTGTAGACGGTCTCGACCGGCAGCAGGTACGACGGGACGACCTTGACGCCGTTGTCGTAGGTCTCGGTGTCGTTGGCCTCCGGCGTCTTCTCCTGGAGGAACGCCTCACCGGCGACCACTGCCTGCTCGGCCAGCAGACGGGTGTCCTTGAAGATGGTGGAGTTCTGCACCCCGTCGTTGATCAGCTTGACCGAGGCGATCTCGGCGTCCTGCCCGGTCACCACCGGGATGTCGTCGCGGTAGCCGGCGTTCTGCAACGCGGTGATGATGCCGCGGGAGATGCCGTCGTACGGCGACAGGACCCCGTCGACCTTGGTCTTGTCGTTGTAGCTGGAGGTCAGCAGGTCCTCCATCCGCGTCTGCGCGGTCTCCTGCTGCCAGCGCAGGGTCGCCACCTGCTCGATCTTGGTCTGCCCCGACTTGACCTTCAGCGTGCCCTCGTCGATGAACGGCTTGAGGGTGTCCATCGCGCCTTTGAAGAAGAAGTGGGCGTTGTTGTCGTCGAGCGAGCCGGCGAACAGCTCGATGTTGAACGGGCCCTTCGCCTCGCCCTTCGAGCCGTCCTTGTTCTGCACACCGAGGCCGACCAGCAGCGCGGTGGCCTGCGCGACGCCGACCTTGTAGTTGTCGAAGCTGACGTAGAAGTCGACGTTCGGGCTGTCCCGGATCAGCCGGTCGTAGGCGATGACCGGGATCTTCGCGTCGGCCGCCGCCTGCAGCTGCCCGCTGAGCGCGGTGCCGTCGATCGCCGCGATGATCAGCACGTCGGCGCCCCGCAGGATCATCTGGTCGATCTGCTGCGACTGGGTGGGAATGTCGTCACCGGCGTACTGGAGGTCGACCTGGTAGCCCTTGGCCGTCAGCTTCTCCTTGACCGAGTTGCCGTCGGCGATCCACCGCTCGGAGGTCTGGGTCGGCATCGAGACACCGATGGTCAGGTCGGCGGGCTTGTCACTGTCGTTCCCACCGCTGCCGGCGCCCTCGCCACTGCAGGCCGCCATGCTGAGCGCCAGTACGGCGCCGCCGAGAGCGGCCAGGACTTTTCTGCTCACTGGCTTCCCCAATCTGGAACTCGCGCGGTCCTACGGCTGCGCGGGTCGCACTTGGAGGCCAAGTGTTAGCGCTCACATTGGTCAGGTCAACACCTGTTCGGAAATCCAGCGGTCACGGTCTCGTAACGAACGAAACACTCCTCCGATCGGCCGGGTCACCGCAGGTCAGAGCGTTGAATACGCACCGACGGCGGCGACCGCGACACGCCGGATCGGGGCCGACCATCGAGACCAAACGATACACCACATGCGACGGTCGGTGGCATTCCGCGATGCCGTCAACACAGCCCGCAATGGGCGCCCGGAAGGCGATGAAATGCCCAGTGTGTGAACTCAGCATTTCGGGTGCGTTACGGGAGCGCCCTTGACAGGGAACGCGGCCGAGGCCGATGCTCTGCTAAATCAGTTTAGCGACCGTTTCCGCCACACCTTCCGCACCGCTGCGGGGCGCGATGACCGCGGGGTGTCCGGTCAGACGGGCGCGTCGACAAGGAGGACCGATGAGACTGCGAAGGAGTGTGATCGCCTTCGCCACGGTGCTGGCGCTCGCCTCGTCCGGCACGGCCTACGCCGCGTCGAAGGACCACGGCGGCGCCACCGGCGGCATCAAGAGCATCACCCCGATCACCACCGTCTACACCTACGGCCAGAAGGTCTCCGCTGTCGCCGTCGAGTACGACCGGACGGTCAACCCCCGCACCCTGGACAACTCGACCTTCTCCGTCTCCGACACCACCTACAACTTCCGGTTCAACCCGATCACGGACCTGCCGAAGCTGGCCGAGCGGAAGGTCACCCACACCTACACCAACGACGCGCCCACCTCGCGCGCCGACCGTCGTTCGGTGCCGGGCCGCTACGTCATCGTCGAGCTGGACCCGAACGAGAACCTCGGCTGGACCGTCATCCTGTCCAAGTGCCCCACCTTCCTGTGCCACGTCAAGGTGAACGCCGACCTGCCGACGAAGCTGGTGCAGCGCAAGGACGTGCACGCCCAGCCGGGCAACGGCAAGGGCAAGGGTGCGGTGCTGGCCAAGGCGACCCCGAAGGTATCGCGCGCGGTCACCGAGAAGGCGGTGAACCTGCTCGTCGACGACTTCGAGTACGGCTCGTACCTCAACGCCGGCATGGTGCTGCCGTACCACTACCACCTGCCCAAGAACTACCAGCCGGGTAAGAAGTACCCGCTGATGGTGGTGCTGCCCGGCCACGGCATGGGCTGGGACGGCGACAACCTGGGCGTGCAGATCGCCGCCGACATCCCGGCGACCGCCTGGTTGCAGTCCAGCTGGACCGGCAGCCAGGAGGACGTCATCGTGCTGGCGCCGCAGAACCAGCGCGTCGGGCTGCCCGCCGAGGGCGACCTGCTGATCAAGCTGGTCGAGCAGTTCAGCAAGGACTACGCGGTGGACACCAAGCGGGTGTACGCCACCACCGTCTCGTACGGCTCGCGCTTGCTGTGGGAGGCGTTCGCCAAGCGGCCCGACCTGTTCACCGCCGGCCTGGTGACAGGTGGTTTCCAGGTCAGCGCCAACCAGGCCACGGCCATCGCCGCCGGCGAGGTGCCGCTCTGGATCACCCACGGCGTCAACGACCACCTGCTCAACATCTCGCTCGCCCGGGGCTCGAACAGCGCGCTGCGCTCGGCGTACGAGGCGCAGGGCAAGACGCCCGCGCAGATCGACAAGCTGCTGCACTACACCGAGTACGGCAACGAGGCGTTCTCGCTGCCGGACTACCACGCGGCCTACGGCCCGACGTACGAGGACCGCAGCATCCTGCAGTGGCTGTTGGCCCAGCGCAAGGGCTGACAGTTCGGCACGCCGGGGCGGGTAGCGCGGATCCGCGCTACCCGCCCCGGGCCGTCAGGCGCCGATGGCGATCGCGAAGATGTGCATGGTCGGTACGTTGGCCGCCGGCCGGGCGCTGATGTTGGGCAGTTCGACCCGGGCCACCGGCTTGTTCTGCAACGCCACGCCCAGGTAGTAGACGCAGACGGCGACGTTCTCCCGCTGGTTGCCGGGCCGATTGCGATACGCCATCACGATGGCGGAGGTGGCACCGGCGTGCGGTCCGCCGTACCAGTCCGGGCTGCTCAGCGTGAAGCTCTGCCGGGTGCCGTCGGCGTAGACCACCGTCGCGGCGCCGGACACCGCACCGTAGGTGCCGGTCAACAGGAAGCCGAGGGTACGTCCGGTGCCGGTCACGCCGATGGCCTGCCCCGAGGCGATGGCGTTGTCGGCACCGCCGGGAGCCACGTTGGGCCAACGGAAGTTCACCCCGTTGCGGCTCACCGTGCTGCCCGGGGTGACACCGGCCTGGGCGAGTGCCTGCGCGGAGAACGAGTATCCGGAGCCGTCGAGGTTCCCGGCACCGGTGTTGTTGTCGTTGCTGGTGCCGACGTTGGTGAAGCTCTGCTCCAGCGGCGGCGCGGTGGGGCCCGGGTCGGTGCCGGACCCCGTGGCCCGGTAGGTGCGGCCGGCCGCCACGGTGACCTCGATGAGGTCGTTCTCGATCCGGGTGGTCCGGGCCGGTGTGTCGTCGGCGGTGTCGACGACGGTGTGGGTGCCGGCGAAGAGCCGACCCCGCAGCCGTACGGTGCCGGCCCGGTCCGGCCGGATGAGAACCTCGGTGGCCTGACCGTTGCTCCAGGTGATGCCGACGGTGTGCCCGCCCCGGCCCCGCAGCCCGCTGACCCGCCCGGTGGGCCAGGCCGGCGGCAGGGCGGGCAGGATGTGCAGTTCGCCGACGTGGCTCTGCAACAGCATCTCCGCGATGCCGGCGGTGGCGCCGAAGTTGCCGTCGATCTGGAACGGTGGGTGCAGGTCGAACATGTTGGGAGCGAGCCGTGCCGGGGTGGCCAGGAAGCGGATCAGGTCGTGGGCCCGCTTGCCCTCCTCCATCCGGGCCCAGAAGTTGATTTTCCAGGCGAGCGACCAGCCGGTGCCGTCGTCGCCGCGCAGTTCGAGGGTGCGCCGGGCCGCCTCGAACAGCTGTGGGGTGCCGCGCTTGGTGATCTGGTTGCTGGGGGCAAGGCCGTAGAGGTGGGAGATGTGCCGGTGGGTCCGCTCGGTCTCCACCCAGTCGTACAGCCATTCCATGATGTTGCCGCGCGAACCGATCCGGTGCGGCGCGAGCCGATCCCGGGTGGCCCGGACCTGGGACCGGAAGGTGGCGTCGACGTTGAGGATCTCGCTCGCCCGAGCGCAGCCGTCGAAGAGGTCGCGCAGGATCTGGTTGTCCATTGTCGGCCCGGCGCAGATGCTGGCGTCGGCGTGGTGACCGATCTCCGGTGAGTTCGACGGGTTGGTCACCAGATATCCGAGCGCCGGTTCGGTCACCAGGGTGTCCAGGAAGAACTGCGCGGCGCCCTTCATCGCCGGGTAGTTCGCCCGCAGGAACTCGATGTCCCCGTTGAACAGGTAGTGGTCCCAGATCAGCGTGGCCAGCCAGGCGCCGCCGGTCTGCCACATGCCCCAGAACGCGCCGTCGACCACCGACGTGGCCCGCCAGGCGTCGGTGTTGTGGTGGGTGACCCAGCCACCGGCGCCGTACTGCACCTGGGCGGTCCGGGCCCCACTGACCGCGAGGTCCCTGACCATGTCGAACACGGGCCCGTGGCACTCGGCCAGGTTGGTGGTGTTGGCCGGCCAGTAGTTCATCGGCAGGTTGGCGTTGATCGTGTACTTCGAGTCCCAGGCCGGGGTCAGCGAGTCGTTCCAGATGCCCTGGAGGTTGGCCGGCTGGGTGCCGGGCCGCGACGACGAGATCAGCAGGTACCTGCCGAACTGGAACAGCAGCGCGGAGAACTGCGGGTCGTTGACGTTGTTGTGCTGGGAGATCCGGACGTCGGTCGGCTGGTCGGCGGCGGTGGTGCGGCCCAGGTCGAGGCTGACCCGCCCGAACAACGCCTGGTAGTCGGCCACGTGCCGGCTGCGCAGTTGGTCGTAGCTGCTGGCTCGGGCCGCGGTGAGGTGTCGCCGGGCGATGCCCTGGTAGTCGCCGCCGACGTTGCGGTAGTTGACGTAGCTGGAGCCGATCGAGATCAGCAGGGTCACGCTGTTGGCGTTGCTGACCCGCAGCGTGCCACCGGAGCTGCTCACCGTGCCGCCGCTGACGGTGGCGTTGGCCAGGGCGAGGAACCGGACCGCGCCGTTGACGCCCTCCTGGTTGCCGCAGACGCCGTCGAGGGCGATCGTGGCGCCGTCCGGGCTGGATACGGTGGTCCGTTGCGGGCTGTCGAAGGTGGCGGTGAAGCTGATGGATCCGGTCCGGTCGGCGGTCAACCGCATCGCGATCACCTGGTCCGGTGCGCTGGCGAACACCTCGCGCTCGTACCGCACCCCGTTCAGCACGTACGTCACCGAGGTGGTGGCGGTGGTGAGGTCCAGCTGCCGGTGGTACTGGGAGGCGCTGCCCGAGGGGAAGGTCAGCCGCAGGTTGCCGACGGTCTGGTAGGCCAGTTGCCCGACCGGGTTGCCGAGCATGTTCTGGTTGACCAGGTTCTGGGCCTGGGTCCACTGGTTGGCGAAGACCAGTCGCCGGATCTCCGCCAGTGCGCCCAGACCCCGGGTGTTGCTCGGGTCGTGCGGTCCACCCGCCCAGACGGTGTCCTCGTTGAGCTGGAGTCGTTCGGCGTCGACGTTACCGAACACCATCGCGCCGAGCCGGCCGTTGCCGATCGGTAGCGCACGCAGCCAGTCGGTGCCGGCGGAGCGGTCGTACCAGAGAGCCATGTCGCCTGCGGCCAACACCTGTGGCGGTGCCACCGAGTCCGCGCGGGCCATGGCGGTCCAGGGCAGCGGCAGCAGAGCGCCACCCGCACCCGCTGCGCTGATCTTGAGGGCCTGCCGTCGGGTCAGGTCTGACATCGATCCTCCCACCGATGACCGATCCGGCCACCCGAAGCCCTCTTGATCGGCGGCAGGCTCAGAACAGCCAGACATATGACGTGTTTCGCAAACGTTACCGTCGCATCACGCCATAGGCAATGGTCTATTAATAAGGGACAGACCTTGCTTAGCATTCCGCTGAACTGGCGAATTCCTGGAGTGCGCGGCTTTCGGGCCTCGACAGGGTCACCGACCCCATCGATTCATCGTCTCGCCGTCGGCCGGGGCGCGACGAGCGCGTGCGGCGGCACGCCGGGCGGCGGCGCGGAGCCGTTCGAGGGCGGCGTCACGGACCACTGTGGGTTCCGAGACCGCGAGCCGGCGAACGTGGCCGACGACCAGCTCGGGGAAGCGGTAGCGGCCGTCGCTCTCGATCAGCAGGTGTCGTTCGCACAGATCCGTCAGGGCTCGCCTGGCGTGCAGGAGGGTCAGGTTACCCAGGGCGGCGGCCGCGGCCACGTCGAAGTCCGGGCCAGGATGCAGGCCGAGACAACGGAGCAGTCGCTGCCTGCTGGCGGGCAGCGCGCGATAGGACGCCTCGAAGGCCTCGGCCACCGCGCGCGTGGCCCGTTCCGACATGTTCCGCTCCGGACCGGCCGGATCCGGCACAGCCGGATCCGGCGGAGTTCGGTCCGGGTCAGCGGGCAAGCCAGCCACCGTCGACCGGGATCACCGCGCCGTGCACGTAGGCGGCCGCGTCGGAGGCGAGGAACACGGTGATCCCGGCGAGATCCTCGGGTCGACCCCAACGCCCGGCCGGGATCCGCTCCAGGATCGCCCGGTTCCGCTCCGGCTGCTCCCGCAGCGCCTGAGTGTTGTCCGTACCGATGTAACCGGGCGCGATCGCGTTGACGTTGACACCGTGCCCCGCCCACTCGTTGGCCAGCGCGCGGGTCAGCCCGGCGATACCCGACTTGGCGGCGGCATAGCCGGGCACTGTGACACCCCCCTGAAAACTCAACATCGACGCAGTAAAGATGATCTTGCCACTGCCGCGGCGGATCATGTCGCGGCCGATCTCGCGGGCGAGCACGAACGGGGCGGAGAGGTCGACCTCCAGCACGTGGTCCCAGTCGGCGTCGGTGTGCTCGGCGGCCGGGGCACGGCGGATCGTCCCGGCGTTGTTGACCAGGATGTCCACCGGCTGATCCCGCTGGCCGAGCCACTCGGCGAGCGCACGGACCGCGGCGCGGTCGGACAGGTCCGCCCGGTACGGCACGAACGAGCGGCCGTGTGCCGCGACCCGCTCGGCGACCTCACTCCCGGTGGCCTCCAGCGCGGCGCTCACGCCGATCACGTCGGCACCGGCCGCGGCGAGCGCCTCCGCCATCGCCAGACCGATGCCGCGCCGGCACCCGGTCACCACCGCCAACCGGCCGGTCAGGTCGAACGGGTTCACGCGTCTCCTCCACAGTCGATGAGCACCTTGACGTCACCACCGGCGGCAAGTGCCTGGAACGCCTGCGCCACCTCCGCCAACGGCACGATCCGGCTGATCAGCCGCTGCGCGGGCACCTGCCCACCGTGCACCAGCCGAACCGCCTCGACGTAGTCCTCGCGCTGGTAGACCCGTACCCCGATCACTTCGAGTTCGCGCCAGAAGATCCGGTGCAGGTCCACCTCGCGGGGGGTGGGGTGGATCGCCACGACGACGAGGCGCCCACGGACGGCGAGCAGGTCGGTGGCGATGCGGACGCCGGCGGCCGAGCCGGAGACCTCGAACACCACGTCGGCGCCGGCGCCGCCGGTGGCCTGGCGCACGTGCTCGGCCACGTCGACAGTCGACGGGTCCACGGTGGCGAGCCCGAGATCGGCGGCGAGTGCCCGGCGGTGCGGGTCCAGTTCGAGCACGGTGACCGTGGCACCGGTCTGGCGGGCGACCGTGCCGATGAGCAGACCCACCGGGCCGGCGCCGATGATCACCGCGTGCTCGCCGGCGACCAGCCGGGACCGTCGTACGTCGTGCACGGCCACCGCGGTCGGCTCGACCAGCGCGGCGTGCGCCAGCGGCAGTTCCTCGGGCAGCGGCACCAGAATCCGCGCCGGCACCGTCCAGGAGCGCTGCATCGAACCCGGCGAGTCGATGCCGACGAAGGTGAGCCGGTGGCAGATGTGGGTGTGCCCCGCCCGGCAGGCCGGACACTCGCCGCACCATTCCAGCGGCATCACGGTCACCGCCTCACCCACCTGATAACCCTCGACACCCTCGCCGACCTCGGCGATCCGGCCCGACATCTCGTGGCCGATCACCGCCGGTGTGTGGACCCGCTGGTCCATCGCACCGTGGGCGATGTGCAGGTCGGTGCCGCAGATGCCGGTGTACGCCACGTCGATGCGAACCTCACCCGGACCGGGTGGCGCCGAGGCGGTCTCCTCCACCACGAAGGTCTGCTCACCGACGTACAACGCGCTGCGGTTCACGCCGTCTCCTCACTCAGGTGCCAAATCTCGCGCATCGGCGCCCACCATTGCCCTGATCCAGGATCGGCGAGCGACTCCTGGCACGGGTCGGTCAGTTTCCACCATGCCTGCGTCTCCGGATCGGCGGCGATCCGGCGCTGGTCGGCCTCGTGGTCGTCGCCGACATATTCGTAGTAGCCGAAGAGCAGGTCACCGTGGAGGAAGATGCTGTAGTTGCGGATGTTCGCCTGGCGCAGCGTCTGCTCGACGCCGGGCCAGACCGCGGCGTGCAGCCGCAGGTAGGTCTCCCGGTGCTCCGGCCGCAGCCGGATCACCCAGCCGTAACGTCGCACGTCATGCCCTCCCGATCCGATGGTGTCCGGTAGCTGAACCTCGGCGCCGCCAAACGTCCGACGTCTCTATAGTGGTGAGGGTCGCCGGTCCCGGCCGCAGGTGGCGGTCCACCACGGCGGCGCGCGGCTGGCCGGTCCGAAGGGGGCGTGGATGGCACTGACCGATGACGCGATCGCGAAGATCCGCAGCATGATCCAGAGCGGTGAACTGCCCCCGGGGACACGGCTGCCACCGGAACCGCAGCTGGCAGCGCAGATGGGGCTGTCGCGCAGCGGGGTCCGGGAAGCGGTGAAGGTGCTCGAATCGGCCCGGGTGCTCGACGTGCGGCGCGGTGACGGCACGTACGTCACCAGTCTCGCCCCCCGCCTGCTGCTGGAGGGGCTCGGCGTCGCGGTGGAGCTGCTGCGCGACGACACGCTGCTGGAGGTCATGGAGGTACGCCGGTTGCTGGAGCCGATGGCGACCGGCCTGGCGGCACTGCGGATGACCGACGCCGACCTCGACGACATCGGTCAGATCCTGGAGGACATGCGGGCGGCGGCCGACGACGCCGAGAAGCTCATCCAGTTCGACACGGCCTTCCACCACACCGTCGTCGCCACCACCGGCAACGAGACCCTCACCTCGCTGCTGGACGGACTCTCCGGTCGTACGCTGCGGGCCCGGGTGTGGCGCGGCTTGATAGAGGGCAACGCGGCGCACAAGACGATCGACGAGCACCAGGCGATCTACCTGGCGCTGCGCTCGCGGGACCAACTGCTGGCCCAGGCCAGCGCGTTGATCCATGTCAACACCTCGGAGGCGTGGCTGCGTACGGTGCTCGCCAAGTCCGCGTCCGGGTAGGGTCGCGGGCCTGTGGCGCGACGGCACCGGGCCGGGCGCGGTCATGTCGACGGCCCGGCCGGTTCAGCGTCGGCGTCGGGCCGGACCAGCCCGTAGGCGCCCAGCGCGGTGCCGGCGAAGATCTCGTGCCGTTCCCGCGCGGTCAGCGGCGGCAGGACCTCCTCCAGCGCCCGGCGTACGCCCGGATAGTCCGACCTGAGCAGGCAGACCGGCCAGTCCGAGCCAAACATCAGACGACCGGGACCGAACTCCTCGACCGCGACCCGGACGAACGGACGCAGATCCTCCGCCGCCCACTCCGGGCCGGCCTCGGTGACCAGCCCGGAGAGCTTGGCCGAGACGTTGGGGTTGGCGGCCAGCGCGGCGAACGGATCCCGCCAGCACCGCAGCCCGGCCTCACCTTCGTCGATGCGGGGTTTGCCCAGGTGGTCGAGGACGAACGTCAGCTGCGGCACCGCCCGCGCCGCCCGCGCCGCCGCGGCCAGTTGGTCGGCCCGGATCACCAGGTCGAAGACCAACCCGGCGGCGGCGATCGCGGCGAGGCCGCGCCGCACCTCGGGCCGGTCGAGGTAGTCCGGATCCGCCTCTCCCTGCACCTGCGAGCGCAGGCCGACCAGCAACTCGCCCCCACGCGCGCGGCGGTAGCGCGCGATGGTGGCCGACACGTCGTCGGCGGCCACGTCGATCCAGGCCACCACCCCGAGGATCGGCGCGGTGTCGGCGGCATAGCCGAGGAACTCGGCTGCCTCGTCGGGATGGCACCGCCCACCCTCCACCAGCACGGTGCCGTGCACCCCGCTGGCGGAGAGTTCGGCGGTCAGGTCCGCCGGGGTGAACGGCCGGCGGATCGCGGCCAACCCGGGCTCCGCCAGCCAGGTGTAGCCGCGTTCCGGCTGCCACAGATGGTGATGCGCGTCGATGATCATGCCGTCGACGACCCCGCCATGACCGGACCGTCCGACCACGCCGGACCGTCGGGATAGCGGTACTCGGTGAGCGAGGCGGAGCGGATCTCCGCGCTCATGCCGGCGGCGGTGGGCGCGAGGTAGCGTCCGCCGCTGATGCGTACCGGGTCGGTGAAGTGCTCGTGCAGGTGGTCGACGTACTCGATGGCCCGGTCCTCGATGCTGCCGCTGAGCGCGACGAAGTCGAACATGGCCAGGTGCTGCACCAGCTCGCACAGCCCCACTCCCCCGGCGTGCGGGCAGACCGGCACCCCGAACTTCGCGGCGAGCAGCAGGATCGCCAGGTTCTCGTTGACCCCGGCGACACGGCAGGCGTCGATCTGCACCACGTCGACCGCGTCGGCCTGGAGCAGCTGCTTGAACATCACGGCGTTGTGGACGTGTTCGCCGGTGGCCACCTTGACCGGGGCGAGGGCCTTGCGTACGGCGGCGTGCCCGAGCACGTCGTCCGGCGAGGTCGGCTCCTCGATCCAGTACGGGTCGAACGCGGCAAGCTCACGCATCCAACTGATCGCCTCGGGCACGCCCCAGATCTGGTTGGCGTCGACAGCGAGACGGATGTCCGGCCCGACCGCCTGCCGGGCGATGCCCAACCGGCGTACGTCGTCGGCCAGGTTCCCGCCCACCTTGAGCTTGATCAGCTCGTACCCGGCCTCCACCGCCTCCCGGCAGAGCCGCGCCAGCTTCTCGTCGTCGTAGCCCAGCCAGCCGGGAGTGGTGGTGTACGCCGGATAGCCCTCGGCCCGCAGCTGCCGCTCACGTTCCGCCCGCCCGCCCTCGGCGGCCCGCAGCAGCGCCAACGCCTCGTCCTCGGTGAGCGCGTCACGCAGGTAACGGAAGTCGACCTGGGCCACCACCTGCTCCGGGGTGAGGTCGGCGAGCAGTTTCCACAGCGGCTTGCCCGCCCGCCGGGCGGCGAGATCCCAGACCGCGTTGACCAGCCCGCCGGCGGCCATGTGCACGACCCCCTTCTCCGGGCCCAGCCACCGGATCTGGCTGTCGCCGACGAGCCGGCGGGCCAGCGCCGCGGGGTCGGCGACCAGGTCGTCGACGGACTGACCGATCACCATCGGAGCGAGCGCCTGCACCGCCGCGACCTGGATGTCGGTCCCCCGCCCCACGGTGAAGACCAGCCCGTGGCCCTCGGCGCCGGCCGAGGTCCGCAGGATCACGTACGCCGCGGAGTAGTCGGGGAACGGGTTCATCGCGTCCGACCCGTCGCGGTGCCGGGACGTGGGGAAACGTACGTCGATGGTTTCTACGGACGAGATGCGCTCACTCACCACAACTCCTGAATGTCGAACAGGTGATATCTGCTTGCCTGCCTCGCGATTGGCCCGGCCGGCGGGCCCGGCCGCCTCACGTCTGTGCCTTACCTCCGGTGATGCGGGAGACCACCAGGGCCACCAGGATGACGGTGCCGTTGAGGAAGTTCGTCCACTGTGCCGGGACACCGGCCAGCGTCAACACGTTGATGATCATGAAGAGCAGCAGGACGCCGGTGAAGGCACCGAAGACGCTGCCCTTGCCGCCGTTGAGGCTCACGCCGCCGATCACCGCCGCCGCGAAGACCTGGAAGATGGCCCCGCTGCCCTGGGCCGCCGGTACCGCCGCGAGCCGGCCGCTCATCAGCAGGCCGGCGAGCGCCGCGAGCACGCTGGCCGCGATGAGGGCGATCCAGAGCACCCGGTCGGTACGGATGCCCGCCGCCCGAGCCGCGTCGGCGTTGCCACCGATGGCGTAGAGCGCCCGACCGGCCCGGGTGTACCCGAGCACCACCACCCCGCCGGCGAAGAGCAGCAGTGACAGCCAGATCGAGGCCGGCACGCCGAACCAGGTGGCGGAGCCGAGGTAGGTCATCGACTCCGGCAGCGCGAAGAAGGTCTGTCCACCGGAGATGCCGGTGAGCAGCCCCCGGAGCACGATGAGCATGCCCAGGGTGACGATGAATCCGTTGAGGCCGAAGCGGACGATGAGCAGCCCGTTGAAGGCGCCGACCAGGGCGCCGACGAGCAGCACGACCGGGATCGCCCAGGCGTCCGGTAGCGCGTTGAGGCCGAGCCCCCGGGTGAGCGCCGGATCGATGATCAGCCAGGCAGCGATGCCCGGCGCGAGGCCGAAGGTGGACTCCAGCGACAGGTCCATCTTGCCGGTGATCAACACGATGGTCTGGGCGAGGACCACGATGGCGATCTCCGACATGCTCTGCAGCACGTTGATGATGTTGTCCGTGCTGAGGAACACCGGACTGATGATCGAACCGACGATGGCGACAGCGATGATCGCCGGCACCAGCGCCAGGTCCCGCAGCCGGGCGATGGCCAGGCCGCGTGACGAGGATCCCGGCGGTTCCGGTGAAGGCGCCGCGGCGGGAGGTGACGCGGCGGTGGAGAGCGTCTCAGACATGGTGGAGATCCACCCCTTCCATGGCGGCTACCAGATCGTTGTCGCTCCAGCCGTGGGTCATCTCCCGGACGACCCGCCCCTGGAACATCACCAGTACGCGGTCGCAGATCCGCAGGTCGTCGAGTTCGTCGGAGACGACAAGCACGGTGGTGCCGCGACGGCGTACCTCGTCGACGACACCGAGCAGGGTCTGCTTGGACCGCACGTCCACCCCGGCGGTCGGGGTGATGAGCACCAGCAGTTTCGGATCGCTGGCCAGCGCCCGGCCCATCACCACTTTCTGCTGGTTGCCCCCGGAGAGGTCGGAGACCGGCACGTGCGGCCCCGCGGCCTTGATCGCCAGATCGGCGATGGCGTCCCGGGCCAGGGCGTCGCGCCGGGCCGGTGAGATCAGGCCATTCCGCCCGATTCGGTCCGGCACGGTCATCGTGACGTTCTCGGCGATCGACAGCAGCGGCACCAGGCCCTCCCGGTGCCGGTCCTGCGGCACCAGCCCCACGCCGGCGGCGAGGGCGTCGGGCACGCTGCCGGGGCGCAGCGTACGGCCGTCGACGGCGACCGCGCCGCCGGCCGGCCGGGCCAGGCCGACCATCGCCTCGGCGACCTCGACCTTGCCGCTGCCGCCGCCCCCGGCGATGCCGACCACCTCACCGGCCCTGGCCTCGAGCGACAACTCGGCACCGGAGGCGGTGACCAGGTCGCGCACGGAGAGCAGCACCGGCGCGTCGGCGGGCAGCGGCCGGTGGTCGGCCTCGGGCATGGTCACGTCCTCACCTGTCATCGCGGCCACCAACGCCGGCCGGCTCAGCTGCGCCACCGGGGCGGTGACGATGTGCCGGGCGTCGCGGAAGACCGTCACCTGGTCGCAGATCTCGTAGATCTCCTGGAGGTGGTGGCTGATGAACAGGAAGGTCACGCCCTGCGCCCGAAGATCCCGGATCCGGGCGAAGAGGCGGTTGATGCTCGCGCCGTCGAGCTGGGCGGTGGGTTCGTCCAGGATGATGAACCGGGCGCCGAAGGAGAGCGCCCTGGCGATCTCCACGAACTGCCGCTGCTCGACCGAGAGCGTCGAGGCGGGCTGGCGTACGTCGACCTCGACCGACCACTCCGCGAGCAACTGTTCCGCCTCACGGCGCAGCCGTGGCCACCGGATCAGACCGGCCGGGCCCCGGGCGTGCCGGTTGAGGAACAGGTTCTCCGCCACGGTCAGGGTGTCGATGATCGTGGACTTCTGGTAGACGCAGGCCACCCGTTTGCGCCAGGCGTCGCGGTCGCCCAGCGGCGGTGCCGGACGCCCGTCGAAAGCCACCGCGCCGTGGTCGGCGGCCTGCAACCCGGTGAGGATGCTGACAAGTGTCGACTTGCCGGCACCGTTGCGTCCCACCAGTGCGTGCGTCTCGCCCCGGCGCACCACGATGCCGGCGTCGGAGAGCGCCACCGTCGACCCGAACCGTTTGGTGATGTTCACGGCCTCGACGACGGGCTGGTCGACATCGACCAGCCCGCCGGTCGAACCTTTCGGGGTGACACTCATGCGTTGTTGCCCCAGAGGGACGCGTCGTCGAACTTCAGGGTGGGCTCACCCGCGATCGGCGCGCCGTCCAACGTCACCAGCGGTGCGGGCAGCTGGTCCTCCAGCAGCCCCTCGCGGACCTGGATGATGTTGCTGCCGTGCGCGGTCGGTCCGGGCTGGAACGTCTTGCCTTCGATAGCCGCCTTCGCATACTCCAGGCCGTGCTTGGCGTACAGGTCGGCCGGCTGGCTGACGGTGGCGTCGATCAGGCCCTCGCCGATGTTCTTCAGTTCCTCCGGGATGCCGTCGTTGGAGACGACGAAGACGTGCTTGGGGTCGGTCGGCGGCACCTGCAGCCCTCGCTGCTTGAGGATCTGCAACGTCCCCGACAGCGCGAACGACGACTGCATGTAGATGCCCTTGATGTCCGGGTCGGAGGCGAACCGGGTCTGCAGCTTCGACGCCGCCACGTCGGCCTTCCAGTCGGTGGCCTCGCCGAAGACGGTGATGTCGGGGAAGTTCTGCTGCATGCACTCGTTGAACGCCTCGGTGCGGTCCCGACCGTTGATCGAGTCCAGACCGCCCTGGAGCATGACGACCTTGCCCTTGCCGCCGAGCTTGGTGCCGAGGAACTGGCACGCCTTGGTGCCGTAGGCGCGGTTGTCGGCGCGGACGACCATGAACACCTTGCCGGTGTCCGGCCGGGTGTCGATGGTGACCACCGGGATGTTCTTGCTCTCCAGCTGGGACAGGGTCGGTGCGATGGCCGCGGTGTCCTGAGGTGCCATCACCACGCCCTTGACGCCCTGGCTGATGAAGGTCTGCGCGTTCGAGATGAGGTTGGCGATGTCGTTCTGCGAGTTGGTGGTCTTCAGCTCGACCCCCAGCTCGTCGCCGAACTGTGGGGTGTACTTGATGTACGAGTTCCAGAAGTCCGTGTCGGAGCGCGGGTAGTCCACCCCGATGACGGGCTGGGACCCGTTCGCTCCGGTCCCGCTTGTCGCGTCGTCGCCGCAACCGGCCGCGAAAGTGGCCGACGCGCCGAGCAGCACGGTGAGCCCGATGCTCGTCAGCGTGTTTCTTTTCATCGATCTTCCTCCATATATCCCGGGAAGTGATCCGACGCGTGCCCGCCGTGAGGGATCACGGCGACGCACGCGTCGGAGGTGTTAGCGAAGGTTCAGGCGGTGGTGATGTTCCACATCAGGTTGGTGTTGCCGTCCCAGCTCCACTGCTTGACCGTGGAGCCGGAGGCGACCTGACCACCGCCGTCGAGCACCAGCCCGGTGCCCCGGTTGGTGATCCGGTACCGGCGGTTGCCCTGGTCGGTGATCTGCCACTGTTGGTTGTTGCTGCCGTTCCACGCCGCCTGTTGCGCCGCCGCGCCGTTGCCGGTCTGGCCGAAGCCGTCGATGACCATGCCGTTGGTCCGGTTGACGATCCGGTAGTAGCCGGTGCCCAGGTCGACGATCTGCCACTGAAGGTTGCTGTTGCTGTCCCAGGTCCACTGCTTCAGCGGCGAGCCGGAGGCGACGTTGCCGCCGCTGTCCAGCGCCAGTCCGTTGGTCACGTTCGTGATCCGCAGGTACGTGCTCGGGTTGAAGGTGACCCGCAGCGAGGCGATGGCGTCGTTGTTGCCGGTGTTGCGCAGGTCGCTGTTGTCGGAGTTGAACGTCCAGCTGGTGCCGGAGAAGTTGTCGTTGGCGTACCCGACAAGCTGGTGACCGGCGGTGACCCGGACCGACGAGATGCTCCGCAGCCCGATCCCGGCGGACTGCAACTGCGCCGCGGTGTAGCTGCCGATCGAGAGGTTGGCACCGCTGTCGTAGCCGGTGTTCTGGTAGACGCTGACCACAGGCGAGACCGAGGTTCCGCCGCCGAGGGTCGGGATCGGCCCGTTGAAGGTCAGCTTCACCACGTACGCCGGCGCGCTGAACGGCGCGCTCGCCGAAGGCAGGGTGATCCGCAGTCCGCTGGCGTCCTGGGTGCGGTTCGGCAGGTTGACGTAGCTGCCGGCGGTGTTGTCGAGCAGCTGCACGCCCGTCAGGGAGCTGAGGTTGATCCGGTTCGACGAGAGGGTGGTGATGTTCACCGAGCTGCCCGGCCAACCGAGGATCGTCGCGTACAGCACGCGGTTGTCCTTGCTGCGGGTGAACCGGATGTCCTGCGCGTTGCCGGCGACCGGCGCGACGAAGTAGCCGCCGCCCATCCGGGTCGGCCCCTCCCCGAAGGTGGTCCAGGCCCGGGTGGAGTAGATCGACTCACCGAAGCGCCGCAGGTAGTCACCGATGCTGCGCAGGAGCGTCTGCTGCCCGGCCGGGATGGTGCCGTCGGCCATCGGCGCGATGTTGAGCACCATGTTGCCGTTCTTGCTCACCCGGTCGATCAGCGAGTGCAGCATCTGGTTGAGCGTGTAGTAGCCGATCCCGACCGTGTAGCACCAGCTGGAGCTGCTGATGCTGTCGTCGGTGAGCCAGTAGGGCTCACGCAGCTCGGCCGGACCGCCGCGCTCGTAGTCGTAGACCGCGCCGCCGCGCTCCAGGCCGTCCTTGTAGGTCGCGACGACCTCCTTGTCCCAGGCCACCGCACGGTTGTAGTAGTACGCCAGGAAGCGCAGTCGCTGCGCCTCGCTGATCCGGTGCAGGTCGAAGTCCTGCCAGATGATGTCCGGCTGGGACTGGTCGATGATCTCCCGGAGCTTGTCGTACCAGAGCTGCTCCTCCGCGGCGGTGCCCAGCTGCCCGTAGAGCTTGCGCAGGCTCGGGTCGGACTGCTGCGGCGCCCACTGGTAGAAGCCGGTGAAGTTGAAGGCGTGGTGCATCGCGACCAGGACCTTGAGGCCCCGGGCCCGGATCGCGTCGGTGTGCAGTTTCAGCAGGTCCAGCCGGGGGCCGCGAGCCACCGAGTTCCACTCGTTGACCTGGCTGTTCCACATGGAGAAGCCGTCGTGGTGCTCGGCCACCGGGCCGGCGAACTTCGCCCCGGCGTCGACGAAGAGCTGCGCCCACTCGTTCGGGTCGAAGTTGCCGCCGGCCGAACGCAACCGGGGGGCGAACTGCACGAACCGGCCCGAGCGGTCGTTCGCACCGTTGATGAAGTTGTGGTACGGCCAGGCCGACGGCTCGCCGTACGTGTTGCGGTGGTGGTTGTTCTCGCCCGATCCGGCGTTGTACATGTTGCGCGGGTACCACTCGTTGGCGAACGCCGGGACGCTGAAGACGCCCCAGTGGTAGTAGATGCCGAACTTGGCGTCCTGGAACCACTCGGCCGCGGCCGGGTGCTGGCCGACCGACGCCCAACTCTCGGTGTAGTTGGACGGGCCGGGGATGGCGGCGTGGGCCGGTAGCGGGCGGATGACGCCGCCGGCGCCGACTCCGACCGCGGCGGCGGCCCCACCCGCGCCGAGGGCAGTCAGCAGCGTACGACGGGAGACAGGGGGACGGGACATGACGATCCCTCCAAAACACGGTGGCGGGGGGTGTGGTGGTGGTGGAGCTCACGTGCCTCAGACATCAGACGTTAGGGGTAACCGCCATGTAACGTCAACGTCCCGTTCGCCGAAATATCCGCACCGGGGCTGCCGCAGAGGCGATCAGCACGCGTGAACACATCTGATGATTTTGCCCGGGGCGCGGTCGCGCGGCAGCTGGCGCATCCTGGCGCGGCCGAGCGAGCCGAAGCGCCGGGTCGCCGATGTGGCGGGCACATCCGCGTGGTCGCGGCCCCCGCCTGCCATCCAGGGAATCCATGCGAACGTTAACATCGATGGCTCTAAAAGCGCTACGGTCTTGTTGCCGTTCCCCTGCGGGCGCAGGTAGGGGTCCACTGCCGGGCGACCGTCGACCGGCGCAGCCCGACGTCGGAGCCGGCGTGCCGGCCCCAGCGGCTCTCCTCAGGCCCGCGCGCGCTTGCCGCCCCGCCCGTTCGCGTCCTTGTCGCGCAGCGGCATCTGAATGGTGAAATCGCGCAGGTGCCCAGCCGCTGCCGCCCCACCACGGGTACATCTGATGACTGGAGCAACAATCTGCGCTCGCGCAGACTTGCGTGCGCGCAACTTTTTTGCCTAGGCTGGCCCCGTCGTCAGGCGATCTCGCCACACCAGAAACAGGAGGCATTCGCGTGTCCGTTGACGTCGTCATCGTGGGGGCCGGCCCCACCGGACTGATGCTGGCTTGCGAGCTGGCTCTTGCCGGCGTGCAGCCGGTGGTACTGGAACAACGGGACGAGCCGAACCCGCACCCCAAGGCGAACGGCCTGCTCGGACAGGTGGTCCGAGTGATCGATCACCGCGGGCTGCACGAACGGCTGACCGGAAGCACCGCAGCCCCCGCGCCGAACTCCACGTACTTCATGTTCGGCGGTCTGGGCCTCGACCTCAGCCTGCTCACCTGGAGCCCGGTGTACACCCTGCCGGCCACCCAGCAGAAGATCGAGGAGACCCTCGCGGAGCGCGCTGTCCAGTTGGGCGTACGGATCAGACGCGGCCACGAACTCGTCGGTCTGTCCCAGGACGCGCAGGGAGTCACGCTGCGGATCGCCACCGCCGAGGACGGATACGAACTGCGTACCCGTTTCGTCGTGGGTGCCGACGGTGCGCACAGTGCCACCCGCAAGCTCGCCGGAATCGAGTTCCCGGGTGTCCACCACGACCGGATGACGGTCCGATCGGCGCACGTCATGGTGTCCCCGGGCTGGATCGACCCCGGCTCCGGCGCACTCCAGGTGCCTGGGCACGGTGCGGTGCCGCCGTTCCTGCCACACCGCACCGAGCACGGCGGGTTCTCCTACGCGCCGCTGCCCGGACAGCCACCCCTGATCACCACCACCGAATGGGACCAACCCGCACCGGTCGGACCGATGACCCTTGCCGAACTGGGCGACAGCATCCAACGCGTACTCGGCGTCGAGGTGCCGCTCCAGCAGCCCGACGGTTCTGGCCCGCACGTACTCCGGCGGATGACGGGTGGACACACCCGGGTAGCCACGCGATACGCGGATCGGCGGGTTTTCCTCATCGGCGACGCCGCCCACGTGTTCGGTGCCACCAGTGGCGGGCCAGGGCTCAACCTCGGCCTACAGGACGCCGTCAACCTGGGCTGGAAGTTGGCATCGACCATTCACGGCAACGCCCCGGCCGGCCTGCTCGACTCCTTCGAGGCCGAGCGGCGGCCCGCCGCGGAACGCATGATCGTCAACGCAAGGGCCCAGGCCGCGCTCATCGCACCCGGCAGTGACGTCACCGGACTACGCGAACTCTTCAGCGAACTCCTGACCGACCCGGCGGTGGTGGCTCGGCTGGCCCACCTCACGGCCGGAGCCGACATGCGCTACGACATGGGACCGGCATCCGCACATTCCCTCGCCGGAAGGTTCAGCCCGGAACTGACCGTACAGACCCCGGCCGGCTCGGCGCGGATCGCGGAACTGACCCATTCCGCACGCCCCCTGTTGGTGGACATGACGCCGGCCGACGTCTTCGCGGAAGCCCTGTCCGACTGGCGCGACCGCATCGACATCGTCCGCACGGAGCCCCTCGCGCCGCCAGCCGCAGAACCCGAGGCGGGCGACGAGCCGCCGTCGGCGCTCCTGCTGCGCCCGGACTGCTATGTGGCCTGGGCTTCGTCCACCCACCGACCCGACAGCACCGAGGTGGACGATCTTCGCGACACGGTCACCCGGTGGTTCGGCGCCGCGTCCTGCGGTCACCACCGCTGCGCACCCGATCTGATCTGACCGGGTGAGTGCAGAGCGTTCAGGGTCGTACGGTCGTGGCGGTGAACCAGTCCTTGCGTGCGCTCTTGTCCAGCTGCGTCACCCGCAACCCCACCGCGCGACAGACGTCGGCGAACTCCGCGGGGGCGAAGTAGGTGAACCAGCGGGGTGCGGGAAAGTCGTCAGTGCTGCGCCATCCGTCCTGGCCGCCGTGCTTCATGCTGACCAGCGCCTTGCCACCGGGCATGAGGGTACGCCGGATGCCGGCGAGCGCCGCGGCGGTGTAGGGCTTGGGCAGGTGCAGCAGGACACCGCTGGCGATGATGCCGGCGAAGCGGTCGGACCGCAACGGCAGCGCCAGGGCGTCGCCGCAGACGGCACTGCGCGTCCCCAGTCGTGCCGCTGTCACGGTGAGCAGTTCGAGGGTGACGTCGGCGAGGATGACGGTCCTGCCGGTCGCCGCGGTCAGCTGTGCGTCCCGGCCGGCTCCGCAGCCGAGATCCAGCACAGGACCGTCCGGCAGCGAGCCCAGGAACGTCTCCAGCTCCTGCTGGAGTCCAGGGAATCGGCGGTAGCTGACGGTCATCGCGGTGTAGTGCTCGACGAGCGTGGCGTAGGACCGGCGGACCTGGGCGGTCCCCTCCCAGACCGCGGTGGTGGCGGTCACGGCGTGGCGGTGGTCGCCGCGGTGACGCCGGCGACGAGGCCGCTGACGTCGCTCGCCTGGTGTTTCCACGCGACGCCGGGCAGGGCGTGGCGGGTGCCGTCGCGGCCGGTGAAGGCCACCCCGGTCTCCGGTGGGGTGGCACGGCCGATGACGTCGAAGGTCAGGCCGCTGCGCGCGAAGGCGTCCCGGCACGCGTCGAGCCGGTCGGCGGGGACGGTGAAAGCCAACTGGAAGTCTGCCGAGGCACTCATCGCGAGGGTGATGTCGTCGGACCCGATGAGTTTGGCGACCGCGCTGACGGCCGGATGGATCGCGATGTCGTCCTCGGCGACGTCGAAGCCGACCCCACTGGCGGCGGCGAGTTGTTCGATGGTGGCCTTGAGTCCGTCGGAGGTGTCCTGACAGGCGGTGGCGTAGCCGCCGGTGCAGAGCAGCCGGCCCTCGGCCACCCGCGCGCGCGGCCGACGCCAACCCGCCAGGAGGTCCTGTTCCAGGTGCTCCGGCAAGGTCCAGCCGTTGGCGTGCCGCTTGGGAAAGTAGGCGACCGCCGCGCCCAGGATCCCGCACGGGCCGGTGACGCAGAGATGGTCGCCGGGCCGGGCTCCGCGTCGGGTGAGAGCGGTTCCGGTGCGGCAGATGCCGATGGCGGATCCGGACAGCACGATACGTTCGGCGTTGCCGATGTCGCCGCCGACATTGAGCGTGCCGGAATCCGTGCAGGCCCGGTGGATACCGGCCATGATGTCGAGAAACCCGTCATCGTCGAGGTCGTGCGGGTAGCGGACCACGGTGAGGACTCCGATGGGTGCGGCACCCATCGCGGCGATGTCGCTCAGATTGGCGGCCACCACGTAGTAGCCGATGTCGAAGTTCGTCAGCAGACCCTGCTCGTACAGGGCGAATTTGGCGCCGCGGACGTAGTCGGATCCGACCACGAGAGTGACCGGACCGTCGAGGTCGTAGATCGCGCAGTCGTCGGTCGAGTCGGCGCCCGCGGTCAGGGTGGCGTGCGGGCCGTCGCCGAGGACGGCCCCGGACTGCCCGGAGAGGAAGGCCCCGACGAGCTTCGCGACCCGCGTCGGTTCGTCGGAGTGGCTGGTGGCGGAGGTCATCGGCATTCTCCCAGGTGGTGCAGGACAGCCCGCACGGCCGCGGGTGTCGGCAGGAATGTGGTGTCCAGGACGAGGCCGCGCGGTTGGCGGCTGACGTGCTCGCGGGTGATGTCATCGAGCCTGGTGACTGGTCCGACATTGACCGCCCGCTCGGGCTGGGTCCGGTACTGGGCGCGGCGACGTTCCCGCCGGACCGCCTCCATGGCGGTGAGGAACACGTGGCAGTCGGCGTTCGTCATGAGCGTCGTCGCGCAGTCGCGGCCGACGACGATCATGCGTTCGTGACCTCCGATGATGGCGCGATGATGGTCGGTGATGTCGCGCCGCCATGCCGGGTCGGCGGAGATGAACCGTAGTTGCTGTTCCACTTCAGCTGACCAGATGGCGTCGGTGATGTCTTCCCCGTGGTAAACGACAGCCGGGAGGGCCGGTCGCGCCCCCGGTGCGGCCAACTCGTGGCGCAGCACGTCGAAGAGGCGGCCGTCGGGCGGCAGCGGACCGCGTGATGCGGCGTAGGCGACAGCGCGGTAGGTCAGCCCGGTGTCGAGTACGCGTGTGCCCAGCCGCGACGCGAGCGCGTACGCGAGGCTGGTCTTGCCACTGGCGCTCGGCCCGTCAATGGAGATCGCCACGCCGTGCCGCATGAGAGAGTCCTTCTGCCGGACGCTGAGATGCATCAATGTATGCCACCGGCACCAACGCGCCCGGTCACGCGCGCACGGCTGGCGCCGTCGGGACCTTCGCGAGCCGCTCGCGCCAGCCCTGCGTGGCGACCATCGTCGCCCGGAGGAGGTTTTTGCGGATCACCAGCGACCAGTCCCACTCCGGATCAGGAATGCCGAGCATGGCGCCCACCGCGGAGCGAAGATACTGGGCGCGGACGCGGCGCTGGGCATCGAATGCGACATGGCTGCTGTCGCCATAACAACAGTAGTAGTAAGGTCGGTCGGCTGCCGCGAATTGCCGCAGGGCCGTGAAGTCGGGCAGCGGGACAGCCACCAGTCCATCGCGCGCGATCACATCGACCAGGCGCGCTCCGTCGATGGGGAGAACGTGCCAGTGGGCATGGGTGATACACGCCGACGGGATCGTCGAAGAAGATCCGTGCTCCAGGATGGTCATCTGTCCGAAGGTCGCGACGTACAGCGGTCGCAGGAGACACAGCGCGGAGCGGACGAGGTCGGACCGCGCGGCGTCGAGATGACCGAAGCTCAGGTAGTGCCGTTCCGGCAGCAGCAGCAGGTGACCCACGGTCAACGGTGACGGGTCCGCGATGAGCCGAAAGCCCGACATGGACGCGATCTCTCGGCTGGCCGGATCCCCCCGGTAGGTCGCGGTGAAGCTGTTGACGTCACCAGAACGCAGTTCGTCACAGAGTTCGGCACCGTTACACAGTGGCGTCGCACCCACGCCTGCCTCCACCGCAGAAAGTGAAGCGTACGAATACACGGTAGCACCGTGCTTTACGTGGAAATTGCATCCGGCCGCAATCTTGACTTGCCGATACGACTTAGCATTTACCCATGCGGCCCCTTACCGCAAAGATCGTCGATCGCGCGATTATGCTGACCGCGACCTGTGTCCTGGTCGCACAGCAGTACGCCGTACCCTCGGCCTCGTTCTGGAACGATCTCGTGGGTGGCCGTGGTTATCTGATCGCCATTCTGGTAACGGTCATCGCAGCCTTCGGCGCGCTCACACCAGCCCAGATCTGGTCAGAACGGTCCCAGATGGCCCGGCGCACCGCCGTTCGTCACCAGATCCTCAATCACTTCGGACGGCTGCTCGCGATCGCCTCGCGGGTCGACCCCAAACCTTCCGCGTCCGACCTCGGCCTGCACGTCTGGCGGGTCACCTGGTCGCTGCGCCGGCCACGGCGCCGCTTGATCCGCATCGCCACGTACCGGCTGGGCAGCACACCGGCGACGAGAACCTTCGAGCCCGGGCGGGGTGTCGGTGTCGTCGGCCTCTGCTGGAAACGCAACGAGGAGGTGGCCGTCGACGTCGAGCGGCTCGCCGGAAAGTTGACCACGCACGTCGATTACGACGAGTACGCCACGGCTGAGGGTGCCGACGCGGTCATGAATCTCGCCTGGCCGGAGTTTGCCCGGGTGCGGCACCGCGGCGCCGTCTTCGCCAGCCCCATCCGCAACGGGCGTGGCGAGTTCATCGGCTGCGTCAGCGTCGATGCCAGTTCCGGATTCGCCACTCTCGCCAACGACGAACTCTGGCACGAACTCAACTCGCTGTGCATGCTGCTCGGCGACGACGGTCTCCTGCACGTCTGAGCGCCTCAGCGCAGCACCCCGGATCCCTTCTGCAGGGCCTGGGTCGTCGCGGCCCGCCAGGTTTCCGGGTCACAGTTGGGCAGGATCTGCCGGATGCCGCCCGCCGGATTCTCGACATCGCCGAACCGGCGCGGAATCACGTGGATGTGCAGGTGGTCGATGCTCCGGCCGGCCGCGCGCCCCTCGTTGACCCCGATGGTCCAGCCCTCCGGCCGCAGCCGTCGAGTCAGGTCGGTGCGCACGGCCAGGATCAGCGCGAAGGCGTCCTGAAGCTCTTCGGGCGTGAGGTCGAAGAACGACTCGACGTGGCGCTTCGGAACGATCTCGGTGTGTCCCTCGGAGGCGGGGAAGTTGTCCAGCCGGGCGAAGCAGGTCGCGTTGCGATGCGAGATCTGGTTGAGTCGCGCGTCGTCCTGTCGGCAGAACAGGCAGTTCAGCGACAGGTCTTCAGAAACGTCCAGCTTCAGGTCTTCTGGTCCCACGCAGCCCCTCCACCGCCGACCACCGACCGCACGCGCAGAGCGCCGTGTGACGTCCGATGGCGCCATACTACAAGGCCGGCATCGGCCGACGCGGGAAGCGACCGGGTCGTCGCCACGCGTCACCACCGGAGCGGACCGGCGGACCGGCCTCCGATCCGCCGGTCCACCCCCCGTCTGACCTGCCTCGCCGCGCTATCCCGCCAGGCAGTCGCGGACCGCCGCGCTGAGCAGGTTGGCGCGTACGTCGTCGGCACCGCCCATCTGGTTGACCACGTAGCCGAAGCCCACCTGGTGGGTGTCGTCGGCGAAGGCGAGGTGGCCGCCCGCACCGTCGTGACCGAAGCTGCGGGGACCGAGCATCGGGCGCGGCACCGAGTGCACGAGGAATCCGGTGCCCCAGCGGTGTCCGCCGTCGGGGTCCCCGTACACCTGCTGGCCGGCGGCCCGGACGGTGATCGCGTCGTCGACGGAGGCCGTGGTGAGCAGCCGTGTCCCGCCGACCTCGCAGACGCAGGCGGCGTAGAGGCGGGCCAGGCTCTCGGCGGTGCTGACCGCCCCCGCACCCGGGATCTGGGCGGCCTGGATGGCCGGGTCGTTGAAGCTGACCAGACCGAACTTGTCGGCGGGGAAGGCGAACGCCCCGCCCATGGTGATCCCCTGTTCGGCGACCGGGTGGATCGGCGCACCGGGACCATCGATCGGTGCCAGCATCCAGGCGACCGTGTCGCGTTCGGCGGCCGGCAGACCGAGCCAGGTACGCAGCCCGAGTGGCTCGCCGAGGCTGCGGGCGAGGAACACCCCGGGCAGCTCACCGGTGATCCGCCGGATCACCTCGCCGACCAGCCAGCCGTAGGTGATCGGGTGGTAGCTGTGGGCGGTGCCGGGCTGCCACAGCGGGGTCTGCGCCTCGATCGCCGCGATCACCGGATCCCAGGCGAGCACTTCCTCGCGGGTGAACGACCTGTCCAGAGTGGGTAGGCCGGACTGGTGGGTGAGCAGCCAGCGGACCGGGATCTCCGCCTTGCCGTGCGCGCCGAACTCCGGCCAGTAGCGGACGACCGGGGCGTCCAGGTCGAGTCGGCCCTCCTGCACCAGCAGGTAGGTGCAGATCGCCATGATCCCCTTGGTGACGGAGAAGACGACGGCGGGCGTCTCGGCGGTCCAGGGACGGCCGGTGCGGGAGTCGGCCAGGCCGCCGTACAGGTCGACGACCTTGCGGCCGTGCCGGTAGACGGCGACCGCGGCGCCCACCTCCCCCCGGTGGGCGAAGTTGTCCCGGAACACGTCGGCGACCGGGCCGAAGCCTTCGTCGACGTCACCGTGGATCTGCGGGTCGGTCAACTCGCTATCCCTTCACGGAGCCTTGGAGCAGGGCCTTGATGAACTGGCGCTGGAAGATCAGGAACACGATAAGGGTCGGGGTGAGGATGAGCAGCGATCCGGCGCAGAGCAGCACCAGATCCGTGCCCCACTGTCCCTGGAACGCGCCCAGTGCACCAGCCATCGTCCGTTTGGTGGCGTCGTCGACCATCACGATGGCGAGCAGGAACTGGTTCCAGGTCCAGAGGAACAGCAGGATGGTCAGCGAAGCGATAGCCGGGCGGGCCAGTGGCACGTGCACCCGCCAGAACAGCTGCCAGGTGTTGCTGCCGTCGACCCGGGCCGCCTCGGACAACTCGCGCGGCACGTTGGTGAAGTGGGCCCGCATCCAGAACACCGCGAACGGCATGTAGAGGCCGATCAGCGGCAGGATGATGGCCCACCTGGTGTTGAGCAGGCCGAGGTCGCGCATCTGGTAGTACAGCGGGGTGACCACCGCCTCGAAGGGCAGGGTCAGGCCGAGCAGCAGCAGCCCGAAGGCGATGTGTCCGCCGGGCACCCGCAGGTGGCCGAGCCCGAAGCCGGCCATGGTGGCGATGAGTACGCCGATCGGCACCACCCCGGCGACGATGAGCATGCTCGACTTGAGCAGGGCACCCATGTTCGCCGCGGTGAACGCGTCGGCGAAGTTGCTCCACTGTGGATCCGACGGCCAGGCCAGACCGGTGGGTACGGTGCCGCGCGGTTGCAGCGCCGCCGAGAGCATGCTCAGGAACGGCAGCAGGGTGACCACGACGAGCGCGATCAGGAAGATCCGTCCGGTCAGCCGTTCGCTGCGACTGGTCAGGTTCACGCCTTCTCTCCTCGGGTCAGCCGCTGGATCGGCAGCACGCAGAGCAGGACCAGCAGCATCAGCACCACACCCAGGGCCGAGGCGAGACCGACCTGCCGCTGGGAGAAGGCGAGCCGGTAGATCTCCAGGCCCGGCACGGTGGTCTGGATGCCCGGACCACCGCTGGTGGAGATGTAGACGATGTCGAAGCTGGCCAGGGCCGCGATGACGGTAACGGTGAGACAGACACCGATCTCCTGACGCAGGCTGGGCAGGGTGACCGCGAAGAACTCGCGGATCGGACCGGCGCCGTCCATCCGGGCCGCCTCGTAGAGCGACGGATCGATCTTGCTCATGCCGGTGACCAGCAGGATCGTGCAGAGGCCGAGCATGACCCAGGTGCCGATCACACCGACCGCCGGCAACGCGGTGCTGAACTCACCGAGCCAGGACTTGGTGAGCCCGTCCAGACCGACGGCCCGCAGCGCCTGGTTGATCAGACCACTGCTGGAGAGCATCCAGCTCCAGGCGATACCGGCTGCCACCAGCGGGATCACCTGGGGCAGGAAGAGCACGGTACGCACCACGGTGCCGGCCGGGCCGCCTGTGATCCGCCGGACCAGGCTGGCCACCAGCAGGCCGAGCGCGACCGGGATGAAACTGAAGAAGATGATCAGCACGAAGGCGTTCGTAATGATCTTCAGCAGGTCGCGGTCGGTGAAGACGGTCAGGTAGTTCTCCAGCCCCACGAAGGTGGCCGCGCCGATGCCGTTCCACTGGTACAGCGAATACTGCACCGTCAGCACGAGCGGGCGCAGCACGAAGAACCCGTACATGAGCAGGGCGGGTAGCACCCAGATCCAGCCGACCCACTGCGCCGTACGACTCCACCGCCGCTTGCGGTGCGGCCGCGCGGGGTTGCCCCCGCCGGGCCGGGACGCGATGCCCGATCCGGCGGGGGCGCTGCCGAGGGCAGACGTCATCGGTTGAGTTCCTTCTCGTACTCGGCCTGGACCGCCTTCACGTACCCCTCGGGGGTCTGCTGGCCGGCGATCAGCTTCTGCATCTCGGGGGTGATGGCCGCGGCGAAGATGCCGCCGGTCGCGTTCGCGGTGAAGTCGACAGCGCCGTTGTCGGCACCGAGCTGCTGCGACGCGGCGAGGGTCTCGGCCAGGACGGTGCCCTCACCCACCGGCGGCAGGGCCAGGTCGCTCGGACCGCCCGGGTGCGAGCCGCCGACGTTCACCGAGATCTCCCGGGCCTTGTCGTTGGTGTGCAACCAGTTGAGGAAGTAGGCCGCGGCGTCGGGGTTCTTCGCCCGGGCACCGACGCCGAAGGTGTTCGGCGCGGACATCGCCACGTTCTTGGCCTCGGCGGTCTCACCCGGGAAGAGGAAGAACCCGACCTCGCCCGCCATGTTCTTGTCCAGGTTCGCCGACTCCCAGTCGCCGTTGAACATGAACAGGCCGTTGCCCTTCTGGAACTCGCCCATCATCGCCGTGTAGTCGATGGCGTTGGCGTCCTTGGGGAAGTAACCGGCCTTGGCCCACTTCTCGATGGCCTGGGCGGCCTTGAGCGAGGCGGGGGTGTCGAAGGTGGCACCGGGCTTCTGGAAGATCCAGTCGGCGATCTGGCTGGGGTCACCGAACTGGTTCTGCAGCGCCTGGTACGGGAAGTTGATGCCTGCGGTGTTCTTGTTGAACTGCATGATCGGCAGCAGGTTCGCCGACTTGGCCTTGGCCAGCAGGTCCTCGAACTCGGCGATGGTGGCCGGCGGCTGGGTCATGCCGATCTGCTCGGCCTGCTTCTTGTTGTAGAACACGCCGGTGACGCTGTAGCCGAGCCCCATGCCGTACAGGGCACCGCTGCCCCGCTCGGCACCACCGTCGGCGAGCCGCAGCTGTACCAGCGACGAGGCGGGGAACTTGTCCCAGCCGTACGCGTCGAAGTACGGGTCGAGGTTCTTCAGCAGCCCGTCCTTGACCAGGTCGACCATGGTGGGCAGCCGGATGATGTCGGGCGCGTTGTCCGAGGCGAGCACCCGGGGCGCGTTCTCCACGATGACGGTGAACTGGTCCTCGCGGACGTTGAACTTGACGTTCGGGTGCTGCTTGGTGAACTCGTCGGCGAGCGCCTTGGCCAGCGGGAAGCCGGTCTCGGCGTACATCTCCAGGGTGATCGGGTCGGTTCCCAGTTCCGTGCTGACCGCGGTGTCGGAGTCCTCCGACGTGGTCGGCTCGGAGCCGGGGGCGCTGCACGCGGTGATGGTCAGGCCGGCGGTCAGCAGTGGCACCAGCAGCGCCAGCCGGCGGCGGCTGAATCTGGTCGAGAACTCCAGCACCTCAATGCTCCTTGACTAGTTCGCGGGCCGCGCTTGTCGACGGTCGGTGCGACGTCCCACGGTGCCGGTCGGTGCCCGGTACGGTGGGGCGACGCGCGCCGACGCCGGCTCGCGGTGCCCAATGAAGATTTCGGCGGATCATGCCTTCCGCCGGCGGCTGAACCTCGTCGCTAAACTGATTTAGCAGAGCATGCGCGTGATGCCTTGGGCTGTCAAGGATGAGTTGGCAACGGTCCGGAAACGACTGGTTCACAAGACGGACTCGACCGCCTCCGGCCACCCACCGACGAGCAGCCAAACGGCACGCCGCATCATGATGGGAGCAACTGCGGCACGAACGGACGCCGCGATCGGAGGACTCATGGGCCGCGATCGAGCCACCCTGGCCGATGTCGCCAGGCGGGCTGGACTGTCCAAGACCGCCGCGTCGATGGTGCTCAACGGGCGGGAGGGCACCCGGTTGTCCGCGGAGGCGCACCAACGTGTCTTCGCGGCGGCGGAGGAACTCGGATACCGACCCAACATCGCCGCGCGCAGCCTACGCACCCGCAAGACGGCCACCATCGCCTTCGTCTCCGACATCGTCGCCACCACCCGGTTCGCCGGCGGGCTCATCCGCGGCGCGCTGGACGCCGCGCGCGAGCGCGACCATGTCCTGCTGATCACCGAAACCCAGGGCGACGCGGCGTTCGAGCAGTACGCGATCGAGGCGATCCTCGACCGACAGGTCGACGGCGTGATCTACGCGGCCATGGCGACCCGCCGGCTGGTGGTGCCGCCGGCGATCCTCGGCGGCCCGGTGGTGCTGCTCAACGCCACCAGCTCGACGCAGCTGCCCTGCGTGCTTCCCGACGACCGGGGGGCGGGCGCGACGGTCGCCGAGGCGCTGCTCGCGCAGGGCCATCGGGACCGGATCGCGCTGATCGGTCGTAACCGGCAGAAGGAACGCGATCCGGAGATCTCCCTGGCGGCCGAGGCGCGGCTGGACGGCATCCGGGACACCCTCGCCGCCGCCGGCGTCACCCTGCTGACCGAGGTCTTCTGCCCCGAATGGCGACCGGAACACGGCTACGCCGCGACGCGTACGCTGCTGAGCCGGCCGGAGCGACCCAGCGCGATCATCTGCATGAACGACCGCCTCGCCTTCGGCGCCTACCAGGCGCTCGGCGAGTCCGGCCTGACGATTCCGGACGACCTCTCGGTGATCTCCTTCGACGACGACCCGATCGCGTCCTGGCTGCGGCCCGGGCTCACCACCGCCGCGCTACCGCACGAGCAGATGGGGCGCCGGGCGGTGGAGCTGCTGTTGGACGGCGAGGGCCAGGGCCCCGCGCTGGTGCCCATGCCGCTGCGCCGACGCCGGTCGATCACCGCCCCCGCCGGTTGAGCTGCACCGGCCCCGGTGCAGAGAAACTCGGGCTCGCGCGCTAAACCGATTTAGTGATACCTTGCCCGCCATGTTACGTCTGCCCGACCACTGGGTGTGGGACAGCTGGTACGCCCAGGACGACACGGGCCGGCAGCACGTGTTCTTCCTGCGTGCCTCCCGGGCCCTGCTCGACCCGCACCGTCGTCACCGCCGCGCCTCGATCGGCCATGCCGTCTCCACCGACCTGCGCTCCTGGCAGCTGGTCGCCGACGCGCTCGTGCCGGCCGACACCGGCTGGGACGACCTGGCCACCTGGACCGGCTGCACCGTACGCGGTCCGGACGGACGGTGGTACCTCTTCTACACCGGCGTCGGACGGGCGGAGGACGGGCTGGTCCAGCGGATCGGCCTGGCCGTCTCCGACGACCTGGTCACCTGGCACCGGCACGGCGACGGCCCCCTCGTGGAGGCCGACCCCACCTGGTACGAGCTACTCGACCGCGAGATGTGGTACGAGCAGGCGTGGCGCGATCCGTGGGTCTTCCCCGACCCGGACGGCGACGGCTGGCACATGCTGATCACCGCCCGCGCCAACCAGGGGCCGGCCGACGCGCGGGGCGTCATCGGGCACGCCACCTCGCCGGACCTGCTGAACTGGACGGTCCGCCCGCCGCTGTCCGCACCGGCCGGCTTCGGCCACCTCGAGGTACCCCAGGTCGCCGTGATGGACGGGCAACCGCTGCTGCTGTTCTGCACCAACGCCGTCGCCGCCGACCGCGGTGGCGAACACGATCTCTGGGTGGTGCCCGCGCCGACAGTGCAAGGTCCGTGGGACGTGGCCGCCGCCCAGCCGATCGCACAATCACACCTGTACGCCCCGCGGCTGGTCCGCGACGGCGACGGTTGGTCCCTGATCGGCTTCATCGACCACGTCGACGGTCAGTTCGTCGGTGAACTCAGCGACCCGATCCCGGTCCGCTACGAGCCCGGCACGGGTCTGGTCGCCCGGCTGACGGCGGCCACCACCACAGGTGCCTGAGATGGGGACGGCGGACACCCCGCCGGTGCGGGCCGAGGACGTGCCGGTGCCGGCCGAGGACGTGCCGCCGGCGGCAGCGACGCGGACGACCCCAACGCTGCCGGCGGCCGGACCGTCCGATGGCGCGTCGGTCACCGTGCTCGGCGAGGCCGTCGTGGACCTCGTCTCGGAGCCGGACGGCCGGTTCACCGCCCACCCGGGCGGCAGCCCGCTCAACGTCGCCGTCGGGCTGGCCCGCCTCGGCGTACCGACCGCGTTGCTCGCCCGCTTCTCCACCGCCCGGTTCGGCAGATGGCTGCGCGGGCACGCCGAGACCAACGGTGTCGACGTGCGCCACGCCGTGGACACCGACCACCCCGCCACCCTGGCGATCGCCTCGTTGGCCGGTGACGGTGTCGCCGAGTACGACTTCTACGTCGACGGCACCGCCGACTGGCAGTGGCGCGCCGAGGAACTGGCCCCGGCGCTCACCGGCCAGGGCATCCTGCACACCGGCTCGCTCGCGGTGTTCCGGTCCCCCGGCGCCGACCGGCTGGCCGCCGCGCTGGGCACCGCCCGGCAGCGCGGCGCGCTGGTGAGCCTCGACCCGAACATCCGGCCCGGCCTGGTCGGCACCCCCGACGAGGCCCGCGACCGGATCGACGGGCTGGTACGGCTGGCCCACGTGGTCAAGGCGAGCGAGGAGGACGTCGCCTGGCTCTATCCGGACCGGTCGATCGCGCAGGTGTTGCGGCACTGGCAGGATCTCGGCGTCGCGCTGGCCGTGGTGACCCTGGGCGCCGGGGGCGTGGTGGCCGCCTCCGGCACCCGGGAGTTCCGGCTGCCGGCACCTGTCGTGGACGTGGTGGACACCATCGGAGCCGGTGACTCCTTCACCGCCGGGCTGCTCGCCGGACTCAGCCGGGCCCCCGCCTGCTGGCCCGACGAGGAGATCGCCGCCGCGCTGCGGTACGCCGTGGAGGTCGCCGCCGTCACCTGCACCCGGGCCGGCGCGGACCCGCCGTACCGGCACGACCTGCCGGCGGCCGGGCGGCTGAGCAGCTGACCGTCTGCCCTCCCGGTCGTCGCCGACGGTCGTGGCCAGCTGTCGTCGCCGGCGGCGGGGCTCAGGGGCGTACCACGATGTTGCCGACCTTGTGGCCGGTGTCGACGCGGCGATGGGCCTCGACGATGCCGTCAAGATCGTGGGCCTGGTCGAGCACGACGGTGATCTCGTCGCGGGCGACGAGGCGGAGCAGGAACTCGAAGTCAGCGACCCGTTCGGGTGCCGCGCCGGCCACCACGTCGCCGCGGGCCCGGATGGTCTGCCCCAGGCTCGCGACGACGAGCAGCAGTCTGCCTCCGGTCCGCAGCAGCCGCCGACCGGAGTCGATCGACAGGTTGCCGACCGCGTCCAGCACCACGTCGAAGCGTTCGGTGCTGGCGGCGAGGCCGCCGTCGGCGTAGTCGATGACCCGCTCGGCGCCCAACCTACTGGCCAGTGCGTGGTTCGCCGTGCTGGTCACCGCGGTCACGGTCGCGCCGAGGTGCCTGGCGAGTTGGACGGCGTTCGTGCCAATCGCACCGGAGGCGCCATTGACCAGCACGGAGGTGCCGGGGCCCACGTTCGCCTTGTCGCGCAGGAAGAACAGCGCCGTGCTGCCGCCGAAGAGCAGCCCCGCGGCCTGCTCGTGGGTGACCTGGGTGGGCTTGCGGGCGAGCCGGTCGGCCCGCACCGCCACGTACTCGGCATGCGCGCCGAGCGCGACCCCGGTCATGCCGCACACCTCGTCACCGGGAGCCAGGCCACCGACCCCGGGGCCGAGTTGGTCCACCACACCGGAGAACGACCCGCCGAGAATCCCTCGGCGAGGTCGGCGCACGCCGAACATCAGCCGGGCCGGAACGCCGAACCCGGCCGGGAACCGCGCGCCCCGGATGCGCGAGTCGGCCGAGGTCACCGCCGCCGCCCTGACCCGCACCAGCACCTGGCCGGTACGCGGTCGCGGCCGGGCCACCTCGGCGACGCGTACCACCTCGGGTGCGCCGTATCGATCTGTCACTGCTGCCCTCACCAGGCTCTCCCTTACAGTCGTAAGTCTGGCTGGATGGTAGCCTTACGCCCGTAAGTCGGCAACCAGGAGTGGAGAACCCTCGTGATGGCGCGCCGTCCCGCTCTCACCCACGACCGGATCATCTCCGCGGCGGTCCGGGTCGCCGACCGGGGCGGCGTCGGCCAGGTGAGCATGCGCAACGTCGGCAAGGAACTCGGCGTCGAGGCGATGTCGCTCTACCACCACCTCGCCGGCAAGGAC
Organism: Micromonospora endophytica; assembly: GCF_003236305.1. Classification (GTDB taxonomy): domain Bacteria; phylum Actinomycetota; class Actinomycetes; order Mycobacteriales; family Micromonosporaceae; genus Micromonospora; species Micromonospora endophytica. The sequence goes on along the minus strand of NZ_POTX01000012.1, from coordinate 15,271 downwards.
GCGCTGCTCGACGGCCTGGCGGACTGGATCTTCACCCAGATCGAGTTGCCCGAACCGCAGCGACCGTGGCGTCAGGCGATGGCCGAGCGGGCCGAATCGAGTCGCCGGGTCCTCTCCCGGCACCCCTGGGCCCTGGGCCTCATCGAGTCGCGCCGCTCCCCCGGGGCGGCTCTGCTCCGGCACCACGACACGGTCCTCGCCTGCCTGCGGCGCAACGGTTTCTCGATCGCCCTGGCCTCCCACGCGTTCTCCGCGATCGACGCCTACGTGTACGGCTTCGTGCTCACCGAACTCAACCTCCCGTTCGACGCCGACGAGGGGGCCGAAGGGCTCGTCGACGAGATCCGGTCCGCGCTGCCGGCCGGCGAGTACCCACACCTGGTAGAAATGATCACCCACCAGGTGCTGGGCCGGAACTACCGCTACGCCGACGAGTTCGGCTTCGGCCTCGACCTCATCCTCGACAGCCTCGAACGGCACCGGAAGAGCGACGGCGACGGGCACCTGCCGGCCCGGTCAGCAGCCGGCCCGAAGCCGGCCCGGTCAGGAGCCTGACAGCGACCGGCCGGGAGGCGGCCGGCCGCCGCCCCAGTCAGGAGCCGGCCGGAACCCGGGCGGTCAGGAGCCAGCCGGAACCCGGGCCGCGAGCGGCCGGCCGAGTAGCCGACGCAGGGCCAGATAACCCAGGCAGCCAAGGCAGAGGTCGAAGGCGGCGTTGAGGAACGCGGCGGCCAAGGCCGCGCCGGTCGCCGCCAGCGCCAGCACCGGCACCCCGGCGAACTGACCGACAAGTGCCACTCCGATGAAGATCAGGCCGACCACCTGCGCGAACCGGACCGGAGCGGCCGGCTCCAGCTCGGTGGGCGGAGTGAGCCGAGGTGCCAGAATCAGGCGGTAGAGCAGACCGTACGGGCCGAGGCGCGGATTGGCCGCGGTGATCGCGAAGACCACCGCCTGCACGATCAGCAGCGGGGTTCCGCCACCGAGCAGGGCAACGGCGAGTACGCCGGTGGTGATGGCGGCGGCGAAGCGGGGCGCGCGAGGGTCGATGAGCATGGTGTTTCCTGATGTTCAGGCCGGCCGGCGGTGGCCGGAACCGGCGGAGGACTGGGTGTGTGGGCAGTCAGCGGGGCGAGCGGACCGGTGCAGCGAAGCGGGATGGGTACAGGCGGTTCAGCGGTGACCGGCGGCGAGGCGACAGAGGCTGGTCGCCAGCCGACCGTGGTCCACCGCTCGACGGCGGGTCAGGGCCACCGTCTTCACCGGGGCATCCCCGTGGTCAACTCCCGCACCGCAGCGGTGAGTTCCGCGGCGTCCGGCACCCCGGACACCCGCCGGGCGATCCGACCATCGCCGTCCACCAGCAGCACTGTCGGGGTACGCCACACGTCCAGCGCGCGGGCGGCGGCCAGATGCCGCTCGGCATCCACCTCCAGCAGGCGTACCCCGTCGACCGTGCGACCGACCCGCTCCAGGACCCGCCGAGTGGCCTGGCATGGCGCGCAGACCGCCGAGGAGAACTGCACCAGCACCGGCGCGCCGGTGGTGACACCGAGGCCGGCGAGCGCGGCGGACGCACCGGCGGTGGGTCCTGCCGCGGTGATCCGCCCGTCGCGACGGCGGTGCCACAGGCCGACGGCGGTAGCCACCACCAGCACGCCGGCCACCACCGCCAGCCCGGTCAGCGAGAGATCGTGCACGGCTCTAACCTGCCACAACGCGACGGCCGGCACCTCGGCCGAGCGGGCGAGTTGTTAATAGGGGGCCCTTCCTCTACACCAGGCGTTAACAGGGGGACCCTCCTTTCATCCGGGCCAGTGTTTGGCGAGGAGTTCGTAGGAGGTGAGGCGGTCGGCGGGGTCGTGGGTGATGGTGGTGATCAGGAGTTCGTCGGCGCCGGTGACGTCGCGCAGGGTGCGCAACTGGTCGGTGACCTTCTCCGGCGCGCCGACGAACTGGGTGTCCACCCGGTCGGCTACCAGTTCCTGATCGGCCGCCGTCCAGGGTTGCGTGGCGACCTCATCGGGGTGGGGAAACGGGATGGCGCCCGCGCCGGTACGGATGCTGCGGACCCAGGTCGGGTACGGCGTGGCCAGCCGCCGAGCCGCCTCGTCGGTGGCGGCGACCACCACGTCCGCGGAGACGATCACGTACGGGTGGGCCAGTGCCGCCGAGGGCTGGAACGCGGCCCGGTACGCGGCCACCGCGTCGAGCACGGTGGCCGGGCTGACGTGGTAGTTCGCCGCGAAGGGCAACCCCAGCACGCCGGCGAGCTGCGCGCTCTCCCCGCCGCTGCTGCCCAGCAGCCAGACCTGCAGGTCGGTCCCCTCCCCCGGCACGGCGTGCGCGTCCAGGCCGTCGGCGTCGCGGTAGTCGCCCCGGATCAGGGCCAGGATGTCGGCGACCTGGTCGGCGAAGGGTGGCGGCACCGCGCCGGGCTGGTGCAGCAGGGCGCTGGCCTGGGCGAAGCGCGGCGAGGCGAGCACCCGCGCGTACGCGAACGGTGGCGGGATCAGCAGGCCGTCGACCACCTGGGCCGGGACGGCCGGCGCGGACACGGGTGCCGGTGGCGGCGTACCCGCCTCGATCCGGCGCTGACCGGAGCGGCCCAGGCCGAGATCGATGCGGCCCGGGTACAGGGTGGCGAGCGTGCCGAACTCCTCCACCACGGACAGCGCGGTGCGGTGGCCCACCTGGACCGCGCCGGAGCCGACCCGGATGGTCCGGGTGGCGGCGGCCACCTGCCCGATGAGCACCGCGGGCGCGGAACTGGCCACCCCGCTGGCGAGGTGGTGTTCGGCGAGCCAGTACCGCTGGTAGCCGAGGTCCTCGACGCGGCGGGCCAGCTCGACGGTGGCGCGCAGGGCGTCGCCGACGCCACGTCCGGCGGAGACGGGGGCGAGGTCGAGCACGGACAGCGGGGTGGGTGACATGGCGCTCCCGTTCGGGTTCAGACCGCCGCGCGGGCGGTCGACGGAACGTGCAGGGGACGGCTGGGGATCTCCCGGCGCAACACCGGCGCGATCTCGGACTGGAAGAGGTGCAGGCTGGCCCGGTGCTGGGCGTCGGTGAGCCCGTCGCGGTCGGCCGACAGGTGGATCACCTCGTGGCCGAGTTCGCCGTGGTAGCGCAGCACCTTGTCGATGATCTGCTGCGGGCTGCCGACCAGCAGCGAGCTGCGGGCGACGGCGTCCTCCAGGGTCGGGAAGACCGGCTCGACGCCGAGGCGGCGGAACGCGGCCAACCGCGCCAGGTAGATCGGCCGATACGTCTCGATCGCCTCCTGTGAGGTGCGGGCGACGTAGAAACCGGCGGTGCCGGCACCGACGAGCGCGTCGGCCGGATCGTGGCCGTAGTGCGCCCACCGCTCGCGGTAGTGCCTGACCAGTTCGGCGTACGGTTCGACCGGGTTGGTGACGTTGGCGGAGAAGATCGGGTCGCCGTGCCGGGCGGCGAGGTCTACCGAGTCCCGACTGGTGGCGCTGCCGTGCCAGACCCGGATCGGCTGTTGCAGCGGGCGTGGCCAGGTCTCGGCCTCGGTGAGTGCCGGTCGGTAGCGGCCACTCCAGGTCACCTTCTCCTCCCGCCAGAGTCGGCGGAACAGTTCGTAGCCCTCGCGGTTGCGGTCCCACTGGTCGTCGGGCGTGACGTGGAACAGTTGGGCCTGGGCGCTGCCGTTGCCCTTCCCGATGATCAGTTCGAGTCGGCCGCCGGAGAGATGGTCGAGGGTGGCGTAGTCCTCGTACGCGCGTACCGGGTCGAGCAGGCTCAGCGTGGTCACCGCGGTGAACAGCCGGATCCGGCTGGTCCTGGCCGCGATGTGGCTGAGCACCACCGGCGGTGAGGAGGAGATGAAGGGGCGCTCGTGCCGTTCGCCGACGCCGAAGCCGTCGAAGCCGAGCTCCTCGGCGAGCACGGCGGCGTCGACCACCTCCCGGAACCGTTCGGTGGTGCTGGGCAGGCGGCCGGTGACCGGATCGGGAAGATGGGTGATGAGCGTGATGAGCAGGAACTTCATGCCGCCACCACCGGCAGGGGCCGGGCCGCCGGCAGGCCGAGGTGCTCGCGCAGCGTGGTGCCGGTGTATTCGGTGCGGAACACACCGCGGTCCTGGAGTAGCGGGACCACCCGGTCGACGAACTCGTCGAGGCCGCCCGGGGTCAGGTGCGGCACCAGGATGAACCCGTCGGCGGCATCGGTCTGCACGAAGTGGTCCATGCTCTCGGCGACGTGCTGCGGGGTGCCGATGAAGGACTGCCGCCCGGTCACCTCGATGATCAGGTCCCGGATGCCGAGCTTCTTCGCCTCGGCCAGCGCCCGCCACCGGCGGGCGGTGACTATCGGGTCGTCGGTGAGCCGGGTCCGGCCCTTGATGATCGAGTCGTCGTCGGGGCGCGGATCCTCGGCGGGTAGTGGGCCGTCCGGGTCGTAACCGGACAGGTCCCGGTTCCACACCTGCTCGAGCAGCAGGATCGCGGTCTGCGGGGAGACCTGTTGGCGGCGGATGTGGTGGGCCCGCTCCTGGGCCTCGGCGGCGGTGTCGCCGAGCACGAAGGTCACCCCCGGAATGATCTTCAGGTGGTCGGGCTCGCGGCCGTAGCGGGCCAGGCGTGACTTGACGTCGCGGTAGAACTGCTGGCCGTCCTCCAGGGTGCCGTGCCGGGAGAAGATCGCGTCCGCGCTGGACGCGGCGAACTCGCGGCCCTCCGGTGAGTCGCCGGCCTGGAGGATCACCGGGTGCACCTGCGGGCTGCGGGGCACGGTGAAGTGCCCGGCGATGTCGAACTGGTCGCCGTGATGGGCGAAGGCGCCGGCGTCGGCCGGGTCGAGGTAACGCCCGGCGGCACGGTCGGCCACCACCGCGTCGGGCGCCCACGACTCCCACAGCTCGCGGGCGGTCTGGACGAACTCGGCCGCCCGCTGGTAGCGCAGCGACCGGTCCAGGTAGCCGCCGCGACGGAAGTTCTCCCCGGTGAACGCGTCCGAGCTGGTGACCACGTTCCAGGCGGCCCGGCCGCCGGAGAGGTGGTCCAGGCTGGCCAGTTGCCGGGCCAGTTCGTACGGCTCACGGAAGGTGGTGTTCAGGGTGCCGGCCAGTCCCAGGTGGGTGGTGACGCCGGCGAGCGCGGCCAGCACTGTCAACGTGTCCGGTCGACCGACCACGTCCAGGTCGTGGATCTGGCCCCGCTGCTCACGCAACCGCAGCCCCTCGGCGAGGAAGAGGAAGTCGAACTTTCCCCGCTCGGCGGTGCGGGCCAGGTGCACGAAGGAGGCGAAGTCGATCTGGCTGCCGGAGGCGGGATCGCTCCACACGGTGGTGTTGTTCACGCCGGGAAAGTGCGCGGCGAGGATGATCTGCTTGGGCATGGCGGCTCTCCTGACGGTCACGCGGGCGACGGGGCGGCGTAGCGGTTCACCGGTTCGGGCAGACCGAGCAGGTCGCGCAGGGTGCCGCCGGGATAGCGGTGCCGGAACAGCCCGCGGTCACGCAGCGCCGGCACGAGCGCCCGGACGATCGTGGTGAGATCGTCGGGCAGCACTGCGGGGCGCAGCCGGAAGCCGTCCACGCCGGCCCGGTGCCAGTCGGCGACCAGGTCGGCCAGCAGCGCCGGGGTGCCGGTGAAGATGGCCGCGTCCGAGGCGTGCTCCGTGTCGTCGAGGTCGTCGAGCCGGTCACGCCGCCGACGGGCCAGGGTGGGCGTCTCGTCGAGCACGACCCCCAGGTCGGCGAGGATCCGCAGCGGCGGGCCGGTACGACCGGCGGCGACCTCCGCCGCGCGTACCTCGGTGACGATCTCGGCGGCCTGCCCGGCGTCGGCCGGCGTGACGAAGACGATGTCGGCCTGCCCGGCGGCGAAGGCGTACGCGGTCGCCGCGTGGGCCAGCACGGCGACCGGCGGCTGCCCCTGCGGCGGCCGGGGCACGATGGACGGCCCCTTGACCGAGAACCACCGCCCGGTGAAATCGATGTAGTGCAGCCGGTCCCGGTCGATGAACCGGCCGGTCGCCACGTCCCGGATCACCGCATCGTCCTGCCAGCTGTCCCAGAGCCAGCGGACCACCTCGACCGCGTCGGTGGCCTCGGCGAACAGCTCGTCGACGAGGCGTACGGTGGCTGGTTCGTCGAGCCGGTGCGGGTCGAAGCCCGGGATGTCGCGGCGGCCGAAGTGCCGGGCCTCGGCGGACGTCCCGGAGACCCGGGGTCGCCAACCGGCCCGCCCACCGCTGACGTGGTCGAGGGTGGCCACGGCGGTGGAGAGGTGGAACGGCTCGGTGTGCGTGACGCTCGTCGTCGGCACCAGACCGATGTGTCGGGTCGACGGGGCGATCCGGGCGGCGATCTGGACCGCGTCCAGCCGCCCGCGTAGCTGGTCGGTGCGGCCGTCGGGACCGTCGGGACGCGACGACTGCAGGGCGAGGCTGTCCTCGATGGTGAGCAGGTCGAGCGTGCCGCGTTCGGCCTCGGCCGCCAGCCCGCTCCACCAGTGGGCGTGCAGTGGTGCGGTGGGCTCGGCGCAGGAGAGCCGCCAGGCGGCGGGATGCCAGCCGAGACCGTCGAGGGCGACGGCGAGGTGCAGGGTGGGGTCGGACACGAGCGGACCTCCTACGGTCGGCCGGTGGTGACGAGCGCCGGCAACGCGGCGAGCAGTGAACGGGTGTAGTCGTGGCGGGGGTAGGTGAAGACGTCGCCGACCGGTCCCTGCTCGACCACCGCGCCGTCGGCCATCACCAGCACCCGGTCGGCGAGGTGGTGCACCACCCCCAGGTCGTGCGAGATGAACAGCAGGGCGGTGCCGTCGGCGGCGCGCAGGTCGGCGAGCAGGTCGAGGACCTGGGCCTGCACCGAGACGTCGAGCGCGGAGACCGGCTCGTCGCAGATGATCAGGCTGGGTCGGGTGGCGATGGCGCGGGCGATGGCGACCCGCTGCCGCTGCCCGCCGGAGAGCGCCCGGGGATGGCGGCCCAGCAGGTTCCGGTCAAGCCCGACCCGGTGCAGCAGCTCGACGACGTGGTCGGTCCGGTCGGCTCGGGAGATGTCCGGGTCGAGGTTCTCGGCGATCACCCGCTGCACGTTCCACCGAGGATCGAACGAGCCGAGCGGATCCTGGGAGATCACCTGAAGCTGGCGACGCAACGGCCGGCGGGTGCGTTCCGCCACCGAAGTCCAGGGTGTCCGCTCGAAGGCGACCGTGCCCTCGTCCGGCTCCAGCAGGCCGGCCACGATCCGGGCGACGGTGCTCTTACCCGAGCCGGACTCGCCGACCAGGCCGAGGGTCTCGCCCCGCCCGATGGTGAAGCCGACGTCGCGCACGACCGTGTGGTCACCGTACCGCTTGGTCAGGCCGGTCGCGGTGAGGACGGTGTCGCCCCGCCGGACCTCGGGGCGGGCGGGCAGTGCCGTCCGCGCGGGCCCGGTGGTGGCGCTGAGTCGTCGGCCGCGCGACGACGCCGACGGGACGGCGTCGAGCAGTTGCCGGGTGTACGGGTGCTCGGGTGCGCGCAGCAGCCGCTCGGTGGGCCCCTGCTCGACGACACGGCCGTCCCGCATCACCAGCACCCGGTCGGCGATCTGGGCGACCACCGCCAGGTCATGGCTGATCAGCAGCAGGCTCAGCCCGGCGGCGCGGCGTTCGGCGAGCAGCGCCAGGATCTGCGCCTGGACGGTGACGTCCAGGGCGGTGGTGGGTTCGTCGGCGATCAGCAGCGCCGGCTCCCCGGCCAGGGCCGAGGCGATCAGCGCGCGCTGTCGCAGGCCGCCGGAGAGCTGGTGCGGGTGCTGCCGGGCCCGGCGTTGCGGTTCCGGCACGTGCACCAGGTCCAGCAGATGTCCGACCCGACCGGCGCGTTCGGAGCGCCGCACGATCTCGTGAGTGGCCAGCACCTCGGCGATCTCGGCGCCGACGGTACGCAGCGGGTCGAGCGAGACCAGGGCGTCCTGGAGCACCAGCCCGGCCACCCGGCCGCGGACCTGCCGCCAGTCACGGGGCCGGTGGGCCCGCACGTCGGTGCCGGCCAACTCCAGGCGGGCGGCCCGGATCCGGGCGTCCCGGCCGGCGAGGCCGACCAGCGTACGGGCGGTGACGCTTTTGCCGGAGCCGGACTCCCCGACGATCGCCACACATTCACCGGCGGCGACGGTGAGGTCGATCCCCCGCACGGCGGCCACCTCGCCGGTCGGGGTGTCGAAGGTGACGTGCAGATCCTCGACCGAGACCAGGTCGCCCATCAGCGGTGCCGCCCGTCGAGTCGGGCCTGCCAGTGCCGGCCGAGGACGGTCAGCGACACCACTGTCGCGGTGACCGCGAGGCCCGGCAGGATGGTGATCCACCAGGCGATATGCAGATAGTTGCGGCCTTCGGAGAGCATCGCGCCCCACTCCGGTGACGGTGGTTGCGGTCCCATGCCGAGGAAGCTGAGACCGGCGGCGATGAGGACCGCCTCGCCAAGCCCGATCACGGCGAGCACCGGGATCGGGCCGATCGCGTTCGGCAGGATGTGCCGCAGCACCAGACGGGGGCGGGACAGTCCGAAGGTGACGGCCTGTTCGACGTAGCCGGAGCGGCGGACCAGCTGGGTCAGGCCCCGGACCACCCGGGCGTGACGGGGCAGGGTGACCAGCCCGATGGCGATGATCAGGCTGACCGTGCCGGGACCGGTGATCGCGATGAAGAGCATCGCCAGCAGCAGGGTGGGAAACGCCGACAGCGCGTCGAGGGTACGGCTGAGCGTCTCGTCCGCGATCCGGTGACTGAGTCCGGCGAGCAGGCCGAGCAGCACCCCGCCGGTGACCGCGACGGCGGTCGCGGCGACCGCGATGGTGATCGAGTGCCCGGCACCGTGCACCACCCGGGTCCACACGTCGCGGCCCAGGTTGTCGGTGCCGAACCAGTGGCTGCCGTCTGGTGCGGCCAGCACGTTGAGCGGATCGGCGGCGAGCGGATCACCGGGTGCCAGCGCCGCCGGCCAGAGCACCGCGACCAGCAGCACCGTCAGGTACGCCCCGGCGGCGATCAGCCCGATCCGGAGCCGTCGGCGGCGGGTGGCTGCCGCCGCCCGTTCGGTGGTGGAGGTGAACGTGGCGCCGGCCGGGACGCCGTCCAGGGTGACGGTCATGGTCAGCTCCTTCGCAGTCGCGGATCGATGACCAGCGACACCAGGTCGGCGGCGGTGTTGACCACCACGTAGACGGCGGCCGAGAGCGTCACCACGGCCAACACCACAGGCATGTCCTTGCTGGTCACCGCGTTGAGGGTGACCTGACCCAGGCCGGGCCGGCCGAACACCTGCTCGATGATGACGGCGCCACCGAGCAGGGTGCCGAACAGCCAGCCGGCGAGGGTGACCGCCGGCAGCAGAGCGTGCCGCAGCGCGTGTCGCGCCAGCACCACGCGTTCGGTCAGGCCACGGGAGCGCGCGGTGAGCACGAACGGTTCGTCAAGCGCCCGGTCCACGCCGTCGCGGAGCACCTGGGCGAGCAGTCCGGCGATCGGCAGGGCCAGGGTGATCGTCGGCAGCACCAGTGCGCGCAGGTCCGCGCCGCCGGCGACGGGGAAGAGTCCGAACCGGAACGACAGCACGCTGAGCAGCACCAGTCCGATCAGGAACGACGGGGTGGAGACCAGCAGCAGTTCGGTGCCGGAACTGAGCCGGCGCAGCCAGGGCCGCCGGTCACCGGCGGTGACCACAGCGATGATCAACGCCAGCAGCACGCCGAGCGTCGCGGCGGCGACCGAGAGGATCAGCGTCGGGGCGAGCTGTTCGCCGATCACCTCGGCCACCGGTCGTTGCAACAGGTAGGACCGGCCCAGGTCGCCGTGCACCAGCCGCCACAGGTAGTCCAGGTACTGCACGACGGCGGGCCGGTCCAGGCCCCATTCGGCGATGATGTCGGCCCGGATCTGCGGGGTGTCCACCCCATCGCCGATCAGCGTGTCGACGGTGTCCCCGGGAGCGGCCAGCAGCGCGAGATACGCGGTGGTGGCCGCCACCCAGAGGACCACCACCCCGGCGGCGACCCGGCGAAGCACGGACCGTAGTGGCGGGCGTCCCACGTCACTTCCCGATCCACAGGTCGTACGCGCTGGCCGGCACCCCGGCGGTGGGTTCGAACCGCACCCCGCCGACCGTGGTGCTGGCGGCGATCTGGTCGGCGGGAGCGTAGAGCGGCAGCACCAGCGCCTGCTCGGCGACCACCAGCTGTTGCAGTTCGGCGTAGATGCGGGCCCGCTCGGCCAGGTCCGCGCTGGCCTGGCCCTGCTCCAGCAGTTTGTCGATGCCCGGGTCGTTCACCTGGATCCGGTTGATCCCACCCCCGGAGTGCAGCAGCAGATTCAGCGCCGCACCGGCGTCGGTGTCGGCCCGGGAGTTCTCGAAGACCTCGTAGGAGTTGTTGTCGAAGGCCTCCTGGGCGGTGCCCTGGTCGACCAGGCTGACCTTGAGGTCGATGCCGGCGCTCTGCTTGACGGCGGCCTGCACGGCCTGGGCGAGCACGTCGCGGCGGTCGCGGACGAAGGGTGCGGACTGGAACAGCCGGACGGTGAGGCGGCTGCCGTCCTTGACCCGGTAGCCTTCGGCGTCGCGCTGCGTCCAGCCGGCCTGGTCGAGCAGGCTGTTGGCCTTGGCCGCGTCCCCGCCGTAGCTTGCTTCGAGGCGCTTGTCGTAGAACGGGCTGGCCGGGCTGACCAGGCTCCAGGCGCGAGTGGCGGTGTCCCGGTAGACGGAGGTCAGCAAGGTCGGCACGTCGACGGCCTCGCGGAACGCCTGCCGGACCCGCAGGTCGTCGAAGGGCGGGCGGGACACGTTGAAGTAGTACGAGAAGGCGGAGCCGGAGTTGAGTTCGCGGATCAGCCGCAGCTGCGGGTTGCCGTCGATCAGCGGCACGTCGGTGGCGGGCACCCCCTCCACGAGCTGCACCTGCCCGGAGGTGAGCGCGCCGATGCGGACGGCGGACTCCTTCAGGAACCGGTAGGTGATGCCGTCGAGGTGCGCCGGGCCGGTGTGGTCGGCCGTCGGCGGGGCCCAGTCGTACGCCGGGTTGCGCTTGTAGTGCAACTCCTGGCCGGGGACGTAGCGGTCGAGGATGAACGGGCCGGTGCCGACCACGTCGAGCCCGCCGGCCTTCAGGTTCGCCGCCTCCCGCAACGACTTCGGCGAGACCTGGGCACCCTGCGGGGAGGCGAGGAAGTCCAGGATCAGCACGTCCGGTGCGGTCAGCACCAGGCGTACGGTGCGGGGGTCGACCACCTCGACGCCCTTGAGGTTGCGCAGTTGCACGGCGGCGACACCGGGGGCGTACCCCTGCTCGCGGAGCTTGTCGAAGTTCGCCTTGACCGCCTCGGCGTCGAACGGGGTGCCGTCGGTGAAGGTGACCCCGTCGCGCAGGGTCAGGGTGTAGGTGAGCCCGTCGGCACTGGCCTGCCAGCCGGTGGCCAGCCAGGGCACCAGGGCGCCCTGGTCGTCGTAGGTGAGCAGGGACTCGAAGCTGTTCCACACCAGCAGCCGGGCTTTGGCCTGGGCGTACTGATGTGGGTTGAGGGTGAGAGGTTCGGTCTCGATCGCCCAGGTCAGGGTGCCCCCTGAGCGGGGCTGACCGGCCGCGCCGGCGGGCGCGGTGGTGGCCGTGGTGGAGCAGCCGGCGGCGAGCAGCAGGATCGGTATGGCGAGGGCGGACAACCGGCGGGCGAGCATGGCGGGGTCTCCTGTCAGGCGGGCGGGGGTGCGGCGGTTCCTGGTCACGCGACCGCGCGGGAGACCCATGCCTCGGTCGCCGATTCCAGACCGGTGTAACGGCCCCGGTGGTAAAGCAGCGGGGTGCCGACGTCCGCCCGGCGGATCAGTTCCGGTTCGGCCAGCACGATGGCGTGGCTGCCGACCGTCACCCGGTCGATCACCCGGCAGAGCAGCCAGGCGAGCGTGCCGTCCAGGATGGGCACTCCCTGCGGGCCGGTACGCCAGCGGGTCGGTGCGGCGAACCTGTCGATCCCGCTGGTGGAGAAGGTGTTCGCCAGTTCGCTCTGGTGGTGGGCCAACAGGTGTACGCCCACGTGCCGGGTGCCGGCCACGGTGGGCCAACTGGACGATCCGGTGTTCAGGCAGAACGAGACGACGGGCGGTGACAGCGACACCGAGGTGAAGGAGGTGGCGGTGAAGCCGACCGCCGGCGCTCCGGGTGCGGTGACCACGGTGACGGTGCTGGCCTGGTGGCGCAGCAGGTTGCGGATCTCCTCGGCGTCGGCGTCGACGGCCGAGAGGTTGTCGATGGACGAGGGCATGCGGTCCTCCCGGGGGTTGGAAGTGGCTAGGCCAGCCGCTCGTACGGGGTCTTCTCGCCGGCTTCGACCGCGATCGGCAGCCGGTTCTCGGCCGGCGGCAACGGGCAGGTGGCGAAGTCGGTGTAGGCGCACGGCAGGTTCGTGGCCCGGTTGAAGTCGAGCGTCACCCGACCCTGGTCGTCGGGCGGATCGATGGTCAGGGCCCGGTTGGCGGCGTAGGTCGTGACGCCGGAGGTGGCGTCGGTGAAGAGCACGAACAGGCTGCCGGGGGTGCGGCCGTTGAACGCGGTCAGCCGCAACGGTCGGCCATCCACGATGAACTCGACCTGGCCGGGCGCGTCGTAGACGTGTTGTAGTCCCTCCACGGCGGCACCCACGGTGGTGGGTCGAGGACTGTCGTACGGCAGGAATCGTCCGGTCAGGGCCCAGTGGGTGCTCGGCGGGTAGGTAGGCGTGCCACGGAAGCCGGTGAGCAGGGGATTCTCCGGGCGACGCGGGCGCAGGATGTCATGCCCACCGCGGCGGGCGACCTCCAGCACCCCGCCGTCGATGCCGACGGTCACCCCGCCACGTTCGGCGATCGGGCCGAACTCGTGCCCTCCGGTGACCGGCTGGCCGTCGACGGTCAGCCGCTCGCCGTCGGCCAGTTCGACGACCACGCCGCCCGGACCGGTGTGCCACCGGCCGGGCAGGTCGGCGAAGCGTTCCGGTCGCTCGGTGAGCCAGTGCAGCCCGGTCACGGCGAGGAAGCCGTGCGGGTCGGCGAGGGCCTGCTGGTGCGCGCGGTGCCACAACTGCCACTGGCGGACGAAGGCGTCGTCGGCGGCGGGGTCGGTCAGGGTCGGCTCGACGGCCGGTACGGTACGGGACATCTCGGATCCCTCCATCTGATGTGGATGGTTGGTGATCGATGACGGCGGGCAGCGGGGCGCCCGCGCTGGCGCCGCCGCAGCGAAGAGATCCGACCGCGCCGGTGCCGTCGGAGCGGAACGATCCGGCGTCGACCTACCGGGCTCTACCCAGGCGGGATCGAGCCGCGGCACAGGGCGCACGGCGGCATCGGCGGATCGCGGTGGAATCAGCGAGGTCTGTCGCGACGGTGGGCGACAGTGCCCACGCCTGGCGCTCACCCGGTAGAGGGTGAGGTGCGCGACGGTTCAGACGACGGGGTCGCTCGGCGGCGACGTCGGACTCAACAGGCGCTGCTGCACACCCGGAGGAAGTCGACGAAGCGGCGCCGGATGAGACGCGTGCTTCGGTGCATGCCAGGACCGTAACGTGAGGTGGCCGCGCCGTCACCCTCGCTGTGATCGTGTTCACAGTGCCTCTCCCCCTCCCTCGACAGGTATCCAGCCGCCCGCCAGAGATCGGTCTGCGGTGACCGATCCGCGCTTGACCTGGACCGACGCGCCATCACTGGGCCGGCGAACGCGCATCCTGTCCGGGAACTCAAACCCTACTGAGCCGGTGGGTTATATGGGTATTGTGAACCCAGCAGCCGACCGTGACAAGGAGGTGACACCTTTGTCGATCCGTCCACTCCGGGCCGGCCGCTACCGGCAGGTGCCGATCAGAGCTGGCCGTGCCGTGGCGGCGGGGTGCCGTCGAGCAGCCAGCGACCGACATGTTGGATCTTCCAACGCACCGGATCGTGCAACGTATGGGTCCGCGCGTCCCGCCAGTACCGGGACAGGTTCAGCGAGTCCGCGGCCGTCCGGGTGCCGCCGAGTTCGAACAACGCCGACGCCACCTCCACCGATCCCCGCGCGCTGGCGACCTTCGCGATCGCGGTGGCGATCGAGGCACGCGCGGTGCTGTCGTCGGTGAGCGCCGCCTCGGTCGCGTCGATCGCGGCCGCCGCCTCCCGCAGCAACGCCTCGGCGCCCCGGACCAGGATCTCCAACTCGCCGGCCTGCTGGACGAGCAGGGGTTCCGCACCGGCCCGGTCCGCACCGGACTCGAACCACGGGCGGGCCCGGGCCACCTGGACCACTGCGGCGTCCAGCGCGCCCCGGGCGATGCCGGCGTCCAGCGCGGCGTGCAACACCTGCGCCCGGGCGCCATAGGTGGTCGGCCTGGTGAAAATCGGCGAGTACGGCACCACCTGCGCCTCGTCGACCAGCACCTCCTTCAGCAGCACCGTGCCGCTGGCGGTGGTCCGCTGCCCCATCCCGTCCCAGTCATCGCGCACCGAGACGCCCGGAGTGTCCCGGCGCAGATAGGCGAGCACCTTGACCGCCGGCCCGGCCGTCGGACCGTGCCCCGCCGCCGTAACGGGTGCTCCGGTCGGGTCGGTCAACACGGCACGGACCACCAGCCAGTCGGCGAACAGCGCGCCGGTGCTGTAGAACTTCTCGCCGTGCAGCACGTAGTCGCCGCCCGAGCGGGGGCGCAGCGTGGTGGCGTCGTCGGCGGCGGTGCGTCCACCACGCTCGGATTGCGCGTTGGCGAAGCGCTGCCCGGCCAACGCCGCGTCGAAGTACCGCCGCTGCTGCTGCTCCGTCCCCTGCAACCGCAGCGCCTGCAGGAAGACGACGTGACTGTGTGGGATCTGGGCCAGGCTGGCGTCCGCCGCGGCCAGCGTCCGGAACACCTCGGTCAGTGTGGTGACCGAGACGTCGGCCCCACCGAAGGCGGCCGGCACCGTGATCCCCAGCAGTCCGGAGGCGGACAGCTCGGCGAGTTCCGCCTCGGGCAGACGACGCTCCCGGTCCCGGTCGGCGGCGTGTTCGGCGAACGAGGTGGCCAGCTTCCGGGCGACCTCGACAGCCTCCTCGTCGGTACGGATCACACGGGTCGTCGACACGGGCCACCCACCCTCAGCCACGGCGCAGTCGATCATCGCTGACCAACGGCACCCTTCTCCTACTTACCAGATAGGCTTAGTGTCCGCCCGAGCGAAACCGCCGTCAATCGCCCACGGCCCGGCACGCAGCCCCACGGTCAGCCGACGACACGCTCGGCGGTGGCGCTGCGTGGGGTGGGGATCGTGGGGGTGG
>NZ_POTX01000129.1 GCF_003236305.1 Micromonospora endophytica | reverse complement strand
GGTTAGGAGGATTCTCGGGCGGCGGGGCCGCTGCCGAAGAGGACGTCGTCCCAGCTGGGCAGGCGCTTGCGCGGCTTGCCGGCGGGGTCGGACGTCTCGGTCGCCGCCGCGCCCTGCCGGCGGGGGCGGAGCACGGCCAGGGACGGCACGGCCGGAACTTCCTTGGGCGCGTCGGCATCGTCGTCGAAGGCCGAACCCTGGCCGCCGCCGAGCAGCGCGGCGGCACCACCACTGACCGCCCGCTGCCGGGGCGAATCCGACCCGGCCAGCGCGGCTGGCGAGCGGGGTTCAAGACCGCGGCCCGAGGTCGAACCGAGCGGCCGGTCGAGCGAGGCGAGCAGGGCGTCCCGGCCGGCCCGGATCGGGTCACGGCCCGAGCGGCCCGACTCGGCCGGCGCGGGCAGACCGTGCCCGCCCCGGCTCGGCTCGCCGCGCGACGGGGTGGGCAGGGCATGCCCGCCCCGCTCGGGTGCCGGCTCCTGGCCCAGGATCGGCGTCGGGCGCTCGGCGCAGAGGTATTGCGCCATGTCGTCGTGCGGGGTCACCGACTGGCGGGTCTTGTCCAGATCCCAGACCGCCTGCGCGGTGGCCTTGCCGGACGGCCAAGTGGCGACGATCCGCCAGGTGCCGTCGTCGCGGCGCCACGCGTCCCAGGAGATCTTCTCGGTGTCGATGCCGTGCTGGGCGAGCCGGCCGTTGACCACCTCGGCCAGGGGCGTCGGCTTCTCGGCACCCTTGAGCCGGGTGCGGCGGGCATGCTGGGCGAGCATCGCCCGCTCTTGGAGCACCGGCCCGGCGTAGCGCAGCACCCGGTCGACCGGAACGCCCGCGATGCGGGCCACATCCTCGGCGGACTCACCGGCGCGGATCCGGGCCTGGATGTCCCGTGGGGACAGCGACGGCACCGGGTCGGCGGTGGCCGGGGCCACCGCGAGGGTGGGCGCGCCCGGCTCGGCGTGCAGTGCTCCGGCGATACGCTCGTCGATGGGCAGGGCGAGCAGCCGCCCGACCTCGTCGGCGAGCACCAGGGCCTGGCCGTCCTCGGAGAGGGCGACGAAGCGTACTGGGCGCATTGCGTTGCCTCCGTCCCGCTTCGCTGGCCGTTCGCCACGAGCCGGCCACCCGGGCGTTGCGTACCACCGTACGCCCATTGTCACTCAGGTGGGAGACGCCACGCCCGGTCGTACAGTCGATTCGGGCTGGTCCGCCGCTGTCTGACGGCTCAGCCGGGCCCGGTCGGCCCTGGCCCCGGCGGACCTCGTCAGCCGGCGGGCGGCCCCGCCGCCGACGGGCCCGGCCCCCCGAATGGGTGGCCGGGCCCGCGGCGCGGTTCGCCGGACCGGTCGGCGTGAGGTGCTGGACCGGTGGTGAGGTGCTGGACCGGTTACAGCCGCTCGACGACGTAGTCGATGGAGGCCGTCAGCGCCTCCACGTCGGCGGGCTCGACGGCCGGGAAGAGCGCGACCCGCAGCTGGTTACGGCCCAGCTTGCGGTACGGCTCGGTGTCCACGATGCCGTTGGCGCGCAGCGCCTTGGCGATCGCGGTGGCGTCCACCCCGTCGGCGAAGTCGATGGTGGCGACGACGTTGGAGCGCAGCGCCGGGTCGGCGACGAATGGCGTGGCGACGGCGGAGCGCTCGGCCCAGCCGTACACGATCGACGCGCTTTCGGCCGTGCGCTTGGCCGCCCAGGTCAGCCCACCCTGGGAGTTCATCCAGTCGGTCTGCTCGGCGGCGAGGAAGATCGTCGCCAGCGCCGGGGTGTTGTACGTCTGCTCCAGCCGCGAGTTGTCGATCGCGGTGACCAGGTCGAGGAAGGCCGGGATGTACCGGCCCGACGCCTTGACCTCGGCGGCCCGCTCCAGCGCGGCCGGTGACATCAGGGCCAGCCAGAGCCCGCCGTCGGAGCCGAAGCACTTCTGCGGGGCGAAGTAGTAGACGTCGGTCTCCCCGACGTTGACCTCCAGGCCGCCGGCGCCGGAGGTGGCGTCGACGAGCAGCAGCGAGTCGGGGTCGGCCCCGGCCACCCGGCCGATCGACACCGCCACGCCGGTCGAGGTCTCGTTGTGCGGGGTGGCGTAGACGTCCACGCCCGCCTCGGCGACCAGGGTCGGCGCGCTGCCCGCGTCCGACTTGCGGACGGTGGGCTCGCCGAGGAACGGCGCGTCCTTGACCGCCTTGGCGAACTTCGCGCCGAACTCGCCGAAGTTGGCGAACTGGGCCCGGTCACGGATCAGGCCGAAGGTGGCGACCTCCCAGAACGCGGTGGTGCCGCCGTTGCCGATGATCACCTCGTAGCCCTCGGGCAGGGAGAAGAACTCGGCGATGCCGGAACGCAACCGGGCGACCTGGTCGCGGACCGTCTTCTGCCGGTGCGAGGTGCCCAGGTAGCTGGTCGCCACTTCGGCGAGCGCGGAGACCGCCGCCGGACGGACCTTGGACGGCCCGCAGCCGAATCGGCCGTCGGCGGGCTTGATCTCGTCGGGAATCCGGATGGTCGGTGCGTCAGCCACGATCTTGAAGATCCTTCCGAATGGGCGAGGGTGGGCCCGGTCCACGCCGGTGCGAATCGAGAACCCGTGCGTGGCCGCACAGGCCGCTCGAGATCCGGGCCCCGGTCCGGCGACACTGCCGGTTCATATCCTCGCACCAGCGGCGGCCTGGTCGGCCGCTGGTCCCACGGCCGGAGCTGAGTCCTCCGCCACACCCGTGCACCAGGTTGCGGGGTGTTAACAGGGGCCCCCTCCTCTACCTGAGGCGTTAACAGGGGGCCCCTCCTTGCACCTCAGACGTCGTGGGGGACGGCGTCCCAGCCGTCCACCTCGTGCGGCTTGCGGGGGCTGTGCCCGACGTACCGGGCGGACGGGCGGACCAGCCGCTGCAGCTTCTTCTGCTCCAGGATGTGTGCGCTCCAACCGCCCATCCGGGCGCAGGTGAACATGGAGGTGAACATGTGCGCCGGCACCTCGGCGAAGTCGAGGACCACGGCGGACCAGAACTCGACGTTCGTGGCCAGCACCCGGTCCGGCCGGCGGGCCTGCAACTCGGCCAGGGCGGCCTTCTCCAGCGCCTCGGCGACCTCGAAGCGCGGCGCGCCCAGCTCCTTGGCGGTGCGGCGCAGCACGCGGGCGCGTGGGTCCTCGGCCCGGTACACCCGGTGGCCGAAGCCCATCAGCCGCTCGCCCCGGTCGAGCACACCCTTGACGTAGCCCTCGGCGTCGCCGCTGCGCTCGACCGCCTCCAGCATGGTCAACACCCGCGACGGCGCACCGCCGTGCAGCGGGCCGGAGAGCGCGCCGATGCCCGACGAGATGCAGGCGGCGGCGTCGGCGCCGGTGGAGGCGACGATCCGCGCGGTGAAGGTGGAGGCGTTCAGGCCGTGCTCGGCCGCCGAGATGAAGTACGCGTCGACCGCCTTGACATGCCGCGGGTCGGGCTCGCCGCGCCAGCGCTTCATGAAGCGCTCGACGACGGTGGACGCCTTGTCGATCTCTTTCTGCGGCACCGCCGGCAGGCCGAGGCCCCGGGCCGACTGGGCGACGAAGGAGAGCGCGGTGACCGACACCCGGGCGAGGTCCTCGCGGGTCTGCTCGTCGGAGATGTCCAGCAGCTGCTGCAACCCCCAGTACGGGGCGAGCATGGCGACGGCGGACTGCACGTCGACCCGGATGTCGCCGGAGTGCACAGGCACCGGGAACGGCTCGGCCGGCGGCAGGCCCGGGCCGAACCGGCCGTCGACGAGCAGGGCCCAGACGTTGCCGAAGGAGACCTGGCCGATCAGATCCTCGATGTCGACCCCGCGGTAGCGCAGCGCGCCGCCCTCGCGGTCGGGCTCAGCGATCTCGGTCTCGAACGCGACGACACCCTCAAGTCCGGGTTTGAAATCGGCCATCTCACTGCTCCTGGTGTGTGGTCGGTGCGCCCGCCCGGGCTCGGTGTCCCCGGCCCCGGCCGGGTGAGCGCCTTAGGCGACCCTCAGGGATATGTGTTCGTGACATCTTGCCTGCTGGTTACCGGGTACGCGAGACACGATCGATGTGCTGCACACGACATCCCCGGCCGCGCAAGCCGCCACACCGTCGGCCAGACTGGGCCGTAGAGGCTGGTCGGGCCGGCAGTGGCCCGGTGCGCAGGGGAGGAAACGTGACGGGGGACACACCGCCGCCAGCGGGGATGCGCCACGAGTACGCCGCCGAGTCCGGGCTGATCGAGGCCGACCTGGCGGATGACTGGCACACCCAGTTCGACATCTGGTTCGCCGAGGCGGTGGCCGCCGGGCTGCCGGAGCCGAACGCGATGGTGGTGGGCACCGCCGATGCCGCCGGCCGGCCGAGCGCGCGGACCGTGCTGCTCAAGGGGTACGACCCGGAGGGCTTCGTCTTCTTCACCAACTACCGGTCCCGCAAGGGCGCCGAGGCGCTCACCAACCCGTACGCCAGCCTGGTGTTCCCGTGGTTCCCCATGCACCGGCAGGTGGTCGTCGCCGGCTCGGTGGAGCCGGTCGACCGGGCCGAGACCGAGGCGTACTTCGCCAGCCGGCCCCGCGGCTCCCGACTGGGGGCGTGGGCCAGCGCCCAGTCGTCGGTGCTGCCGGACCGGGCCGCGCTCGACGACGCGTACCGGGCGGCGGCGGAGCGGTTCGCCGACGTGGACCCGATCCCCGCCCCCGAGCACTGGGGCGGGCTGCGGGTACGACCCGAGTCGGTCGAGTTCTGGCAGGGGCGGGCCAGCCGGTTGCACGACCGGCTGCGGTTCCGCAGTACCGGCTCCGGCTGGGTCGTGGAGCGGCTCGCACCGTGACCGCGACCGACACCTCCCGGTCGAGCGAGCAGCGTCGCTGGGCGATCGACCTGCGTCCGCTGCGGGTGCCGGCGTACCGGCGGTTGTGGCTCGGCAACGGCATCGCGATGTTCGGGTTCCAGTTCACCGCGGTCGCCGTACCCGTGGAGATGTACGCGCTGACCGAGGACTCACTCTGGGTGGGACTGCTCGGCATCGCCGGCTTCGTACCACTGCTGATCTTCGGGCTCTGGGGCGGCGCGGTGGCCGACGCGGCCGACCGGCGTCGAGTGCTGCTGGGCAGCTCGGTGCTGCTCTGGATCTCCGTGCTGGGGCTGCTCGCCCAGGCGTTGCTGAACGTCGGCAGCCCGGTGCTGCTGCTGGCGCTGGTGGCGCTGAGCGCGGTCTCGTTCGCGCTCGGCGGCCCGGCCCGGGGCGCGCTCGTCGGCCGGCTGGTTCCCACCGAACTGGTGCCCGCCGCCGCCACGCTGAACTTCACCACGGCGATGGCCACCTCGGTGCTCGGGCCGCTGGCGGCCGGTCTGATCCTCGCCACTTTCGACCTCGACATCGCGCTGCCGATCGCCTACGGCCTGGACGCCACCCTGCTCGTCGCCCTGGTCTGGGCGGCGATCCGGCTGCCCGTCATGCCACCCGAGCCGGATCCGGACGGTACGCCCCGGCAGGCCGGGCTGCGCAGCATCGTCGACGGTGTCCGCTATCTGGCCGGCGCGCCGGTGCTGCTGCTCTCCTTCGCCATCGACCTGATCGCGATGGTGTTCGCCTTTCCCCGGGCCCTCTTTCCCGAGGTGGCGACCGAGCGGTTCGGTGGCGGCGCGGCGGTGGGCTGGCTCTACGCCTCGATCGCGCTCGGGTCGCTGCTCGCCGGGCTCTTCTCCGGCTGGATCGGCCGGGTCCGCCGGCAGGGGCTGGTGCTGGTGCTGGCCGTGGTCGGCTGGGGCGTGGCGGTGGCGCTCGCCGGGCTGGCCCGGCAGCTCTGGCTGGTGGTCGCGTTGCTGGTGCTGGCCGGGGCGGCCGACCTGGTCAGCTCGGTGGTACGGCAGTCGATGCTGATCGTCTACGCGCCGGACCGGATGCGCGGCCGACTCCAGGGGGTCAACACGGTGGTGGTGGCCGGTGGACCGCGCCTGGGTGATCTGCGGGCCGGTGCCATGGCGGCCGGGTTCGGCAGCGGGGTGGCCTGGGTCGGTGGCGGCCTGGCGGCGGCGGCACTCGCGGTGCTGCTCGCAGTGGCGTTCCCGGTGCTGACCCGCTACCGGGCCGCGACCGGGTCGCCGCCGGCGGACGACGTCGCGCAAGGCCGACCGCAGCGAGCGGAGACCGGTTCCGGAGGCTAGGGTCTGGCGACATGGAAACCCGCGAGCCGCGTCCCCTGTCGGGGGCACAGTGGACCATTTCCGCCGCCGGCCACGAGGCGGTGATCGTCGAGTTGGGCGGCGGACTGCGCGCCTACCGGCAGGACGGCGTCGAGCACCTCGACGGGTTCGCCGCCGACGAGATGTGTCCCGGTTCGGCCGGCCAGGTGCTTGCGCCCTGGCCGAACCGGATCCGCGACGGCGTCTACACCTTCGGCGAACGGTCACTTCAGCTCCACATCACCGAGCCGGAGCGGTACACCGCCCTGCACGGCCTGGTCAACTGGGCGTCGTGGGAGTTGATCGAGCAACGCCCGGACGAGGTCACGATCGGCCACGACCTGCTGCCGAAGCCGGGTTACCCGTGGCCGTTGCGGCTGCGTACCCGGTGGAGCGTGGGGGCGGACGGGCTGCGCGCCGAGCACGAGGTGACGAACGTCGGTGTCGAGCCGGCGCCGTTCGGCTTCTCCGTGCACCCGTACCTGCGCCTGCCGGGGGTGGCGGTGGACGACATCGCGTTGCGGGTGCCGGCACAGAGCCGGGTGGTGGTGGACAGCCGGCTGTTGCCGGTGGGTGTG
Source organism: Micromonospora endophytica (assembly GCF_003236305.1). Lineage (GTDB taxonomy): Bacteria > Actinomycetota > Actinomycetes > Mycobacteriales > Micromonosporaceae > Micromonospora > Micromonospora endophytica. Next base: position 10,328 of record NZ_POTX01000129.1, on the reverse strand, counting down.
GCGAAGGTCGCCGGCACCGAGTACGACTTCACCGAGCCACGACGTATCGGCGACGCGGTGCTGGACCTGGCCTTCGGCGATGTGGTGCGCGATGACGACGGGGGCTCGGCGGTCACCCTCACCGGCCCGGACGGCACGGGTGGGCTGCGGATCTGGGCCGACGCGCAGTTCGGCTGGTGGCAGGTCTACACCGGTGACACGCTCTCCGGTGAGCGGCACCGCCGCTCGGTCGCGGTGGAGCCGATGACCTGCCCGCCGGACGCGTTCCGGTCCGGCCGGGATCTGATCGTCCTGGCGCCGGGGGAGACCTGGCGCGGTGGCTGGGGCATCCGGCCCACGGAGCCGGGCACACGCTGAGGAGAGTCCTGTGGAGTTCGCGGAGGTCGTACGGCGGCGCCGGATGGTGCGCAACTACGACCCGGACCGCCCGGTTCCGCCGGAGGTGCTCCAGCGGTTGCTGGAGCACGCGGTCCGGGCGCCGTCGGCCGGGTTCTCCCAGGGTTGGGGGTTCCTGGTGCTGGAGGAGGCAGCCGAACGGGAACGCTTCTGGGCGGCCAGCACACCGGAGGGCGGCGGGATGGGGCGCTGGTTGACCGGGATGCGTCGCGCCCCGGTGATCGTGGTGCCGCACGCCAACCGCTCGGTCTACCTGGAGCGGTACGCGGAGCCGGACAAGGGCTGGGCGGACCGGTCGACGGACCGTTGGCCGGTGCCCTACTGGTACGTCGACACCGGGTTCGCCGCGCTGCTGATGATGCTGACCGCCGTCGACGAGGGACTCGGTTCCTGCTTTTTCGGCATTCCGCCGCAGCGGTTGGAGTCGTACCGTGCGGCCTTCGGCGTGCCGGAGGCGTACCACCCGATCGGCGCGCTCACGATCGGTTACCGTGCGCCCGACCACCGGTCACCATCGTTGCGCCGAGGACGGCGTCCGGTGGAGGAGGTTGTCCGGCGCGGGCGGTGGAGCTGACCCGAAGCGGTCGGTTTCGTCCGGTTGAGAACCGGACGACAGGTGGTGAAACTGGCATCAGGGAACAGAACGTGGGGTGCGGGGTGCGGCTACGCTGGCAAGGTCATCGGTGCTGCGGGTCGCGGCGCCACGCCGCGACCGGCGTCGCGGTTCGTCCCGGCCAGGGGGAGGGGAGCGTGCCGTCGTGATCTTCAGAGCGGTCCGGGACGGGCGTCCCTATCCGGAACACAATCTGACGCTCAAGCAGTGGGCGGAGATTCCGCCCCGTCCGTTGCGGCTGGACCAACTCATCACCACCAAGCGGGAACTGGCGCTGGACAAGCTCCTCGCCGAGGACTCCACCTTCTACGGTGACCTGTTCCCGCACGTGGTCCAGTGGAACGGCGGCCTCTATCTGGAGGACGGCCTGCACCGGGCGTTGCGCGCCGCGCTGCAACAGCGCAACCAGATCCACGCCCGGGTGTTCGTGTATTCCGGCCCGGTCGAGTGAGTGCGGGTCCGGTCGACCTGCTCGACCTGGACTCGTCGCTGACCGAGGAGGAACGGCAGGTCCGCGCCGTCGTGCGCCGGCTTGTCGACGATCGGGTACGCCCGCACGTCGCCGGCTGGTACGAGGCGGGTCAGGTACCGGCCCGGGAGTTGGCCCGCGAGTTCGGCCGGCTCGGCCTGCTCGGCATGCACCTGACCGGGTACGGCTGCGCCGGCTCGTCGGCCGTCGCGTACGGGTTGGCCTGCCTGGAACTGGAGGCCGGTGACTCGGGCATCCGGTCGCTGGTCTCGGTGCAGGGGTCGCTGGCGATGTACGCCATCTGGCGCTACGGCAGCGAGGAGCAGAAGCAGCGGTGGTTGCCGGCGATGGCGGCCGGCGAGGCGATCGGCTGCTTCGGCCTCACCGAGCCGGATCACGGCTCCGATCCGGCGTCGATGGCCACCCGGGCCCGCCGCGACGGCGACGACTGGATCCTGCACGGCGGCAAGATGTGGATCACCAATGCGCCGATCGCCGAGGTGGCGGTGATCTGGGCGCGTACCGACGACGGGGTGCGCGGGTTCGTCGTACCGATGGACACGCCCGGGGTGGCGGCGCGGGAGATCGGCCGCAAGATGTCGTTGCGCGCCTCGGTGACCGGTGAGATCTCACTCGACGAGGTCCGGCTGCCGGCGGACGCCCGGCTGCCCGACGCGGTCGGGCTGAAGGCGCCGCTGAGCTGCCTCACCGAGGCCCGGCACGGCATCGTCTGGGGTGCGCTCGGCGCGGCCCGCGACTGCCTGGAGACCACCCTGACGTACGCCGGCACCCGCACCCAGTTCGGTCGCCCGCTCGCCGGTTTCCAGCTCACCCAGGCGAAGCTCGCCGACATGGCGGTGGAGTGGCAGAAGGGCTTCCTGCTTGCCCTGCACCTGGGCCGGCTGGCCGACGCCGGGAAGCTCCGCCCGGAACAGGTAAGCGTCGGCAAGCTCAACAACGTACGCGAGGCGCTGGCCATCGCCCGGCAGTGCCGCACCATCCTCGGCGCGAACGGTGTCTCCGGCGACTATCCGGTCATGCGGCACGCCAACAACCTGGAGAGCGTGCTCACCTACGAGGGCACCTCGGAGATCCACCAGTTGGTGATCGGCCAGAAGTTGACCGGGATCTCCGCGTTCACCTGACCGGTCGTCGAGTTCACCGAGTAGCGGAGCCCTTGGTCTCCCGGGCCCGCAGCGGGACGTCCGCCCGCACCTGCCAGCCCGCACCGGGCAACCGGCCCGCCTCGAACCGGCCGCCGAACAACTGCACCCGTTCCCGCATGCCGACCAGTCCGTAACCGCTGCCGCCCGACCGTCTCGGTTGGCCGGTGTGCCGGCCGTCGTCGCGCACCTGGACCCGGACGATCCCGTCTGCGGCGCGTACCGTCGCGGTGATCTCCTGGGCGTCGGTGGCGTACCGCCGCGCGTTCGTCACCGACTCCTGCACCAGCCGCAGCACCGTGGTCGCGACCTCCGCCGGTACCGGCTCGGTGAGCTCCACCGTCAGCCGGACCGGGACGCCACCTTCCGGAGTGGCCGTCACCGCGTGCAGATCGGCGACCAGGTCCGTGGTCAGCGGCACCGCCTCCCCGCCGCCCTCACCGGTGTCCTGCAACATGACGACCATCCGCTGCATCGCCGACAGGGCGTCCGCGCCGGCGCGTTCGATCACCGGCAGCACCCGTCCGGGGGCGTCGGGGTCTGGCCCGGCCACCGCCTGCGCCGCCTGGGCCTGCACCACCATCCCGCCGATGTGGTGCGCCACCACGTCGTGCAACTCCCGCGCCAGGGCAACCCGCTCCTGTAGCTGCGCCGCGAGCACCACGGCCCGGGTCTCCCGCGCGTGTTCGGCGTCGCGCGCCCGCAGGTACCAGCCGACGAGGACAGCCAGCACCGGCAGAACCGCCGCCCAGCCCAGGTCCTGAGGGAAGTCGGGGTGCTCCGGCCGCAGGACCGGGACCACGAGACAGCTCAGCAGGAGCAGCCCCACGACTCCGGTGGCGGTGGACCCGGGGGACCGGCGGACGACGGCGACGATGACGGCCAGGACCGCGACGACCTCGGCGGTCAGCAGTCCGCCCGCGGCGGAGAGGACGGTGGCGTCGGCCAGCCGCAGCACCACCGACCACACCAGCAGGATCCCCGCGGCACCCACCCCCGCGACGGTCGGCCAGCGGGACGCCAGCAGCGCGAGGCCGCACAGGGCGAAGGAACCCGGCAGCCCCCACCGATCGTCGTACCGGGTCAGCTCGCTCGCCGCCGCTCCGTCCAGGGCCAACGCGAGCACGAGCAGCCCGGCCAGGGGCCAGTCCCAGGTGATCAGACCTCGCCAGTTGAGCCGCACACCGCCACCAAGCTGTCCGCGCACGGGCCAGGATCCCGGGCAGTCGCCGGTGACGATAACCCAACTGCCGTACGGGTCCGGTGCCGACGAGGCGTACCCGTACTGTGTCCAATGTCCTCTCCGTGGTCGGCGGAGGCGTTGCGGGTTGGTGGGAAGACTGTGCTGATGGCGCCGGTGCTGCGGCAGTTGCCGTTGGCGATTCTGCTGGTGGTCCTGGCGCTGCTCGACGTGCAGACCTTGGTGGAACTGGACACCGCGGGCCGGGGATGGGTGGTGCCGGGCGCCGTCGCGGTGGCGGCCATGGCGCTGCTGGCGCAGGCGCGGCCGGTTGCCGGGGCGCTGGGCGCCGTGGCGACGCTCGTCGTCTCGTCGGGGCTGCTGCGGGTGGTCGGTGCCGAGATGCCGGCGGGCCTGGCGGCTACCGAGTTCGCCGCGCTGGCGGCCGTGATCGTGGCGGTGGTCCGGCGGGTTCCGGCGGTCGTGGCGACCGGGCTCACCGGGTTGGTCCTGGCCACCGCTGTGGCGGCGGCGCAGCTACGGCCGGCGTACTGGTCGCTGCCCGCCGGGTCGACGCCGGAGCCATGGTGGAGCGTGGGGCTGTCCGGAGTGGCGATGGCGGTGCTGCCGGTGGCGTACGGGTGGTACCTGCGGGGTCGTGACCGGGAGCGGGCCCGGGCGAGCCGCGCCGCGGTGTTTGCCGCGCGGCAGCGTGAGCGGCTGGGCCTGGCGCGGGAACTCCGTGACGTGGTGGCACACCAGGTCGGCGTGATGACGGAACAGGTGCGGGCCGCGCAGGTGCGGTCCGCGGCGGAGCCGGGCGCGGCGGCCCAGGTGCTGCCGGTGATCGAACGCTCCGGGATCGAGGCGCTGTCCGTGATGCGTCGCCTGGTCACCGCGCTGCGCGACCGTGAACCGGGCGAGGGGCAGGCCCTGGCGCCGCTGGCCCGGACCACCGACCTGGCGGCCGACCTACGGACGGTGACGGCGGCCGGCAGCCCGCCGGTGCGCCTGACGGTCGAGCTGGCCGAACCGGTGGCCGACGAGGTCGCCACATCGGTGCTGCGTCTCGTGCAGGAGTCGGTGACCAATGCCCGGCGGCACGCCGACCGGGCCCGGGAGATCGTGGCCTCGGTATGGACGGAGGCGGGGAACGTCCGGGTCGAGGTCCGCGACGACGGGAGGGCCACCGGGAGGGTCCGTGGACACCGCGTTGGTTCCGGGCTCGTCGGCATGCGGGAGCGGGTGCGTCTGCTCGGTGGCCGGTTCACCGCCGGCCGCACGACCGGTGGCTGGCGGGTGACCGCCGACGTGCCGCTGCGCCAGGCTGAGCGGTAGACCGGGCCGTATCATTCGTGCGGTTCGCTGAGGCAGGCCCGCGGCAGTGGCCGTCGGTGTCACCAGGATGGGGACGGTAGGCAGTGCGGGTCTTGATCGCCGATGACCAGGAACTGATGCGGGTCGGGTTCCGGATGATCCTGGAGGCCCAGCCGGACATCACAGTGGTGGCCGACGTCGCCGACGGGCAGGCAGCGGTCGAGGCGGCGCGCCGGCTGCGCCCGGACGTGTGCGTACTGGACATCCGGATGCCGGTCCTGGACGGACTACAGGTGACCCGGCTGCTCGCGGGTCCCGACGTGGCCGATCCAATCCCGGTCGTCGTCATCACCATGTTCGACGACGACGAGTACGTGGACACCGCCCTGCAGTACGGGGCGAGCGGCTTCCTGCTCAAGGACTGCGGACCGGCCCTGCTGGTCGAGGCGGTACGGGCGGCCGTACGCGGCGACACACTGGTGGCGCCACAGGTCACGGTCCGGCTGCTGCGTCATTTCCGGCACCGGCCGCAGGTCCGGGCGGCCATACCGGTGGAGTCCCTGACGGACCGGGAGAGCGACGTCGTGCGGGCGGTGGCACGGGGATTGACCAACCAGGAGATCGCGGCCGAGTTGTTCGTCGCGGTGTCCACAGTCAAGACGCACCTGGCTGCCGCGCAGTCGAAGCTCGGGGTACGGAACCGGGTCGAGGTCGCCTCCTGGGCGTGGCGCGCGGGGCTGGTCGACGCCTGACAGGTGCGGGACGTGCCTCCACCGAAAGGTGGAGGCACGGTGCCGGATATCCGCCCAGCGCCGAGCCGGTGCCGGCTCACGGACGGAAGGCATCGGGGTCGCGGTTCGGCAGGCTCTAGGGCATGAACACGCGTCGCAACCATTCGTTCGTCATCGGAGCTGTCCTCGCCGCTGCCGCCACCCTGCTCACCGCCTGCGACAGTGACCAGGACACCGCCGCGGCACCGTCGGCCAGCTCCGCGCCGGCCCCGTCCGGGACGGCCGTGGCGCCGCCTGCTTCTGTGGCCCCCGACGAGACCTCGACCGCGTCGGCGTCCGTCGCGCCGACCGGGAAGGCCACTGCCGCTCCGGCCAGGCCGACGGCTGGGCCGACGACCAAGGCGAAGGTCACCTCGGACCTGTCCGAGCTCCGCATCACCGGCATCAGGGCCGGCAAGAGCGTCCTGATCGACGTCGCCGGGGACGGCGTGGACCGCTTCCTCCAGGTGGGGCGGAGCGCTGTCAACTTCACCGGGACCGGCCGCACGGACTCCACGATGATGGCCCTGTACCCGGCCGCGGTTTCGGCCGAGAACCGGGTGGTCATCAAGCCGCCGTTCTGGAACGAGGAAGCCGGTGGCGGGTACTGCGTCGCGGACACCGCCGGTGCCCCGCTGAAGCTGGAGACCTGCCAGGACGGGAAGGCGTCGCAGGTCTGGCGGGTGGCCCTGGCCGGTGACTCCGGCCTGTTCGAGCTGCACGGCGCCTACGGCGTCATCCGCGTCAAGGACGGCCGCATCACGACCGGCGAGGACGGGGACACCGGCCTTCAGGTCCTGCCGTACGCCCAGTGACGGTTCCCGCAGCCCGTTTCCTGTGCACGACGAACGACCCACCCCACCCGAGGGACGACCGCGCTGCGGTACGTCCACCTGAGAGAGAGAAGCAGACAATGGGATTCACGTTCTACTTGGCGCTGTTCGCGGTGGCCGCATCCGTGGCCGTCTTCCTGGTGGCACGCAGGCGCTTCAGCCTCGGTGCCGCGTCAGGACTGTCGGCGCTCACCTTCCTGGGCATCGCCGCCGCCTCGGTCATGTGGATCCAGCTGGCCCTCAGCGGCATGGACGGCTGAACGAGCCGACCGACCCAACACGGCGTGACCGCGGAACTCCCCAGACCCGTGTTTCGGGTCGAGGGACCAGGGCGTTGAGATCGAGCCGGGTGACGTGTCGTCACCCGGCTCGATCTCGTTCAGCCCGTTGCTACTCGGGGGCGTGCGGTCAGTGGCGGGGCAGGGCGGCGACGATCAGGTTGGGGTCGGTGCCGGTGAGGTAGGCGGCGCTGGTGACGTACACCGTCCCGCCGCGGACGGCGACCGCCGTCGGGTTCTGCAGACCGTCGGCGGCGGTCAGCAGCGTCGTCGACCGGCCGGCTCCGTCGATGCGGGCCACCGTGTTCTGGCCGACGAGGGCGGCGATCACCTGGTCGGTGCCGCTGCCGGCGAAGGCGAAGTCGTCGATGCCGGTCAGGCCGTCGGCCCGGACCTCGACCTTCGCCGGTGCGCCGTGGTGCACCGGAATCCGCAGCAGCGTGCCCTGGTCCAGGTTGGTGGCCCACACCGCGCCGTCGCGGACCTTGACGCCGTTGACCCCCAGGAAACCGGTAGGGGCGAGTTCGGGTGCCGAGGACCAGACGGTCACCCGTCCGCCGGTCCGCTGCACCGTGGAGATCGTGCCGAGCACCGAGTCGGTGACGTAGAAGATCCCCCGCCGCTCGTCGAAGGTCAGGCCGTTGGGCAGGCCGTTCTCCGGTAGTGCGGCGATGCGGTGCGGCGTGCCGCCCGGCTTGAGCCGGTACAGGCCGGTCGAGGCGGCGTCACCACTGGCGTACAGGAAATACAGCGTCCCGTCCCGGTGCCGCACGATGCCCGTGGTCAGGGGGAACCCGAGCGCCGGCGTGTCGACCCCGCCGTCGGCGGGGGCGGCCAGGGTCGCCAGGGTACGGATCGTGCCGTCCCGGTCGATCGCGGCGACCTGACGGGCACCGGCGAAGGTGACGTACGCGGTGCCGGCCGGCGAGAACGCGATATTCTCCGGTAGCTGGCCCTTGGCCAGGTCGAAGTGCAGCGCGATCCGGGAACGGAGCGTGGTGGCCTGGGTGGCCGACGGCGGTACGGCCGATGCCGGTGCCGTGACGGCTGGCGAAACGGGGACGGCAGCCGAAGCGGTGCCGGTGCCCAGCACCGTCACGACGGTGAGGCCGGCTACGGCGGCGGCGATCGGGGCGTTGACAATTCTCTTGCGCACTTGTCCTGCTCTCCTTGTGGATGGTTGCTCGGCGCATCTGCCGGCCGAGTGGGCGGGTGTCAGCGGCGCCGTTTCCGGGCGCACGGGACCGTGGCACCACTTCCCGGGCGCACGGGACCGTGGCGCCGTTTCCCGGGCGCCGACGATGACCTGACTGTGGTTGCGGAACTGCCGCGAAACGCCTGTGCGGGACAGGCGACGTAGCGAACGGACGGGTTACCGGGCGGTCGGTGCGTGGATGGTCGTCGCCCCGTCGGCGGGTGCTGTCCGGGCGGTGACCACGCTGTGCACCAGCAGGGTCATTGCCGCCTGGGAGGGGGAGCCGGGCTCGGTGGTGGCGACCACGAGGTGCTGGCCCTGTTCGGTCCGCAGGCTCTGCTGGGTGACGCTCATCGCGCCGACCAGCGGATGCCGCATCTCGTACACCGGCTCGCCGCCGGACTTCACGCGGTGATCGGCCCACATGTGGCTGAACTCCGGACTCCTGACCGAGAGCTCGCCGATCAGCACGGCCAGGGCCGGATCATCGGGATACTGGCCGGATGAGAGTCGCAGGGTGCCGACCACGGCGCGCGCCTTTTCCGGCCAGTCGCCGTACAGCTCGCGGGTGTGCGGGTCGAGAAACACCAGACGAGCCATGTTCGGCCGGGTCTGCGGCTGCTGCGGACTCGTGAACTCCAGGTGTCCGGCGAACAGGGCGTTCCCGGCGCGGTTCCAGGCCAGCACGTCACTGCGCCGTCCCAGCACCAGTACCGGAACGTCACCCAGTGCCGTGATGAGTTGGCGCACCGCCGGACTGACCCGCTCCGGTGCCACCCGCCGGCCGCCGGCCCGGCGGCGGGATCCGGTGGCCAGGTCGTGCAGGTGCCGGCGCTCCGCCTCGTCGAGCCGCAACGCGGTGGCGATGGCGTCCAGGACCTCTGCGGAGGCGTTCGATGACTGCCCCTGTTCGAGCCTGGCGTAGTACGAGGAGCTGACCCCGGCGAGCAGCGCCAGCTCCTCCCGGCGAAGCCCGGCCACCCGCCGCCGGCCGGGGTAGGTTGCCAGGCCGACGTCCGCCGGCCTGAGCTGCGAACGGCGGGTGTAGAGGAACTCGCCGAGCTGTCGTTTCGCGTCCACGTCACCCAGTATTCGGCCGGCCGGGGCCGGTAACCACACCCTCTCCGGGGTAGCCCGCACGGTGGGTGGCTACGGTTCCCGGGGCCGGGCACCCGCGCCGTGGGCGACGACTACCGGTGTCCCCCGCGAGACCGCTTGACCTGCGAAAACAGGCGGCCATCCGACTCGACGAGCGGCTGTCGTACCGGGGGCTTACCGTCATCAACAGACAACGCGTCTGACAAGGACGGTGAGGGCGATGGCACGCGACGGCGACATCAACGAGCCCACCAGCGCATACCCGCAGGTTGATCCACACTCGGACCTGGCGGAGCCGCACGACGACCGGCCGGGCGGCCCGCCCGCGCCGTCGGGGGGCGGTGCGGTGCGCGCCCTGCTCTGGGTGCTCGGTGCCGCGGCGGTGGCGGTGGTGGTGCTGCTCGGTGTGCAGACCACCGGGCTCCTGCCGGAGTTCCGTAACCCCTTCACCAAGGAGCAGACCGACCGCAGCCAGCCCGCGCTGCTGGAGTCGATGCAGGACCTCAGCCGCTATGTGGCCGCCGAGGGCAATTTCCAGGTGGTGGTGGACCTCCAGAACGACCGGAAGCACGTGCCGGACTGGCTGGTCAACGACCGGACACTCTTCGTCGGCTCGGGCAGTGTGGAGGCGTACGTCGACTTCGGCGCCCTCACCGAGGGGGCGGTCGTGCCGTCGGCGGACGGCAAGTCCGTCGAGATCAAGCTGCCTGCGCCGCAGCTCGCCGAGACCAATCTCGACCTGGACAAGAGCTACGTCTTCGCCGAGGAGCGCGGCCTGCTCAACCGGGTCGGCGACCTGATCGGTGGCGACCCGAACCGGCAGCAGCAGGTCTACCAGCTGGCCGAGGACCGGATCACCGCCGCCGCCCGGGAGAGCGGCTTGGCCGTCCGAGCCGAGGAGAACACCCGCAAAATGCTAGAAGGTCTACTCCGCTCCCTCAACTACGAACAAATCACCATCACCTACACCACCCCCTAACCCCTGTCGCTTATACACATCTCCGAGCCCACGAGAC
>NZ_POTX01000128.1 GCF_003236305.1 Micromonospora endophytica | reverse complement strand
GAGCGGTTCGAGGTGGTGGGGGAGCGGATCGTCGAGGCGCTGCTGGGGAGCCGGCCGGGGATCGCGACCTCGGTGGGGGACCACCGGTTCGACGACCGGTTGCCGGATTTCTCCGCCGATGCCCTCGGCAGCGACCGGGCGATGCTCTCGGACGCTGCGAGCGCGTTGTGCGAGATCGACGCGGACGCCCTGGACGTCGACGAGCGGGTCGACCACGCGCTGCTCGCCACCCTTGTCGACAGGCACCTGTTCGAACTGACCGAGATCCGGGCGTACGAGTGGGATCCGCTCGTGCACAACCCCGGCCCGCTGCTGCACGCCCTCGTCGCCCGCCCGTACGCGCCGGTCGAGGAACGGCTCACCGCCCTCGCCGGCCGGCTCGACGCCGTACCGGACGCGCTTGCGACCGCCCGCGCGACGCTGCGTGACATGCCCCGGATCCACGCCGAGACCGCGATCGGGCAGTTCACCGGGACGGCGGCGCTGATCCGCGACGAGGTGCCGGCGTTGCTCGCCCAGGCCCCCGCGCTGCACGACCGGGTCGCGCCGGCGGCCACCGGCGCGATCGCCGCGGTTGAGGAGTTCGTCGCCTGGCTCCGCGCCGGCCTGGCCGCCGACGCCGGTCCCGGCCGCGACCCGCGGCTGGGCCGCCGTCGCTGGGAGGCCCGGCTCTGGTACGCGCTCGACACCGAGCTGGGTGCCGCCGAGATCCAGCGGCGGGCCTGGGCGAACCTCGACCGGGTCACCGAGGAGATCCGCGCGGCAGCGGTCGAGCTGGTCGGCGGCCCGGCCGACGACGAGACGGTACGCCGGGCGCTGGACCTGCTCGCCGCCGAGCACCCGGACGACCACACCATCGTGGAACTGGCCTCGATCACCATGGACGAGGCGAGTGACTTCGTCCGCGCCCACGACTTGGTGACCGTGCCGGACGACAGGTGCGTGATCCAGGTGATGCCGGAGTTCGCCCGGGGCGTGGCGGTGGCCTACTGCGACCCGCCCGGCGCGCTGGAAACCGCCGACCTGCCCACGTTCTACTGCATCGCGCCCACCCCGGCGGACTGGCCGGCCCAGCGGGCGGAGTCGTTCTACCGCGAGTACAACGACCACATGATCCGCAACCTGACCGTGCACGAGGCGATGCCCGGCCACTTCCTGCAACTGGCCCATGCCCGACGACACGTCGGCTCCACCCGGGTGCGGGCACTCACCCGATCCGGACCGTTCGTCGAGGGCTGGGCGGTCTACGCCGAACAGGTGATGGTCGAGCACGGCTTCGGCGGCCTGCCGGTGCGGTTGCAGCAGCTGAAGATGCAGCTGCGGATGACCCTCAACGCGCTGCTCGATCAGCTCGTGCACTGCGACGACCTGCCCGAGTCGGAGGCGATGGCGCTGCTGACCGGTCGCGGCTTCCAGGAGGAGGGCGAGGCCGGCGGCAAGTGGCGGCGGGCCCTGCTCACCTCCACCCAGCTCTCGACGTACTTCGTCGGCTACCAGGAGGTCGCCGAGATCGCCGCGACCCGCCCGTACGACGTCCCGCTGCGCGACTGGCACGACGAGATGCTCGCGCACAACTGCCCACCCCCGCGCCATCTGCGTACGCTGCTCGGCGGGTGAGGCGGCGGGCGCCGGCCGGTCAGCCGGCGGCCGGTCAGTTGCCGGCGGGACGGCGGTCGACCACGTCGGCGCCGGGCGGCAGCTCGAAGGCGGACGCGTCGACCTGCGGCTGGTAGCGGCTCAGCGCCACCTCCACCGGCTCGCCGTCGACCTGACCGGTGAAGCTGCCCAGCGTTCCCTCCCCGGTCACGCAGGCGGTGAAGTTGTCGGCGTTCTGGCGGATGTCGACGCAGGTCGCGTGCAGGCCGGCGACCGTGGTGTCGCTCTGGGCGATCACCGCGCCCGGGTCGAGTGCCGCGTTGGTCAGCAGTCCCATCACCATCGGTGGGGTGATCAGCCCCTCGCGTTCCGCCTCGGTAAAGACGATCACCGAGGGTTTGCTGTTCGGGGCGGGAGGCGCCTCAAGGGTGCAGGTCGTCTCGTCGCCCTCGACGCCGCAGCGGGTGGTCGCCTCCTCGGTCACCGCGAGCTTGCCCTCCGGCCAGGTGTACGCCGAGCGGGCCGGATCCTGCGCCTGGCTGATGGTCGCGGTCTTCCCGCCGGGGAGCTGGTACTCCGCCGAGTAGGTCAACTCCAGCGCCCGGTCCATCCGGGCGGCGAGATCGTTGACGATGTCGGCCCGCCCCATCGTCCGTCCGGCGTCGTCCAGGGCCTGACAGCCGGTGACGGTGAGCAACGCGACGGCCGACACGGCGAGCGTACGGAGAGTGGTCGAGGCGGCGGGCATGGCGACCAGCCTGATTGATCGGATCCCAGTCGTGCAAACTCGTTGCCGGTTGAGGCCCGAGAATCCGGGAATGTCCGACCCGCCGGTACCAAGTGGTGGGCGGCGGCCCCCGCCCAGGCGCGGTGCGCAAGGGCGGGGACCGATACGCTGCGTTCAACACCTGCCTCAGCCGCACCGTCGCGGCCACACCGGACGAGAGCACACGAACGAGGAGCGACTCAGTGGCAACCATCGAGGTAATCGAGGCTCGGGAGATCCTGGACTCGCGGGGCAACCCCACGGTCGAGGTCGAGGTCGGGCTCGACGACGGCACGATCTCCCGGGCGGCGGTGCCCTCCGGCGCCTCCACCGGCGCCTTCGAGGCGATCGAGCTGCGCGACGGTGACAAGGGCCGCTACCTGGGCAAGGGAGTGGAGAAGGCGGTCGCCAACATCGAGGACCGGATCGTCGACCAGCTGATCGGGTACGAAGCCAGCGAGCAGCGGGTCATCGACCAGAAGATGCTCGACATCGACGGCACCGACAACAAGGCCGAGCTGGGCGCCAACGCCATCCTCGGGGTCTCCCTGGCGGTGGCCAAGGCCGCCGCCGGCAGCGCCGACCTGAGCCTCTTCCGCTACCTGGGCGGGCCGAACGCGCACCTGCTGCCGGTGCCGATGATGAACATCCTCAACGGTGGCGCGCACGCCGACAGCAACGTCGACATCCAGGAGTTCATGATCGCGCCGATCGGCGCGCCCAGCTTCCGGGAGGCGCTGCGCTCCGGCGCCGAGGTGTACCACGCGCTGAAGTCGGTGCTGAAGAAGAAGGACCTGTCGACCGGGCTGGGTGACGAGGGCGGCTTCGCCCCGAACCTGCCCACCAACGCCGCAGCCCTGGACCTGATCGCCGAGGCGGTGGAGAAGGCCGGCTACCGGCTGGGCACCGACATCGTCTTCGCCCTGGACGTGGCCGCCACCGAGTTCTTCGCCGACGGCAGCTACACCTTCGAGGGCGCGGCCAAGTCGGCCGAGGAGATGAGCGCCTACTACACCAAGCTCGCCGACGCGTACCCGATCGTGTCGATCGAGGACCCGCTGGCCGAGGACGACTGGACCGGCTGGCAGACGCTCACCGCCGCGATCGGCGACCGGGTGCAGATCGTCGGTGACGACCTGTTCGTCACCAACCCGCAGCGCATCGCCCGGGGCATCGCGGAGAAGGCGGCAAACGCCGTGCTGGTGAAGGTCAACCAGATCGGTTCGCTCACCGAGACCCTGGACGCGGTGGACCTGGCCCACCGGGCCGGCTTCAAGTGCATGATGAGCCACCGCTCCGGCGAGACCGAGGACACCACCATCGCCGACCTGGCGGTGGCCACCGGCTGCGGCCAGATCAAGACCGGTGCGCCGGCGCGGTCGGACCGGGTCGCGAAGTACAACCAGCTCCTGCGCATCGAGGAGGAGTTGGCCGACGCGGCGCGCTACGCGGGCGCGGGCGCCTTCCCGCGTTACCGTTCCGCCTGACGGCTGCGAGATCTCGGGGGAGGGATGTAATGCAGCAGCGCCGTACGCCGGGTGGTCAGCGCCCGGTCCGCCGGCCGGGTCACACCGGCCGGTCCGGCGCGGGCCGGGACGGCGGCGTCCGCGCCACGTCGCGCGCCGTCGCTGGCCGCGCGCCCTCGGCTGCCCGCGGTGCCGAGGCGGTACGCTCCGCCAAGCGGCCCGCGGCGGCCCGGCGTGCCGCGGCCGGTGGCGGTGCCATCCGGCGCACCGCATCCCCATCCCGAGGTCTGACCGGGCGCGCCACCGTGCTGTTCGCGGTGTTGATCGCGCTCGCGCTCGCCTACACCTATCCGGTCCGGGTCTATCTGGACCAGCAGGCCGACATCGAGCGGATGGAGGCCGCGCAGGAGGCCCAGCGGAAGTTGATCGCCGAGCTGACCACCGAGGCCGAGAAGTGGCAGGACGAGGCGTACATCGAGGCGAAGGCCCGGGAACGGTTCTTCATGCGCCGGCCCGGCGAGAAGATGGTGCTCCTGCTTCCTCCGCCGGATACCGCTGGCACCGGTGACCCTGACGCGCCGGCGCCGGCCGCCCCGCCGGACGCCTGGTACGACACCCTCCTGTCGAGCGTACGAGCCGCCGACACCCAGCAGACCGACGAGTGAACGAGGACAGCGCACAGTGACCGTCGTACCACCGCAGGAGCCGGCGGCGGCTTCCGTACCTGCACCGAAGCGGGAGCTGGCCACCGACGCCGACCTGGCGGCGGTGGCCGCGCAGCTCGGACGCACGCCCCGGGGCACCCAGGCGGTGGCGCACCGCTGCCCGTGCGGCCTGCCCGACGTGGTGGAGACGACGCCCCGGCTGGCCGACGGCACCCCGTTCCCGACGCTGTTCTACCTGACCTGCCCCCGGGCAACCGCGGCGTGCAGCCGGCTGGAGTCGGCCGGGCTGATGCGCGAGATGGCGGACCGGCTGGTCGCCGATCCCGAGCTGGCCGCCCGCTACCGTGCCGCGCACGAGGACTACCTGACCCGCCGGGAGGCGATCGCCGAGGTGCCGGAGATCGCCGGCGTCTCCGCCGGTGGCATGCCCGGCCGGGTCAAGTGCCTGCACGTTCACCTCGGGCACGCGCTCGCCGCCGGGCCGGGGGTGAACCCGTTCGGCGACGAGGTCCTGGCGCTTGTCGAGCCGTGGTGGGCGGCGGGTCGCTGCGTGGACGTGCCGGAGACCGAGTGAGCGCCGACGCCGCCCCTGCCGCCGACGCGGCCAATCTCGACGACTTCGTGGTTCGGCGGGCCCGCACCGGGGACGTACGGGCGATCCGGCGGCTGGTGGACACCTACACCGACGACCGCCGGCTGCTCAGCAAGGCGACCGTGACGCTCTACGAGGACGTGCAGGAGTTCCGGGTGGCCAGCCGGGTCACCGACGGCACGGTGGTGGGCTGCGGCGCGCTGCACGTGATGTGGGAGGACCTGGCCGAGATCCGCACCGTCGCCGTCGATCCCTCCTGCCGGGGTCGGCGGATCGGGCACCGGATCGTCGCCGAGCTGATCGGGGCGGCGCGGGAGCTGGGCGTGGCACGGATCTTCGTGCTGACCTTCGAGACGCGTTTCTTCGGCTCGTTCGGTTTCACCGAGATCGACGGCGCCCCGGTGCCGCAAGCGGTCTACGAGCAGCTGCTGCGCTCGTACGACGAAGGCGTCGCCGAGTTCCTCGACCTGGAGCGGGTCAAGCCGAACACGCTGGGCAACACCCGCATGCTGTTGCGGCTCTGACCCCGGGCCGGGTCACCGCCGGCCGGGTAGGGTGGCCCGCGTGACGACGCGCGTGGCTGCCATCGACTGCGGTACGAACTCCATCCGGTTGCTGGTCGCCGACCTGCCCGACCCCTCCGCCGGGCCCACCGCGCCGCTTGTGGACGTGTGCCGCCGGATGGAGATCGTCCGGCTGGGGCAGGGCGTGGACCGGACCGGACAACTGGCCCCGGAGGCCATCGAGCGCACCCGGGTGGCGCTTGCCGAATACGCCGCCGAGATCGAGAAGCTGGGCGTCGAGCGGGTGCGGATGTGCGCCACCTCGGCCAGCCGCGACGCCCGCAACGCTGCCGATTTCCGGACCATGGTCGAGCAGACCCTGGGTGTCGCGCCGGAGGTGGTGAGCGGCGACGAGGAGGCCCGCCTCTCGTTCACCGGCGCGGTCCGTGGGCTGCCCGCCGACGCCCGACCGCCGTACCTGGTGATGGACATCGGCGGCGGCTCGACCGAGTTCGTCGTCGGTGACCGCGACACCGGTGTGCGGGCGGCGGTCTCGATGGACATCGGCTGCGTGCGGATGACCGAGCGGCACCTGCACGGCGACCCGCCCGGCCTGGACGAGATCGCCGCCGCGCGGGCCGACATCGCGGTGGCGGTGGACCGGGCGCTGGAGGTCGTACCGGGCCGCGAGGCGGCCACGCTTGTCGGGCTCGCCGGGTCGGTCACCACAGTGGTGGCGATCGCCGAGGGAATCACCGAGTACGACCCGAGCCGGATCCACCACGCCCGGGTGTCGTACGAGCGGGTGGCGGAGGTGACCGCGGAGCTGCTGGCGATGAGCCGTGAACAGCGCCTGGCGATTCCGGTGATGCATCCGGGCCGGGCCGACGTGATCGGTGCGGGGGCCCTCGTGCTCCAGGTGGCGATGGAACGGTCCGGCGCGGACTCGGTGGTCGCCTCGGAGCACGACATCCTCGACGGCATCGCCTGGAGTATCGGGTCGACCGAGTGACGGTCCCTGCGGCGGCGAATTGGCTGAACGGTGGAGGTGCGCGGGACAACGCGCCACGTTGATGATCGTTACGGTGTCGTCTGCTCGTTCATCCCTCGGAAGGAACACCCGTGTCAGAGCAGGCAGCACCTGCGTCCACGTCGGACGCCCCGCAGGACCCGCCGGACGCACCGGCACCTCAGGCGGAGGCGGACGCACCGCAGCCGCCCGCCGAACCGGAGCAGCGCTCCGGCGGCGGTAAGAAAAAGCTGCTCGGCATCGTCGGCGCGATCGTGGCCATCGCGGTTGTCGGCGGCCTGAAGTTCGGCCTCGGCACGCTGCTCGCCGGCGAGGACGAGGCGGCCGAGGCGAAGACCGGTGACTGCATCGCGGAGCTGTCGGCGGACGCCGTCGGTGAGGAGCAGACCGAGGTCGACGGGGCGAAGGTGGTGGCCTGCACCGACAGCACGGCGGTGTACAACGTCGTCGGCCGGGTCGACGGGCAGACCGAGGCGCAGGCCCGCACCGGCGAGGCGTGCGACCCGTTCTTCAAGGAGAGCGACGACGGTTACGTCTTCTCCAGCATCAAGCCGGGCAGCACCGGCTATCTGCTCTGCCTGACCAAGCGGGCCTGAGCGGGCGCGAGCGTCGATCCCCACCGGCGGCGGCGCGGACCCTGCCGCGCCGTCGCCGACGTGGTCAGGGTCACCGGCATGCGAACGGGAGGTGAATGCCACTCCTGCGCCATCTTCCCGGCGCGGTCACGGCGTGGCAGGCTACCCGCACGAATCACCACTGGGCGACCAGCCAACGATGACTGACCGCTAGGAGGACAGGCCGATGGGCGAAATGGTTACCTACCGTGTCGACGGAGGGAACGCAGCGGGATATCTCGCGATACCCTCGACCGGTGCGGCCAGCCCCGCGATCATCGTCATCCAGGACTGGTGGGGTCTGGCGCCCCACGTGCGGGCCGTCGTGGACCGCTTCGCCGAGGCGGGTTTCGTGGCTCTGGCCCCCGACTTCCGGCACGGCGGGCCGGCGAGCAAGCCGAGTGAGCCGCGGCAGATGCTGAACAGCGCCCAGATGGACGAGGCCGCCGCCGACATCGCCGCCGCCGCCGAGTACCTCGCCGGGCGCGATGAGGTCACCGGAAAGGCCGGTTGCGCCGGCTTCTGTGCGGGAGCCAGCCTGGCCCTGTGGGCGGCGAGCCGCACCGAGCGGATCGTCGCCACCGCCGCCTTCTACCCCCGACTGCCGTGGGAGGGGATGCGCGCCGAGTGGCCGAACTACGCGGGCAAGGCGGCCCTCATCCACTGCTCCGAGGCCGACGGCACCTCCGCCGACCCCGGGGTGCAGGCCGTACGCCAAGCCGTGGAGCGCGCCGGCGGCACCTGCCAGCTGCACGACTACCCGGGCACCGAGCACGCCTTCTTCAACGAGGACCGGCCGGAGAAGTTCGACCAGCGCGCGGCCAGCAGCGCCTGGGCCCGCACCCTCGAACTCTTCCGGGCCAAGCTTGGCTGAGCCGCGTACTCCCGCCCAGGTGGTCGTCCGCGCGGCGCGGGCGACCGACCTGGCCGACCTCGACGCGGCGGTCAGCGACTGTTTCGCCTGCCCGCGCCTTGTCGAGTGGCGGGAGGAGGTGGCCCGCACCCGTCGGGCCGCCTTCCGGGACCAGGAGTACTGGGGTCGACCGGTGCCCGGTTTCGGTGATCCGGCGGCCCGGATCGGGATCCTCGGCCTGGCCCCGGCCGCGCACGGCGGCAACCGCACGGGTCGGATCTTCACCGGTGACCGCTCCGGCGACGTGCTCTTCGCCGCGTTGCACCGGGCCGGGCTGGCCAACCAGCCGACGAGCGTCGCCGCCGACGACGGGCTGGCCCTGCGACACACGAGGATCTTCGCGGCGGTGCGTTGCGCGCCGCCGGACAACAAGCCCACCCCGGCCGAGCGGGACACCTGCGCGCCCTGGCTGCACCGGGAGGTGGCGCTGGTCAGGCCCACGCTGCGAGTGGTGGTCGCGCTCGGCGCGTTCGCCTGGGCCGCGTGGTGGCCGACGTTGCGTGAGGTGTACGCCTTGCGTCCGCCCAGCCCGCGACCGGCGTTCGGCCATGGGGCACACTGGTCCGGCACGGCTGTACCGGAACTGCTCGGCTGTTACCACGTCAGCCAGCAGAACACCTTCACGGGACGGCTGACACCGGGAATGCTGGACGAGGTGTTCGCCCGGGCGAAACGGTTGGCCGGAGTGGACTGAGGCTGCGGGGCGGTGACACATGGCGACGGAGTTCCTGCGCAGGTTCTGGCCGCTCGCGACGGTGATCGGCCTGCTCGCCGTGGTCACCCTGGCCGCCGCGAACTCGTCGATCGGCGCGAGCCGCGTCCCGCCCGTCGCCAAGGACGCGCCGTTCGTCCTGCAGTACCCGACCGAGAACCCCCCATCGTCCATTGCGGCCGAGCCCCGGGAGGCCGCCGAGTCGACCCGTACGCAGCTCCCGTCCTGGCTCGGCCCGGCGATGCTGGTGCTGCTCGGCGCGGTACTGCTGGCCATCTTCGGCTACCTGCTCTGGTCGTTGGCACGCGGCGTGGCGCATCGGGTCACCCGCAGGTTGCCCACGTCACCGGCACGGCGCAGCGCCGAGGGCACCGCGCGTGAGGTGGTGGCCGCCGTCGATGCCGGTCTGACCGAGCTGGACGACCGGTCGACCGATCCGCGTACCGCGGTGATCGCCTGCTGGGTCCGGCTCGAGGAGGCAGCCGGCGCCGCCGGCGTTCCCCGGCTGACCGGCGACACCCCCACCGACCTGGTCACCCGGCTGCTCCGCGGCGACGAGTCCGCCGGGGTGCCGGCGATCGTCAGCGCCGACGTGCTGGGGGAATTCGCGCACGTCTACCGCGAGGCCCGCTACGCCACCCGGCCGGTGGACGAACGCACCCGCGATCAGGCGCGTGCGGCGCTGCGTCGGCTGCGCGGCGAACTCACCGAGGCCGAGGTGACGGCGTGAGCCGGGCCAGCATCGACGACCTGCTCAGCTTCGAGGAACAGCGGCCGGTCCCGACCGGACGGCGTGAGGGTGGGTGGCTGCGAGCCGTGCTCAGCACGCTCGGCATCACCGCCGCCGCGGCCGTGGTGATCGTCGCCGGGTTGCGGGCGGTCGGGTTGCGGGTGTCACTGCTGGTGCTGGTCACCGCGGTGCTCGTCCTGCTGCTGGTGCGCCGGATCGTGGCCAGGCTGGAGCCACCGCCGAAATCCCGCCGCCCCGGCGGACAGTCCCGGGGTGGGGAGGAGGACGGCATGTACAACTGGGCGGCCCGGGACGCGTTGCGCAGCGCAGTGAACGACTGGGAAACGCCCCTGGAGTGGTCCAAGACCCGACCGGAGCGGTTCACCGACGTGATCCTGCCCCGCCTCGCCGAGTTGGCCGACGAGCGGCTGCGCCTGAAGCACGGAGTGACCCGCGAGTCGGATCCGGGCCGGGCCCGGACCCTGCTGGGCGACCGGCTGTCGACGTTCCTGGAAACCCCGCCCCGTCGCACCCCCTCGCCGCGCGACCTCGCGGCGATCGTCGCCGAACTGGAGAAGATCTGATGAACGACGTTGGCCGGACCATGCCCCCCACGGAGGTCGGTCACCTCGCGCGGTCGGTGCTGGACGCGGTGGGCCAGGTCGTGGTCGGCAAGCGGGACGCCCTGGAACTGGTCCTCGCCGGCATTCTCGCCGGTGGTCACGTGCTGCTGGAGGATCTGCCGGGCCTGGGTAAGACACTCACCGCGCGGTCCCTGGCCCAGGCCCTCGGGCTGGACTTCCGCCGGCTCCAGTTCACCCCCGACCTGCTGCCCGCCGACGTCACCGGCTCCTTCCTGTACGACCAGCGCAGCGGCGACTTCACCTTCCGCGCCGGGCCGGTCTTCACCAACCTGCTGCTCGCCGACGAGATCAACCGGACCCCGCCGAAGACCCAGTCGGCGCTGCTGGAGGCGATGCAGGAGAAGCAGGTCTCGGTGGAGGGCGTCACCTACCGGCTGGACGAGCCGTTCCACGTGCTCGCCACCGCCAACCCGATCGAGTACGAGGGCACCTACCCGCTGCCGGAGGCGCAGCTGGACCGGTTCCTGCTGCGGGTGTCGTTCGGCTACCCGGATCAGGACGAGGAGTGGGAGGTGCTGCGGCGACGGATGGCCCGCCGGCGCGAGGAGGCCGAGATCAAGCCGGTCGTCGACGCCGCCACGCTGCGCGCCATGCAGGCGGCGCTGGAGGACGTGGTGGTGGAGGACTCGATCGGCCGCTACATAGTGGCGCTCACCGCGGCCACCCGGGAACACCCGTCGGTGCTCGTCGGCGCTTCGCCGCGCGGCTCGCTGGCGCTGTTGCTGCTGGCCCGGGTGCGGGCCGTGTTCTCCGGCCGCGACTACGTGGTGCCCGAGGACGTGAAGGACGTGGCGACACCGGCGCTGGCCCACCGGATCACCCTGCGACCGGAGATGTGGCTACGACGGGTCGACCCGTCGTTCGTGGTCGGCGAGGTGCTCGACAGCACACCGGCACCGGCCAGCGGCGCGTTGCCCAGCTACGCCGCCGGGCGTCAGGGGCACTGAATCCGTCGTGACCACTGAGCACCGATCAGCACCGGAGCCCGGCGGGGTCGTGCTGCGTCCGGCCGCGCCGGACGGCAGGAGCGCCGGGTCCGCCGCATCCGCGGCGATCAGGCCGGACGGCGGGGCCGGGCGCGGCTGGACGCCCACCCGGGCGCTCGGTCGGGCCGTGCTGCTCACCGGCCTGCTGCTGGTCACCGCGGTGCTGCTGGGCCGGGTGGACCTGGTCGTGCTCGCCGCGCCGTTCGCGCTGGGCACCGCGTACGCGCTGCGCCGCCGTCCGACCGAGCAGCCTCAGGTGCTCATCGGTGCCGAGGAGGGGCAACTGGTCGAGGGCGGCGAGCTGACCGGCACGATAAGCGTCGGCAACCTCGACCCGGTGCCGTACGACGTGGCGGTGCTGCGTACCCGGGTCTCGCCCTGGCTGCGGGTGGAGCGGGCCACGTTCGCCGGTGGCCCGGTCGGCGGGCGGGGCGGCACCGACGGTCGTCCGGCGGTGGCCGACCGGCCGTTCGTCACCTCGGTCGCCCCGCAGACCGCCGTCGACCTGGAACTGGGTGGCACCGCGCTGCGCTGGGGGCGGCACCCGATCGGTCCGGCCGGTGCCCGGGTCGCGGCCGCGCAGGGGTTGTTGGTCTCGCGGGTGGTGATCGCCGAGCCGGTCCGGTCCAAGGTGTACCCGAAAACCGAGCCGTTCGAGGCGGTCGAGGCGATGCCGCGCGCCGCGGGGCTGGTCGGCGCCCACCACTCCCGCCGTCCCGGCGAGGGCGGTGAACTGGCCGGGGTGCGGGTCTTCGCACCCGGCGACCGGTTGCGCCGGATCGACTGGCGGGTGTCGCTGCGGACCCGGCAGTTGCACGTGGCGTCCACCCTCTCCGACCGGGACGCCGAGGTGGTGGTGCTGCTCGACGTGCTCGCCGAGGCGGGCCGCTCCGGTGGGATCGCCGGCACGGCGTCGGTGCTGGACACCACGGTCCGGGCCGCCGCCGCCATCGCCGAGCACTACCTGCACCGGGGTGACCGGGTGGCGCTGCTGGAGTACGGCCCGAGCGCCCGCCGGCTGCGGCCGGCCACCGGGCGGCGGCAGTACCTGACCGTGCTGGAATGGCTGTTGGAGGTGAAGGCGCAACCCTTCCCGCAGGCGGTGGACGATCAGGCCTTCGGCCCGCAGCTGCTCTCGCCCGACGCGCTGGTGGTGGTGCTCACCCCGCTGTTGCAGGAGCGGTCGGCGCAGATGCTGGCCCGGATGGCCCGCTCGGGGCGGTTCGTGGTGGCCGTGGACACCCTGCCGGCAGACCTGCCGTCGCCGAAGGAGCGGGGGTGGGCCGAGGTGGCGTACCGGCTGTGGCGGCTGGACCGGGACACGATGATCATGCAGTTGCGGGAGCACGGGGTGCCGGTGGTGCCGTGGGTCGGCGCGGGCAGCCTCGACCAGGTGCTGCGCGACGTGGCCCGGCTGGCCACCGCTCCCCGGGTGGGCAACCGATGATCGCCTCGCTCACCGGCCGGGTGCGGGCGCTGCGTACCACGGTCAGCCGGATCACCCTCACGCCGCTGCTGATCCGGCTCGGGATCTTCCTCGCGGCGCTGCTCGGCCTGCTCCTGGCGTACCCCGCCGAACTGGTCGCGGGGCAGGCGCTCGGCGCC
Organism: Micromonospora endophytica; assembly: GCF_003236305.1. Lineage (GTDB taxonomy): Bacteria > Actinomycetota > Actinomycetes > Mycobacteriales > Micromonosporaceae > Micromonospora > Micromonospora endophytica. The sequence continues at coordinate 4,290 of NZ_POTX01000128.1, read as the reverse complement.
CTGGTCGTGGGCGCGCTCCTGCCCGCGCTGGCGCCACGCTGGTTCTGGCCGACCTTCGTGGCACTCGTCACCGTGGCCGGATGGCTGCTCGCCACCGACGGGTACGACCGCCCGATCGCATTGTGGCGACTGTTGGCGGTGGCGGTGGCGCTCTACCTGACGCACACGCTCGCCGCGCTCGCCGCGCTGCTGCCGTACGACGCGGTGGTCGACCCGGACCTGATCGTGCGTTGGCTCACCCGGACGGCGGGCGTGTTGCTCGCCACCTCGGTGCTCGCGGTGCTGCTGCTCGAACTGGCCCGCATCGGCGGCGGCGGGGCCGGCTGGCAGGCGGTCACCGTCGCCGGTCTGCTCGTCGCGTGCGCGGTCACCGCCCTGCTGGCCTGGCTGCTGCGCCGACGGTGACGCCCGAGGCCACCGGGACATTTGTGTCCGCAGTGCCCTGAGCGGCCTAAGTTGCCCAGGTCACAGCGGGGTTGTGTTCGGTCACAGAAGGGGGCCGGGAGCGGGATTAGTGCCGCCAGTGGGGGAAAGATGGTAGACGTGAATCCGAAGCGGATCCTTGTGGTGGGCGCCGGGCACGTCGGTCTCTACGCGGCGCTGCGCCTGTCGAAGAAGCTCAGCTCCCGTGAGGCTGAGGTCATGGTCGTCGACCCCCAGCCGCACATGACGTACCAGCCGTTCCTGCCCGAGGCATCGGCGGGAAACATCTCCCCGCGCCACGCTGTGGTGCCGTTGCGTCGCGAGTTGCGCCGGTGCACGGTGGTGGCTGGTGCGGTGACCCGGATCGACCACAGCCGCAAGACCGCCACCGTCCAGCCGATCGTGGGCCCGACCCGGGAGATCCCGTACGACCACGTCGTGGTGGCCCCCGGCTCGGTCTCCCGGACCCTGCCGATTCCCGGGCTGCACGAGCACGGCATCGGGTTCAAGACCATCGGTGAGGCCATCTACCTGCGCAACCATGTGCTGGAGCAGCTGGACGTGGCCGCCGCGACCACCGACCCGCAGGTGCGGCGCCAGGCGCTCACCTTCGTCTTCGTCGGCGGCGGGTACGCCGGCATCGAGGCGCTCGCCGAGATGGAGGACATGGCCCGGGACGCGCTGCGGTACTACCCCGAGCTGAAGCCGTCGGACATGCGCTGGGTGCTCGTCGAAGCCACCCAGCGGGTGCTGCCGGAGGTCGACCGGGACATGGGCGCCTACACGGTGCAGCAGTTGCTGAAGCGGGACATGGACATCCGGCTGGACACCCGGCTGGAGTCCTGCGTCGACGGGGTGGTCAAGCTCTCCGACGGAGACAGCTTCACCGCCAACACCATCGTCTGGACCGCCGGGGTGAAGCCTTCGCCGATGCTGGACGCCACGGACTTCCCCCGCGACGACCGCCGTCGGGTCACCTGCCTGCCCACCCTCCAGGTGGTCGACGGGGACCAGGTGATCGAAGGCGCGTGGAGCGCCGGCGACTGCGCGGCCGTACCGGACCTGACCAAGCCGCCGGGCAACTACTGCTCGCCGAGCGCGCAGCACGCGGTGCGGCAGGCCCAGCGGATGGCCGACAACATCGTCGCCGTGCTCCGGGGCCGGGAGCCGGTCGACTACAAGCACAAGCACGCCGGCAGCGTGGCCAGCCTTGGGCTGCACAAGGGCGTGGCCCAGGTCTACGGCATCAAGATGACCGGCTGGCCGGCGTGGTTCATGCACCGGACGTACCACATGAGCCGGATCCCGTCGTTCAACCGCAAGGTCCGGGTGGTGGTCGACTGGACGCTGGCGTTCGTCCTCAAGCGCGAGGTCGTCGCCCTCGGCCAGCTCCACGACCCCCGCGAAGAATTCGCCGAAGCCTCCCGGAAGTAAGGAGGGGCCCCTTCTTAACGCCTCAGGTAGAGGAGGGGCCCCTTATTAACACACGTCCCCGGTTCCGCCGGGGTAGCCGCGCGGGACGCCGCATCCGCCGCGAAACCGCTACCGTGGCACTGCACCGCGCGTCCAGTGCGCGTCGGGTCACCCGCCCGGGTGGTGGAACGGCAGACACGGCCGCCTTAAAAGCGGCTGCCGCAAGGCGTGCGGGTTCGATTCCCGCCCCGGGCACGCAGCGTGGCTCACCTGGCTGACCTGGCTCACGGTACGGCGAGGATGGCTTCCACCCCGCGCGTGAACAGCACCTCGTCGCCCCACTGCTGGTCATCCAGATGACCGGACGCGACGAGGGTGGGATAGGCGGTGGGATCCGAGGTGATCCGCCGTCGCGCCTGCGCGCGGGCTTCGGGGCCGGACTGCCGCCAGGTGGCCTCGGTCAGCGCGGCACCGATCACGTAGTTGGCCAACAGTCGTACGGTCACGGCCAGCCGGACGCCGGTGAAGCCGCCACGGACCAGCGCCGATTGCAGGAACTCGGTGCGGGCGAGAACGTTCGGGCCGAGCATCGGCCGCCCGACGAGGCCGGGCGCCCACGGATGCCGGAGCATGACGGTACGCCATTGCCCGGTCAGCGCCCGTACGTCGGCTCGCCAGTCCCCACCGGCGGCCGGAAGCCGCACCTCGGCGAAGATCTCGTCCACCGCCAGGTCGAGCACGTCGTCCCTGGTGGCGACGTGCCAGTAGAGCGCGGTCGAGGTGACCGCGAGCTGCTGTGCCAGGCGTCGCATCGTCAGTCCGGCGACGCCCTCCGCGTCGAGCAGGGCCACCGCCGCCGCGATGATGCGTTCCCGGCTCAGTCGATTCCGGCGCGGCGGGCGCTCGTCCGGACGCAGCCAGACGCTGCCGGGCCCGCGGCTGCTCCGGCCGGGGACGGACGGCGTACGGAATTCGCTCGCGCTCATGGCTGCCACCCTATTACCGTGCTGAGGAAAGTTAACGCTGTTAAGTTGCTTGTGCACCGTGCAGGAGACCGTCTGATGCCTCTGATGCGGATACAGCTCGACAGTGACAAGGGCACCGCCCGCCGGGTCCTCCAACTCCACCTCGCCGGAAAGATCCACTACGAGTCCCGGGACGCCGCCCGGGACGAGGTCTGGCGTCGTGGGCGTACGCCGGCCGCCGAACCTGTCTTCGTCGGTGTCACGAACGGCGAGCCGGTCCGGCTCGTCTACGACGTCCAGGTCTGCCTGGACATCACCGGCTGATCAGGGCCGTCCGGGGCGGGCGTGAGCAGCCTTGCGGGCAGGTCAGCGGGCACTCTCAGGCTTCCCTCAGCTTTCCGGTGACCAACGGGCTGGCGCGGACGTTTACTCTTATAGCGCGCGTTGACGTGCCACGACCCCCTTAGGGAGGCCAGACAGTGAAGACCACGAACCCGGTACTCGCCCGGCTCGGCCAGGCGGCCGAGCGGGAGCGTGCCACCGGGTACGCCCCGAACGGGCCCTACGGACAGCCCGGATACCCCCAGCAGTACCCGCCGCAGGCCGGTTACCCCGGTGCACCCGGCTCCCCGTCCGCTCCGTCGGCGGTCACCCCGATGTCCATCGACGACGTGGTGGTCAAGACGGTCACGCTCCTGGCCATCCTCGGCGTCTCCGCCGCTGCGGCCTGGATGCTGGTGCCCGACGCGCTGCTCGGTGTCGCCTGGATCGGCGCGGCCGTCGTCGGTCTGGTGCTCGGTCTGATCATCTCCTTCTCCCGGATGGCCAACCCGGCGTTGGTCGTCGCGTACGCCGTCGTCGAGGGCGTCCTCGTCGGCGCGGTCAGCAAGTTCTACGAGTCGCTGTTCGACGGCATCGTGCTCCAGGCGGTGACCGCCACCTTCGGCGTCTTCTTCGTGATGGCCATGCTCTACCGGGCGCGGGTCATCCGGGCCACGCCGGCGTTCACCAAGGGCCTGATCGCGGTGATGGCGGGTCTCTTCGCCGTCATGCTGATCAACCTGGTGCTGGCGATGTTCGGCGTCAACACCGGCCTGCGGGACGGCAGCCCGCTGGCCATCGGCTTCAGCCTGGTCTGCATCGTGGTGGCCGCGTTGAGCTTCGTGCTCAGCTTCAAGGAGGTCGAGGACGGCGTCCGGATGGGCCTGCCGCAGCGTTACTCCTGGGTGGCCGCGTTCGGCATCCTGGTCAGCCTGATCTGGCTCTACATCGAGCTGCTGCGCCTGCTCAGCTACTTCCAGGGCGACGACTGACAAACGCCCCGGCGACCGACCGGCGCCCGTTCCCACCCGGGATCGGGCGCCGTCGTCGTCCCTGCCCACCCCTCAGCTCGCCGATCATGCACTTTCTGTCTGGACAAATCGCCGCATAGGGTGCGAATAGCCGACCACAACTGCAAGATCGACGCTCGGTGGGGGTGGGTAGGGTG
>NZ_POTX01000127.1 GCF_003236305.1 Micromonospora endophytica | reverse complement strand
GTGGGGGAGGTGCGGGTGGAGAGGCGGTCGTGGCGTTGCTTGGCGGCCTGGGGGCTGCCGAGGCCGAGGCCGTGGCCGATGGCCTGCCAGGTCAGGCCACGGCTGCGGGCCAGGGTGAACAGGCCCGCCTCCATGGTGTCGATCTCCGCCCGCAGGTGCGGGAAGAGGGCGAGGGCGGCGAGCAGGTCGTCCTGGTCGACCGGCTCCTCGCCGGGCGTCGGCTCGGCTGCCCCGGCGGCCAGCGCCAGCAGCACGGCGATCGCCTCGTACGGGTCGGCGGCGTACGGGTTGGCATGCCGGCGGCGCTGCTCCTCGCTGGCGGCATGTCGCTCGGTGAGCCGCTGGAGCGCCGCGTAGCTGCGGTGCGTTCGGCTGTCTTCAGGGCGTGCGACTGATTCATCGCTCATGTCACCCAGTCCAACACTTCAACAAATTGTTGTCAACGGCTCGTTGATGCCTGGGTTGCGCCTGGGCTGCTCGTCTGGCCGGCGAGCAGGACCTGTCCGGCTCGGTACGGTGCGACCTGGTGCTGCTCATCGTGGACTGGGCGATCACCGGCACGACGGCAGACGGTGCACCCGTTGACCTGCGTGGCACGGCTACCGACGTGGCCCGGAAGGGGGCGGACGGCTTCTGGCGCTACGCCATCGACAACCCCTGGGGTACGACCTGACGCTCACCTCCCCGCCGGTGCCTTGACGCGGCTTGCGGGTCGACGCGCCGCCCGGTTACCTGGTCCGGTGGACCATCCCTGGTTGAGCGCACCCGCCGCCGACATCGCCGAGACCGCCCGGACGCTGCTCGGCTGGGAGGTGACCGCCAACGGGGTCCGGATCCGGTTGACCGAGGTCGAGGCGTACGCCGGGACCGGCGAGGATCCGGCCTCACACGCCCATCGCGGGCCGACGCCGCGTACGACTGTCATGTTCGGGCCGGCAGGGTACGCGTACACGTATTTCGTCTTCGGTGTGCACTGGTGTCTGAATGTCGTCTGCGGCCGTGCGGGAGAGGCGGCGGCGGTCCTGCTGCGCGCTGGTGAGGTCGTCGATGGGCTGGACATCGCCCGCAAGCACCGCGGGGAGGTGCCTCACCGCGACCTTGCTCGGGGACCGGCCCGGCTGGCGGTAGCGCTCGGCGTCGGCGCGGACGCGAACGGGACCTCGATGATCGACGGGCGGGGGCCGGTGCTGTTGACGCCACCGACCCGACCGGTCCTGCCGGTCGCCGTCTCGGCCGGGCCGAGGGTGGGGGTGGCGGCGGCCCACGACGTCCCCTGGCGGTTCTGGATCACCGGCGATCCGACCGTCAGCCCGTATCGCCGGCACGTGCCACGACGCCGAACCACGGGCGGGCATGGGGAGAGGCGTGACGGGGGACACGGTGGGCGGACCGGGTCGCGGAATAGTTGACTCGTCAAATATGTTGTCGGGGACGCCGGGCGCCAAACCGCCCCGGTCGGACGACACGAGGAGCTGTCATGCAGTTCGGAGTCTTCACCGTCGGCGACGTCACGGTCGATCCGACGACCGGTCGTGAGCCGACCGAGGCCGAGCGGATCAAGGCGATGGTGACCATCGCGCTGAAGGCCGAGGAGGTCGGGCTCGACGTCTTCGCCACCGGCGAGCACCACAACCCGCCGTTCGTGCCGTCGTCACCCACCACCATGCTGGGTTACATCGCCGCCCGCACCGAGCGGCTGCTGCTCTCCACCGCGACCACGCTGATCACCACCAACGACCCGGTGAAGATCGCCGAGGACTACGCGATGTTGCAGCACCTGGCCGACGGCCGGGTGGACCTGATGATGGGGCGCGGCAACACCGGCCCGGTCTACCCCTGGTTCGGGCAGGACATCCGCAACGGCATCCCGCTCGCGATCGAGAACTACGACCTGCTGCGCCGACTCTGGCGTGAGGACGTGGTCGACTGGAAGGGCCGCTTCCGCACCCCGTTGCAGTCCTTCACCTCGACGCCGCGTCCCCTCGACGGCGTGCCGCCGTTCGTCTGGCACGGCTCGATCCGCAGCCCCGAGATCGCCGAGCAGGCCGCCTACTACGGTGACGGCTTCTTCGCCAACCACATCTTCTGGCCGGCCGAGCACACCCGGCGGATGGTGGAGCTCTACCGGCAGCGCTTCGCGCACTACGGGCACGGCACCGCCGACCAGGCCATCGTCGGCCTCGGCGGGCAGGTGTTCATGCGGCGCAACTCCCAGGACGCGGTACGCGAGTTCCGGCCGTACTTCGACAACGCGCCGGTCTACGGACACGGGCCGTCGCTTGAGGAGTTCACCGCGCAGACGCCGTTGACGGTGGGCAGTCCGCAGCAGGTGATCGACCGCACCCTCGGCTTCCGCGAGTACGTCGGCGACTACCAGCGTCAGCTGTTCCTCCTGGACCACGCCGGGCTGCCGCTGAAGACCGTGCTGGAGCAGCTCGACATCCTCGGTGAGGAGGTCGTACCGGTGCTGCGTAAGGAGTTCGAGTCGCTGCGACCGGCGCACGTACCGGTGGCGCCGACGCACGCGTCGCTGCGGGCCGCGCAGGCGGCGGCCGACGGCGAGACTCCCGCCGGCGACCTGGCCGGGACGGGCGCGGAGGCCGGGCAGTGACCGCACGCACCCTGGCTGTGGTGTCGGCGGGTCTCAGCCAGCCCTCGTCGACCCGACTGCTCGCCGACCAGCTCGCCACGGCAACCCGTGACGAGCTGGTCGGGGGCGGCGACCCGGTCGAGCTGCGCCCGATCGACCTGCGCGAGCACGCCCACGACATCGTCAACCACCTGCTCACCGGCTTCCCCTCGGAACCGTTGCGGCAGGTGCTGGCGCAGGTCACCGGCGCCGACGGGCTGATCGCCGTCACGCCGATCTTCAACGCCTCGTACAGCGGGCTGTTCAAGTCGTTCTTCGACCTGGTCGACGCCGAGACGTTGGGTAACCGGCCGGTGCTGATCGGCGCGACCGGCGGCACCGCCCGGCACTCCCTCGCTTTGGAGCACGCGGTCCGCCCGATGTTCACCTACCTACGGGCGACGGTGCTGCCGACAGCGGTGTTCGCCGCACCGGAGGACTGGTCCGGCGGCACGGCCGAGGGCGCGCTACGGGCCCGGATCGGCCGGGCCGGCCGGGAACTGGCCGACGAGATCCTTCGCCGGCCGGCAGCCAGCGGACCGGCCGACCCGTTCGCCCTCACCACGAACTTCGAGCAACTGCTGCGCGGCGGAGACCCCGGCCCGTCCTGACCGGCCCGCCGCTGCGCCAGACCCGCCAGCCGCGGCCGCCGTGCCAGGCCCACGAGCCGCAGCCGGCGCTCCAGCTCCGCGAGCCGCGGCCGCCGCCCGAGGCGAGGGCGGCGGCCGCGGCGCTCAGGCCGCGTGCCCGTGCGGGTGGGCCACCAGCACCGGACAGCGGGCGTGGTGCACCAGCGCCTGACCGACCGAGCCCAGCAACAGGCCGGTGAAGCCACCTCGGCCGCGCGAACCGGCCACCACCAGCGCGGCCTCCCCGGACGCCTCGATCAGCGCCTGGTCGGGCTTGGCCGCGGTGAGCAGCCGTTCGGTCACCACCAGGTCCGGATGGCTGCCGCGGACCGCGGCCGCCGCCGTGGCCAGCAGCGCCGCGGCCGCGCCGTCCTCGGCGGCATCCCGCTCGTCGGCGACGTGCACCAGCACCAGCTCGGTACCGCGCCGAGCCGCCTCCTCCGCGCCGTACCCGACGGCCAACTCGGCCGGCTCCGAGCCGTCCACCCCGACCAGCACCGGGCCCTCGGTCGGGACCGGGCGATCGGGTGGCCGGACCACCAGCACCGGGCAGTGGGCGTGCGCGGCCACCTGGGTGCCGACCGAGCCGAGCAGCAGCCCGGCGAAGCCGCCCAGGCCCCGGCTGCCCACCACGACCAGCTCCGCCCGCCGGGACTCCTCGACAAGCGTCGCGCCCGGACCACCGGCCACCTGCCGGACCTCGATGCTCAGCCCCGGCCACCGCTCGGCCAGTTCGGCGGCGCTCTGTTCGAGCATCTTGCGGCCGTCCTCCGAGGGCGCCGGCACCCCCACGTCGTACGGGTTGATCGGCACCCCGTAGCCGAGCGGATGCAGATAGCCGTGCACCAGGTGCAGCGGGCGGGACCGCCACACCGCCGCCTGCGCGGCCTGCTCGGCGGCGGCCAGGCTCGGTGGCGATCCGTCCACTCCCACCACGACAGGTCGGTTCATGTGTCTCTCCATGAGTCGGTCAGGTTCATTGTCGACGGGTCCGGCCGGCGGGCCGCGCCGACACCACCGGTCAGGTCCCCTCGACCGTACGCAGCTTGCGGACGATCGCCAGCGGGGAGTGGGCGTGGTGCAGCACCGTGTGGCTGACCGAGCCGAGCAGCAGCCCCTTCAACGCGCCGCGTCCCCGCGCGCCGACCACCGTCAACTGGGCGTCACGGGACTCCTCCACCAGCGCCGACGCCGGGGAACCGCGCACCAACCGGCGCCGCACCGTCACCTCCGGATAGCGCTCGGACCAGCCGGCCACCGCCTCGGCGAGCGTACGTTCCTCTGCCTCCCGGAAGGCGTCCAGGTCGTAGACCAGGGGCAGGATGTCGCCGGGGCCGGCCGGGGTCGGATAGAGCCAGGCGTGCACCGCGACCAGGTCGCTGCCGCGCCAGGCCGCCTCCTCGAAGGCGAACCGGACGGCCTGCTGGGACAGCTCGGAGCCGTCGACGCCGACCACCACCGGACCGTCCGCCCGAGACTCGCCGCGGATCACCAGCACCGGGCAGTCCGCGTGGGCGCTCACCTGCACGGCCACCGAGCCGAGCAGCAGCCCGGCGAAGCCACCGAGGCCACGGTTGCCGAGCACGATCAGCGCGGCGTCCCGGGCCTCGGCGAGCAGCACCGGAGTGGCCGCACCGTCGATCACCGCGCCGGTGACCGGCACCTCGGGAGCCACCTTGCCGGCCTCGGCGACGGCCTCGGCCAGGCACCGCTCGGCCTGGTTGCGCAGCCCGCCGTCGCCGGGCGCACCCGGAGCGGGGCCGAGCGGCACGTTCATCAGCGGCCAGATGAACGCGTGCACGATCCGCAGCGGGCGGTGTCGGAACGCCGCCTCCCGGGCGGCTGCGCGCACCGCGTGCAGGGCGATCTCGGAACCGTCCACACCCACCACGACCGGGGCACCAGCGTTGCCGACCATCACATCTCCTCCTTGGTGTCGTTGTCAGCCTGACTCACCCGACGCTGCCGCGGACGCGCATCGCCCGTTCCGGCCCCGAAGCGCCGGGCCGACCACAGCACCAGGCCGGGCAGGACACTCACCGCGGCGCAGGCGAGCAGTTCCCCGACGCCGAGCGCCTCGGTGCCGAGCAGGTCCCGCAGCGGTGCCAGCACCACCCCGGCCACCTGGAGCAGCGCGGAGGCGGCCACCGCGAGCGGCAGCGCCGGGTTGCGCCACCGGTGGCCCGACTGTCGTGGCGCACGGACGGCCAGCGCCACCCCGAGCTGCGCCAGACCGAGCACGACGAAGATCACCGATTGCCAGGGGCGGTCCCACCGGGCGGCGAGCAGCCCCGCGCCGAGCGTGACCGCCGAGATCAGCGCGCCGCCGATCAGGATCTGCCGACCCAGCCCCGCGCCGAGCACCGACTCCTGCGGCGACCGCGGCGTGCGGCGCAGCGTGCCGGGCTCGGCCGGCTCGGCGCCCAGGGCGACCCCGGGCACCCCGTGGGTGAGCAGATTGATCCAGAGGATCTGCGCCGGCAGCAGCGGCACCGGCAGTCCGAATACCGGTCCGAGCAGCATCACCACGATCTCGGCCACCCCGCCGGAGAGGGCGTAGCGCAGGAAGCGGCGGATGTTGTCGTAGATCCGGCGCCCTTCGCCGATCGCGGTCGCCACGGTGGACAGGTCGTCGTCGACAAGCACCAGGTCGGCCGCTTGTCGCGCCACCTCGGTGCCGCCGCCCATCGCCACCCCGATGTCGGCGCGGCGCAGCGCCGGGGCGTCGTTGACGCCGTCACCGGTCATCGCCACCACGTGTCCACGGGACTGCAACCCGGCGATGATGTCGAGTTTCTGCTCCGGCTGGGTCCGCGCGAACACCCGCGCCACCGCGGGTGCCTGGGCGGGATCGCCGTCGTCACCGCGTACCACCGGGTCGCCCTCGGTCCACAGGCCCAACTCACCGGCGATGGCCGCCGCGGTCGCCGGATGGTCGCCGGTGACCAGCATCAGCCGGACACCGGCGTCGGCGAGGCCGTCGGCGATCTCCGGCGCCCCGGCCCGCAGCGGGTCGCCCACGCCGACCAGGCCCACCGGGCGCAGCCCCTCGGGGTGGGCGAGGTCGGCCGGTGGCTGCTCCACCAGGGCCGCCGCCAGTGCCAGCACCCGCAGCCCGGCGCCGGCCATCCGGTGCGCGGCGGCGACCAGTTCCTCCCGCTCGGCGACGTCGGCGTCGAGCAGCGGCGCGGCGAGTACGCTCTCCGGCGCTCCCTTGCACACCACCAGGTAACGGCCGTCGCAGGTGCGGTGCACCGTGGTCATCCGGCGCAGCTGCTGGTCGAAGGGATGCTCGGCGATCCGAGGCCAGGCGTCCCGGGTGGTCTGCGGGTCCAGGCCGCAGCGGGCCCCGAAAGCCACAAGTGCCGCCTCCAGCGGATCACCCACCGCACCCCACCAGGACCGTTGCTCGTCGGGGGGTGCGAGGGCCGCGTCGTTGCAGAGCAGGCCGGCGCGGGCCAGCCGGCGCAGCTCGTCCGATACTGCCACCGGTGTCCCCTCACGGTGCACGGTGCCGTGCGGGGCGTAACCGACGCCGGTGACCGTGAACCGGGTGCCGTCCCGGGTGACCGCCTGCTGCACGGCCATCCGTCCCTCGGTGAGGGTGCCGGTCTTGTCCGAGGCGATCACGGTGACCGAACCGAGCGTCTCCACGGCGTGCAGCCGGCGGGGGATCGCCCGGGCCGCGGCCATCCGGCGGGCGCCGAGCGCCAGGGCCAGCGTCACCACCGCGGGCAGCGACTCCGGCACCGCGGCCACCACCAGGCTCACCGCGGTGACCGCCATCTCCCCAAGCGGTCTGCCGTTGAGCAGGCCGACGAGGAAGACCAGCCCGGACAGCGCCACGGCGGCGAGGGCGAGGACGCGACCGAGGGCGGCGAGACGGCGTTGCAGCGGAGTGGCCGCCGGCCGGGTGGTGGCCGCCAGGGTGGCGATCCGGCCCAGCGCGCTCGCCGCTCCGGTGCGGACCACCGTGCCGGCGGCCCGGCCGGTGGTCACCACGGTGCCGGCGCTGGCCTGCTCGCCCGCCGTGCGACTCACCGGCACCGACTCGCCGGTCAACGCCGACTCGTCCAGGTGCAACCGGCTCGCGTCGTGCAGCAGCAGGTCGGCCGGGACCACGTCGCCGGCCTCGACCCGGACCAGGTCGCCCCGGACCAGTTCGGCGGCGGGCAGCACCACGTCCCGGCCGTCGCGGACCACCCGGGCGGTCGGCGCGGCGAGCTGGTCGAGCGCGGCGATGGCCTGGTCGGCGCGTACTTCCTGGACCACCCCGATCACGGTGTTGACCGCGACCACCAGCAGGATCACCGCCGTGTCGGGGTAGTCCCGCAGCGCCGTGGTGACCACGGCCGCGGCGAGCAGGAGCGCGACCAGCGGGTCGGTGAGCTGACGCAGGATCCGGGTGGCCAGGTGTCGTCGGGGCGGCGTGGTGGCGGCGTTGGGCCCGTCGACCCGTAGCCGGTGCGCCGCCTCGGCCGAGCTGAGACCGGCCTCCGAACCGGCCGCCACGATGGTGTGCGGGCGTACGTCTCCGCCCGCAAGCTCGACCTGTCCGGTCACCGTCCGCTCCGCCCTGTACCCCAGGCGCACCCCTGCGGCACGCCTTCGACACCAGCGTCGCCGAGGTTGGCGCTGCCCGGCAGGGGCGATGCGCCTTGCCGGCCCGGGACCAACGGCCCTCCCGACGACCTTGGGCGGTGCGGTGCCGACGGTGCCGTCGGCACCGCAACCGGGTCGTACTCAGCGTTCGCCGACCAGCCGGCGGGCCCGCAGCAGCCGCGCCCACCAGGGACGCGGAGCCCGAGCAGGCGGTGTACGTACCCCGCGGAAGCTGACCCAGCCGCCCGGTCCCATGGTCAACCTGCCGACCGCGGCTGGCCGACGCCGAGCCAGCACCGCGACACCAGCGGTCGCCAGGCCGACCGCCAACACCCCTGCGGTGGCGGCCAGCAGCCGGTCCGGGTCGGGCAGGGGCTGGTAGCGGACGCGCCCGCCGGTGGCGACGAACATCCCGACCGGGCGTCCGTCGCGGGTCACCGGCACCAGCGCGGCCGGCGGCGTGCCGGGCAGTGGCAGGATCGGTCCGACCGGCGGAGCGGGTGCCGCCTCCGGGGCCGACCGGGGCGCAGCGATCGGCACCGGTCCGGTGGCGTTGAAAATCGCGGTCATCTCGGGTACCTCCCAACAGGGCGTCGGATCAGGCGTAGGTTTCGCCGTCGATGCCTCTCACCTGATTGGTAGCAGCGCCGACGCGGACCAGGGCAGGGCCGAAAGCCGACCAGGGCAGGGCCGCAGGTCCCGCCCGGAGCGCGTATGGTCGGCCGGTGACCGACGACCTGCGGCTGCGCCCGGTGGGCGAGGACGACCTGGTGGAGTTCTTCGCCCAGCAACTCGATCCGGAGGCCAACCGGATGGCGGCCTTCGGCGCGCCGGACCCGACCGACCGGCGGGCGTTCGCCGCGCACTGGGTCCGGATCCTGACCGGTCCGCAGAACCTGGCCCGCACGGTGACGGTCGACGACGAGGTGGTCGGATACGTGCTGGCCTTTCCGGTGGACGACCGCACCGAGGTCAGCTACTGGATCGACCCGGAGCGCTGGGGTCGCGGGTACGCCACCAGGGCGCTTGCCGCCCTGCTGCGCGAGGTCACCCGCCGGCCACTGCACGCGCGGGCGGCGGCCGACAACGCCGCGTCCCTGGCCGTGCTGCGCAAGTGCGGGTTCGTGGTGCGCGGCACCGAGCGGGCGTACGCCCCGGGGCGTGGCCACGAGATCGACGAGCACGTCCTCGAACTGGCCGGGTGACCGGGTCGCCCGATCCGGCCGGTGGGCAGGCGAGTGGCCGCTGACCAGGGCAGCGACTAGTCTCGCCTGGTGAATTGGCTGGAACTGGTCGGCTGGGCCGGCTCGGCGCTGCTGGTCTGGTCGCTGGTGCAGACACGCATCCTGCGGTTGCGTGCCGTCAACCTGGTCGGCTGTCTCGTGCTGATCGGCTACAACGCCGCGATCGAGGTCTGGCCGATGGTGGGGCTCAACGTCGTACTCGCCGTGATCAACGTGTGGTATCTGCGGCGGTTGCTCGCCACCCGCCACGACGAGCAGACCTACCAGGTGGTCGAGGTGCGGCCCGACGACGCTTTCCTGGCCCACATGCTGCGGGTGCACGCCGCCGACATCGCCCGGTTCAACCCCGGTTTTCGTAACGGGCCGGCGGTCGGCCGGTCGGCGTTCCTGGTGGTACGCGCCGACGAGGTGGTGGGCGTGGTGCTGGCCCGGGACGTCGGCGACGGGGTCGCCCAGATCGACCTCGACTACGTCACCCCGTCGTTCCGGGACTTCACTCCGGGCGAGTTCGTCTACCGGCGCAGCAGCCTCTTCACCGACCGTGGCTTCCGTCAGGTGATCAGCCCACCGGGCATGATCGCCCCGTACTACCACCGCCTCGGCTTCCGCCGCGACGGCGACGCGTACCTCCTCGACCTTCCCACCACCCCCACCCCTGGGCGATCGGGGAAGGAGGGTTCGCGGCGGGGGTGAGTGGGCATAGGCACCGCTACGCCGGCGGGAGGTCGTCGGCGGCGCCTCGGGGCGCGGTTCAACGAGGGAGAGCCGGGCGTGCAGAGCTACTGGAGCCAGCTGGCCCTGGTCGGAGTCCTGGTCGTGATCAACGCGGTGTTCGCGGGCAGCGAGCTGGCGTTGGTGTCGCTGCGGGACAGCCAGGTGCAGCGGTTGGAACGCACCGGTCGGGCCGGTCGGGTGCTGGCCCGGCTCGCCCGGGATCCGAACCGCTTCCTGGCCACCATTCAGATCGGCATCACCCTGGCCGGCTTCCTCGCCTCGGCGGCTGCCGCGGTCTCCCTGGCCCGGCCGCTGGTGCCGCTGCTGGAGGGCGTCGTCGGCCGGGCTGCCGAGCCGATGGCCATCGTGCTGGTCACGCTGGCGTTGACCTTCGTCACCCTGGTCTTCGGTGAGCTGGCCCCGAAGCGGATCGCGATGCAGATCCCGGAGCGGTGGGCGCTGCTCGTCGCCCGCCCGCTGGACCTGCTCGCCGCGTTCACCCGACCGGCGGTCTGGGCGCTGAGCGCCACCAGCGACCTGGTGGTGCGGATGGTGGGGCTGAACCCGAAGCCGGAACGCGACGAGATCAGCCCCGACGAGCTGCGCGACATCGTCGCCGGCAACCACGGCTTCACCAAGGAGCAACAGACCATCATCGCCGGCGCGGTGGAGATCGCCGACCGGAAGCTGCGGGCGGTGCTGGTGCCGCGGCTTCAGGTCTTCTGCCTCGACAGCGGCACCACCGCCGAGGCGGCCCGGCTGGTGCTGGCCGCCTCGGGGCACTCCCGCGCGCCGGTGGTCCGACACGGCGGCCTGGACGAGGCGGTAGGCGTCATCCACCTGCGGGACCTGGTCGGCGTACGCGACGACCAGCCGGTCGACGAGTATGCCCGGCCGCCGATGCTGCTGCCCGACTCGGTGCCGGTGGTGGACGCGTTGCGCCAGTTCAAGGCCGAACGCCAGCACATGGCCCTGGTGGTGGACGAGCGCGGGGCGGTCGACGGCATCGTGACCCTGGAGGACATCCTGGAGGAGATCGTCGGCGAGATCTACGACGAGACCGACCGGGACGTGCGGGAGGTCCGTACCGAGCCGGACGGTTCGCTGCTGCTGCCCGGCACCTTCCCGATGCACGACCTGCCCGACATCGGCGTCGAACTGCCGGGGCGTCCAGAGGGCGACTACACCACCGTCGCCGGGCTGGTGCTCGCGGTTCTCGGCCGGATCCCCACGATCGGCGAGCACACCACCGTCGACGGCTGGCGGTTCGAGGTCACCCAGGTGGACGACCGGGCCATCGCCGAGATCCGGCTGTGCCGGACCGCCGAGGCCGCCGCGTCGGCGGAGGAGGACGAGGACCGGGAGAAGGCGGCGGATCAGGACCCGGCGGTGGACCGGGACACGGTGGCAGGTCGGGACGCGGTGCAGCGGGAGACGGCGGGCGGCCAGGATCCGGCCGGGCAGCGACGCGACGGGGTGGGGGAGCGGCGGGAGCCGGCGGGTCCGCTCGACGGCACCGGGCCGCAGCGCCCGGCGACAGGTGACGCCGTGCTGGACCGCGGTCGCTGAACCTCGACTTCAGCCCGGCGGCGGGTCCGGCGGCGGCGCGTCGGGCAGGGGCGGATCGAGCCGGACCCGGTGCAGCGGCACCTGCACGGTGCTGCGGCCGAGCAGCCGCGCCGCGGCGCGGATCGCCCACGGCCCGGAGGGGTGGCGTTCCGAACCGATCAGCCGGCCGCTCAACCGGCCGTACCAGTGCCGGGTGACGACCAGGTCGGTCAGGCGCAGCGGCCCGCCAGGCGTACCGCGGACGACCAGGTCCACCACCCGGCCGAGGCGGTGGCCCCGCTCGTCGTACGCGGTGCGGCCCAGCAGCTCACCCGCTCGCACGGCCGGCTCCCGGGATCCGGTCGATCAGGTGGCGGCGCAGCCACTGCTCCACCGCAGAGGTGGGCAGTTCCTCGGCCCGGACCCGCAGCCACACCGCGCTGTCGACCCGGGTGACCAACGGGTACGGCATGCGCAGCGGGGTCAGCGACCGGTCGGTGACGAACCGTTCGGCGGCCAGCGCCAGCATCCGGCCGAGCCGGCCGCCGACCCGCGTCCCGAGCACGCCCGGCCCGGTGAGCAGCGCGCTCAGGTAGGGCGTGCCCTCGGGGTCCAGCGCGAACTCGACGTCGTCGACCTTGCCGATCAGCCGGCCGCGCACGTCGAGGAGTTGGCGGTCGAGCAGCTCCCGGCTCACCTCGATTCTCACTGCCCCATCCTCGTGCCCACGGCCAGCGGGATGGCGACAACCGACGCGGTCATGATGATCAGCAGCAGCGCCACGGCCAGCGTGTTGAGCCACCGCCCGTTGACCCGGTCGCCGAGGTACGTGCGGTCGTTGGCGACCACGAGGATCGGCAGGTACGTCAGCGGCAACGCCACCGCGCTGATGATCAGCATGTACTCGGTCAGCGCCACCGGATCGATCGTGGTGAGCAGCAGGAGCACCCCGAGCAGCATGCTCACCAGCAGTACGGTGTGGAACCGGGCCGCCTCGCGGGGGCTGACCCGCTTGCCCCACTGCCAGCCGAAGTACTGCGCGGCGGCGTACGCGGCGGACAGGCCGGTCTCCAGCGCGGCGCCGAAGGTGACCGCGAAGAAGGCGAGCGCCGCGATCGCCAGGCCGAGCCCGCCGAAGGCCAGCACGATCGGGTGGGCGACCTCTTCGAGGCCGGAGACGGTCAGACCGGCGGGCCCCAGCACCACCGTCGCGGTGGCGATCAGGGACAGGGCGAGGAACCCGCCGATCGGGAAGCCGACGAGCACGCTGAACCGGGCGTCGGCCAGGTCGGCCGCGCTCCAGCGTTCCTCCACGCCGCCGGAGGAGAAGAAGAAGACCTCGTACGGACTGACGGTGGAGGCGAAGAGGGCCACCGCGACGAACCAGTAGGCACCCCAGCCGTGCCCGGCCTCCTCGATGGTCACCGCGCC
Source organism: Micromonospora endophytica (assembly GCF_003236305.1). GTDB lineage: Bacteria > Actinomycetota > Actinomycetes > Mycobacteriales > Micromonosporaceae > Micromonospora > Micromonospora endophytica. Next base: position 4,335 of record NZ_POTX01000127.1, on the reverse strand, counting down.
GCGACCGAGTGCCGCCCAGTCGGTCGGAAGCCAGAACAACGCCACGGCGAAGACCACGAGCGCCAGGCCGGCCAGCCCGAAGACCCGTTCCATCACCGGGAACCGGATCCGCCACAGCACCAACCAGACCGCCACCCCGGCCACCGGCACCCAGATCAGGTACGGCACGCCGGTGGCCAACCGCAGCGCCAGTGCCACCCCGCCCAGTTCGGCGCCGAGGGTGACCACGGTGACCACGTAGGACGCCAGCAGGTTGAGCAGCGCCACCCGGGCGCCGAGCCGTTCCCGGATCAGGTCGAACACCGCCCGACCGGTCACCGCCGCGATCCGGCCGGCCATCTCGGCGTACGCGCAGATCGCCACCACGCCGAGCAGCAGCACCCAGCTGTGCGCCATGCCGAAGCGTGCGCCGGCCTGACTGGCGGCGACCAGGTCGCCGATGTCCACGAAACCGCCGACCGCGGAGAGGATCCCGAGCGTCGCGGCGAGGAGTTTCCTCATGTCGGGGGCGTCACGGGCGCGGTCATCGACCTGACAATATAGCCACGAAAGCCGCAGAACGCCCGGAACGGCTCGGTTGTGAGGGGCTTTCAGGTCGTCGAGGTCACCTCGGCGGGGCTGGCATCGGTCACGCCGTCGCGCGGGGGCCTGTTCGGGTCGTCCGGCGGCCGGGGCTCGTCGACAGGTGGCCAGCCGGCCGTCCAGACAGCACGCTGCCGCCAGACCGTCACCCAGTTCACCCCACGGGAGCGGTGTGCACCGAGGAGCAACCGGCCGGCGGCCCGCAGGCCGATGCCGGCAACGAGCAGGCGGATCCCGAGCCGGGCCCGCAGGGGTGACCAGTGCCGGCGAAGATAGGTCACCCGGCCCCGCAGGATCTTGATCCGCTGGCCGTCGGAGCTGGACGACGCCCCGCCCACGTGGATCACCGCCACGCCGGGACACACCACCGGGCGTGCGCCGAGCGCCGCCGCCCGGGTGCAGAGGTCGATGTCGTCGCTGTAGAGGAAATACACCGGATCGAAGCCGCCGAGCTGCTCGAAGAGGGCCCGCTCGATCAGCAGGAGGCATCCGGAGACCGCCGGCACCTCCCGGACCGTACGTCTGTCGTAACGCGGCAGCCCCTCCGGGTTCGCCCACTGCCGACCGGGGAAGACGGTGGACAGGCCGGTGGCGAAGGTGACGTGACTCCACATGCTGGGCAGCCCCCAACACGAGTACCCGTCGTCCGTGCCGTCCGCGTGCAGGGTCCGTCCGGTGTAGATCCGGTGCTCCGGCCGTTGCCTGGCGAAGGTGAGCAGGTCGCTTACCGGCTGGCCGACAGGCATGGTGTCCGGGTTGACCAACAGGAGATAGTCGCTGTCACCGACGGCCGCACCCCGGTTCACCCCGCGGCCCCAGCCGACGTTCTCGGTCAACCGCACCAGCCGCACCTCGGGGAAGTGCGTGGCGATCGCGTCCGCCGAGCCGTCGGTGGAGGCGTTGTCGACCACGACGATGTCGAACCGGACGTCCGGCGTCCGGCTGTTGTCGAGTTCGCGCAGGCAGCGCAGGGTCAACTCACGGGTGTTGTACGAGACGACCACGACGCAGACGTCGGGGCGGCTCATGACTGCCCGCCCGGCCGGGAGAGCGGCTGCCCGGAGCCGCCGGCAGGGGAGGACGGAGATCGGTGCTCCGGCGCGGCGTCCCGGCGGCGGCGCAGCCGGCCTACCGCGGTGACGGCCAGCAACTCCAGCGCGAACGGCAGGTCGTGCAGCAGGTAACGGCGGGCCAGTCGGGCCGGCTCGTTGGCCAGGCGGTGCAGCCATTCGAGGCCGGTTCGTTGCATCCAGCGGGGTGCCCGCCGGTGGATGCCGGCCACGAATCCGATCGCCCCGCCGCAGCCCAGGAACCAGGTGCCGGGCAGCAGGGCGCGGAGCCGGGCGATCACCCGTTCCTGCTTGGGAAAGCCGAATCCGACGTAGACGAGGTCCGGCGCGGCCGCCGCCACCGTGGCGCAGGCGGCCTCAAGCTGGTCAGGGTGGGCGTCGAACCCGAAGGGTGGGCTGAGGTGCCCGGCGATGCGCAGCCCGGGAAACCGGGACCGCATCGCCTGCTCCGCCCGGCCGGCGGTGCCCGGCGCGCCGCCGAACAGGTAGACCGAACGATTCTGTTCGGCCATCGCCGCCGACAGGCTCCAGATCAGGTCCGAGCCCGGCACCCGGGCCGGCAGTGGGTTCCCGGCCAGTTGGCTGGCCCAGATAAGTGGTTTACCGTCCGCCACCACCACATCTGCCGATTCCACGTGCGCGCGGGCCTCCCGGTCCCGGCGAGCACGGCGAAGAATGTCCACATTCGGCGTGACGATCTGTCCGCCCCGGCCTGCGGCGATCTCGGTGACAACGTGTCGGACCACGTCCTTTTCGTGAAAAGGATCAAAGTCAATACCGTACAGATTGATCCGGTTTCCGGAGACGGCACCGTGCACATCGGATGACACGAAACAGCATCCTAGCCACGTTTGCGTGGGGCCCGGTGGCCATGCTGATGTCGTATTTCGGTCTCCCGTTCTGACATGGCTGTTCGTCCGGTTGTCCGTCCACCTTGCGGACTGGCACTATCGCCGAGTGCGAATAGATGTCATTATGCCGGCCTTCAACGAAGCCGCCGGAATCGCCGACACGTTGGGCCGTCTGTTCAATTCTTCACAGTCGCGACACAATCTCACCGTGATTGTCGTCGCCAATGGCTGCACCGACGCCACCGCCGACATCGCCCGTTCGTTCGGCGTACACGTGCTGGAGGTCCCGACCCCGTCGAAGACCGCCGCGATGAACGCCGCCGAGCAGGTGACCGAGGGGGACGTCCGGATCTACGCGGACGCCGACGCACCGATCACCGTCGAATTGTTACGCGACCTCGCCGCCGCGGTCGCGCGGCCGGGGATCGCCGCCGCGGTGCCCCGACCGGTGATCGACACCTCGGGCAGCGCCTGGCCGGTCCGCGCCTACTACGCGGTCAACGCCCGGCTGCCCGTCTTCCGGGACCGGCTCTTCGGCCGGGGGGTCATCGCGCTCTCCGCCGAGGCACGTGCGCGCTTCGACCACTTCCCCGAACTCCTCGCCGACGACATGTTCCTCGACGCGGTCGTCGGCACGCAGGAGAAGGTGGAGATCGACGCGGTGATCCGGGTCCGCGCGCCGCGGCGCACCGCGGATCTCGTCCGCCGGGTGGCTCGGGCGCGCGAGGGCAACGCGGAGTTCTGGCGCTTCGTCCGGGCCGCCGGGCCGGAGTACGGCGTGACCGCCGACCCGGTGCCCGGCCCGCGTCCCTGGTCCTGGCTGCGGCACGTGGTGGCGCGGTCGCCCTGGTTGGCCCCGACGGCGGCGTGTTATGTGGCGATCATCCTGCTGGCCGAGGCGAAGCGCCGCTCGCCGGGCTGGGACGTGCGTTCCGGTTGGGGGCGCGCGCCGGTGCGACCGCAGGGGTAGACCGGAGCGGCGACGCCACGGCGCGTAATATATCACACTCGATCGGGGCGATGTGGATCAAAGGTGCTTTTGGTTAAGTAGCTCTTAAATCTGGCAGATGATCATCCTCGATGACGGGTCGATCTCGTTGGCAACCAGCAATAACCAGCGAAAACTGCGGTTGCCGCGCGTGAGGTCGGCTCCGATCCGGGCCCGATGCCGGCCGTGCGGGTGGCGGCGCAGAACTGACCCGAAAGGCGTCACTTCATGGAAAGATCGCATCCCCCTGCCCCCGCCCTGCGCGACTCGTACCCGCGGATCCTCACCTCCCCGACGCCCCGGCGGCGTCGGGGCCGCATCGTGTCGGCGATCGCGGTCTCCCTGACCATCGTCATCGTGTCGGCCCTGGGTGCCCAGGGTGCCACCGAATCCCAGAGCTACTCGCTCTTCGCCGGAGTGGACGTCTCCGGCGTACCTACCGATCCCGACAACACACCGGTCGAGGTGGGCCTGCGTTTCACCGCGACAAGCGACGGCACGCTAACCGCCGTGCGTTTCCTCAAGGCGGAGGGTGCCGGCACCAGCCACCGGGTCAGCGTCTGGACCGCTGGTCAACTGCTGGCCACCGCGACCTCGACGAGCGAGAGCGGCTCCGGCTGGCAACAGGTGGCACTGCCGGCACCGGTGGCGATCAGGGCCGGCGAGGTCTACGTCGCCTCGTACCACACCAGCCGGTACCGGGTGTCACAGGGATTCTTCACCAACAAGATCCAGTCGGGGCCGTTGATGACCCCGGTCGACGCCGGTGTGTACGCCTACGGCGAGTCGAGTTTCCCCAGCCAGTCGTACCGGGCCAGCAACTACTGGGTGGACGTGGTCTTCA
>NZ_POTX01000126.1 GCF_003236305.1 Micromonospora endophytica | reverse complement strand
GGGTGGGGAAATGAGGGTGGCCAGGCCGTCCAGGACGCGGGCGAGGCCGAACTCGTACGCCTGGTCGGGGTGGTAGGCGGCGTGCTGGGCGGTGCCTGCGGCGGCGCCGACCCGGACGGCGGTCGGGTAGCGCCGCTCGTCGAGCACCTCTGCCAGCAGCGGACCGTTCGCCGCCCACCACTGCTCGTCGGTCCAGGCACTGTCCCGGCGAGCCGACCGCGCCTCGGCCGCCGAGCGGGCCGCGGCCCGGACGAAATCGAGTACGTAGGTCAACGCGGCGTCCCGGGTCACGTCGTCCAGGCCGGTGTCGTCGAAGGCGCGTAGCTCGTACTCGTACTTGGCGATCAGGCCGGGGCCCAGCGGCGGGCGACCGGTGGCGACCTCGGCGGCCCACGGGTGGGCGGCGAACAGCTCCCGGTTGTCTCGGGCGAGCGCCGCGACCCGTACCCGCCAAGGTTCGCCGGAGCGGTCCGGCCTGGGCATTTCCGCGTAGACCGCGTCCAGCATCAGGTCGAGCAGCTCGGCCTTGCCTGGCACGTACGTGTAGAGCGTCATCGGTGCCACGCCGACGGCCTGCGCGACGGCACGCATGGTCACCGCGTCCAGCCCCTCGGCGTCGGCCAGCGCGATCGCGGCCGTCACGATGTCCTCAAGTGAGCGGCCCGGCCGTGGGCCGCGGCGCGGGCCCGCGCCGAGTTGTCGCCAGAGCAGGCGCAGGGTGTGGGCGGGATCGCCGCCTCCGGTGCGGTGGTTGGGCACCTGCCGATCTTCGCAGGTCAAATCTTCGTACGTAGTACGTTGTACAATGTACGAAGTAACTGCCAATCCAGGGAGCGCATGTGCACATCACCGGATCAGCCATCTCGCTCAACGTCGAGGACGTCTCCGCCTCCGCCGCCTTCGTCAAGGAGCACTTCGGGTTCCGGGAGGAGATGGCGGCGGACGGGTTCGTCTCGCTGGCCCGCGACGGGGTCGGCTTCAACCTGATCTTCCTGCGGGTCGGCCTGGCCACCCTTGCGCCCGAGAGCCTGAAGCACCAGCGGGCCGAGGGGCTGCTTGTGGTCTTCGTGGTGGACGACATCGACGCCGAGTACGCCCGCCTCCAGGCCGCCGGCGTGGCGATCGCCACCCCGCTGCAGACCGAGCCCTGGGGCGAACGCTTCTTCCAGGTCACCGACCCCAACGGGGTGATCCTTCAGCTCGTGCAGTGGCTGCACGGCGTGGAGGCGGCCAGCTGACCGTGCCCGGCAGCTCGGGGCATGGCCCGGGCCCGGACGGGTAAGAGGCCGTCCGGGCCCGGTCGAGGCGGATCCAGTACGCTCGTACTGCTTGAGCACGTGTCCCCCGAGAGGAGCGCCGGCCGATGGCGAAGATCAAGGTAAACAACCCGGTCGTGGAGCTCGACGGCGACGAGATGACCCGGATCATCTGGAAGCAGATCCGCGAGCAGCTGATCCTGCCCTACCTCGACGTCGACCTGCACTACTACGACCTGTCGATCCAGCACCGCGATGCCACCGACGACCAGGTCACCATTGACGCCGCCAACGCCATCAAGGAGCACGGCGTCGGCGTCAAGTGCGCCACCATCACCCCGGACGAGGCCCGGGTGGAGGAGTTCGGGCTGAAGAAGATGTGGCGGTCGCCGAACGGCACCATCCGCAACATCCTCGGCGGCGTCGTCTTCCGCGAGCCGATCATCATGTCGAACGTGCCGCGGCTCGTCCCGGGCTGGACCAAGCCGATCATCATCGGCCGGCACGCCCACGGCGACCAGTACAAGGCCACCGACTTCGTCGTCCCCGGCCCCGGCACGGTGACCATCACCTACACCCCGGCCGACGGTTCGCAGCCGGTCGAGATGGAGGTCGCCAACTTCCCCGGCGGCGGCATCGCGATGGGGATGTACAACTACGACGAGTCGATCCGGGACTTCGCCCGGGCGTCGTTCCGGTACGGCCTGGACCGCAACTACCCGGTCTACCTGTCGACCAAGAACACCATCCTCAAGGCGTACGACGGTCGCTTCAAGGACATCTTCGCCGAGGTGTTCGAGAACGAGTTCGCCTCCGAGTTCGCCGCCGCCGGCATCACCTACGAGCACCGGCTCATCGACGACATGGTCGCCGCCGCGCTCAAGTGGGAGGGCGGCTACGTCTGGGCCTGCAAGAACTACGACGGTGACGTGCAGTCCGACACCGTCGCGCAGGGCTTCGGCTCGCTCGGCCTGATGACCTCGGTCCTGCTGTCGCCCGACGGCCGCACGGTCGAGGCCGAGGCCGCGCACGGCACCGTCACCCGGCACTACCGGCAGTGGCAGAAGGGCGAGAAGACCTCGACCAACCCGATCGCCTCGATCTACGCCTGGACCCGGGGCCTGGCCCACCGGGGCAAGCTGGACGGCACCCCGGCGGTCACCGAGTTCGCCAACACGCTGGAGTCGGTGATCGTCGAGACCGTCGAGAGCGGTCAGATGACCAAGGACCTCGCGCTGCTGATCTCGCGGGACGCCCCGTGGCAGACCACCGACGAGTTCATGAACACGCTCGACGAGAACCTGGCGCGCCGCCTGGCCGCCTGACCACGTCAGCACCTGTCGAGCCCCGCCGGCGCCCGGAGCGTCGGCGGGCTCGCCGCTTTCCGGCCCGCCGGGTCGGCTCTGGGCGTCCCCGCCTGTCGGAACCGCGGCGTCACCCCGGACCGGTGCACGTCGTTGACGTGGTTGGACGAGATGCCAGTCGCGTCCCGGAAGGTTGACCATGACCGCCGCTCGGCACCTGTGCCGAGCGACCAGCCTTCCAGGCTGTCGTTCACGTCAGCCGTCCCTTCCCTGCGGGGGGCCCTGTCCCGGGCCCCCCGCGCCCTGCTTCCAGCCCCCGCTGCTCCTCGTCGATCTAGGGGCTTTCGTCGTTCTTGGAGATCAAGTAGCGACGATCGTCCCTAGATCGACGAGGGGGTCAGGGGGTGCGGAGGAGGGCGGCGGCGCGCTCGGGTGCGATGTCGTTGATGAACACGCCCATCGCCGACTCCGAGCCGGCCAGGTATTTCAGTTTGTCCGCCGCCCGCCGGATGCTGAACAGTTGCAGGTGCAGATGGCCCAGTTCGCGGTCGATGCGGACCGGTGCCTGGTGCCAGGCGGCGATGTAGGGCATCGGCATGTCGAACAGGCCGTCGAAGCGGCGCAGCAGATCCAGATAGAGCGGGCCGAAAGCGTCCCGCTCGTCATCGCTGAGCGCCGGGATGTCCGGCACCGGTCGGTGCGGGGCGATGTGCACCTCGAACGGCCACCGGGCCGCCGCCGGCACGTACGCCGTCCAGTGCTCGTTCGCCGCGACCACCCGCGTGCCGGCCTCCCGCTCGGCGGCGAGCACGTCGGCGTAGAGGTTGCGCCCGCCGGTGCGCTCGGCGTGCCGCCGGGCCGCCGCCAGCAACGAGCGGGTACGCGGCGGCAGGAACGGGTACGCGTAGATCTGCCCGTGCGGATGGTGCAGGGTCACCCCGATCTCCACGCCCCGGTTCTCGAAGCAGAAGACCTGCTCGACGCCGTCGTACTCGCTGAGCACTGTGGTGCGGTCGGCGAGCGCGTCGAGCACCGTGCGGACCCGGCTCGGCGGCAGCGCGGCGAAGGCCGAGTTGTGGTCGTCGGTGAAGCAGACCACCTCGCAGCGCCCCTGGCCCGGCCGGACCGGCGTGAACGGCGTGATCTCGGCCGGCTCCTCGGCCACCCGTCCGCTCAGGGCCGGGAACCGGTTCTCGAAGACCGCGACGGCGTAATCCGGGGCCGGGATCTCGCTGAGCCGCTCCGCCGTGGAGGGGCAGAGCGGACACTGGTCGGCGGGCGGCAGGAAGGTCCGCGTCTGCCGGTGCACGGCGACCGCCACCCACTCGTCGGTGAGCGGATCGAGGCGCAGTTGGGAAGCGGGTGGGGGAGGGGGCAGCTCACGCCGGTCCGGCTGGTCCCGGACGGCGTCGTCCCGCTCGTCGAAGTAGATCAGCTCCCGGCCGTCGGCCAACCTGATCTCGGTACGCTTCATCGCCGGTCCCCAGTCTCTCCGCGGTGCCACCAGCCGGTCAGAGCGCCGGCAGGCGAGGCTCCACCCAACCAGTCTCGGTGAGGTGGTGCAACACCGCCTGGACCGCCTCGTCCACGCTGAGATCGGTGGTGTCCAACACCAGATCGGCGTCGGTGGGTTCCTCGTACGGGTCGTCGATGCCTGTCATCCCGGTGAGCAGGCCGGCGCGGGCGCGCGCGTACAGGCCCTTGCGGTCGCGCTGCTCACAGACCTCAAGCGGCGTGGCGACATGCACCAGCAGGAACCCGGCGCCCGCCGCGACAGCCATCGCCCGGGCCGCCGACCGGGCCTGGGCGTACGGTGCGATGGGGCAGCAGATGGAGATGCCCCGGTGCCGGGCGATCTCGGCGGCCACCCAGCCGATCCGCCGCACGTTCGTGTCCCGGTCGGCCTTGCTGAACCCCAGCCCCGCGGTCAACTCGCGGCGCACCACGTCACCGTCGAGCAGGGTGATCGTGCGCTCGCCCTGCTCACGGAGGGCGTTGGCGAGACCACGGGCGACCGTCGACTTGCCGGAGCCGGAGAGCCCGGTGAGGAACACCACCAGACCCCGCTGCCGTCGGGGCGGCCGGGCCCGGCTCAGCTCCTTCGCCACCGCCGGCGGCGTGTGCCACTCGGGCAGCGGGAACCCCCGGTCGAGCAGGTCGTCGATCTCCTGCTGGCTCAGGGCGAGCCGCCTGTTGCGCGGCGGGATGTCGTCGCGCCAGCGCCACTGGCCGTCCCGGTTGTCGTACGCCAGCTCGCGCGGCACCAGCACCCGCAGGCCGGCCCCGGAGAGCATCTCGCCGGTGGAGAGCAGGTGGGTGACGCCGTACGCGGCGGAGACCCGGGCCCGCAGCAGGGCGTCGCTGATCTCGTCCGGCCGGTGCGCCAACGGCACCGCGACCAGGGTCGCCGCCGGCATCCGGTCGCGGGCGGCGAAGACGCTGCGGACCAGCGCCTCCGGCGGCAGTCCGCCGAGGCCGTCCTCACCCACCGGAATCATGATCAGCAGATGTGCGCTGAGCGTACGCACCGCGTGCGCGATCTGGGCCAGCTGCGGCCGGTGCAGCGGCCGGTCGGCGATCACCCCGAGCACCCGGCCGGGTGGCAGCAGCGCCCGCAACTCCTCGGGCGTACGACGCAGCCGCTGGAACGGCCCGTGTCCACCGTCACCGAGCCGGCGGACCTGGCCCCCGACGCCCGCCACGCCGTCACGCACCTGCCACGCGTCGCTCACCTCAAGCGCGGCGGCCGGCGCGCCCTCACCGTCGGTCAGCACGATCGTGCGGCGGTCCGGGTCGGAGAGATCGAGCTGCGCCAGCAACGCGGTGGGCACCTGAAGCGTGACCGCGACCGGCCACGACGCGCCGTCGACCAGCCGGCCCCGGCGGCTGACCGAGACCAGGTCGGCCCGGGTCATGAAGCCTGTCAACGGCGCGTACGCACCGATCAGCAACAGCTCCAGATCCGCGAGCTCGCCGGGACGCGGCGTGTACGCCGGCGCGTCCCGCAGCACCTCGTCGGGCAGCACCCACCCGTTGCTCATCGAACCCCCAACTCCGGCGACCGGCACACAGTTTCGCAGCCGCCCGCCGATCGGTCGAGAGCACCACCGCCTACCCAGACCCTAGGGGGCGCCGGCTGGCCAGAATCAGGGAAAGGCCGGGCGCGTTTCCCGGATCACCGCATTGTCGAACCTCTCTAGGCTGTCGGCGTGACACTGATCGCAACCGAGTCGTTGACGAAGGTCTACGGCGGCGGAGTGACTGCGCTTTCCGAGCTGACCGTCGCGGTCGAGCCGGGCGTCGTCGGCCTGGTCGGCGCCAACGGCGCCGGCAAGTCGACGCTGATCAAGCTGCTGCTCGGCCTGCTGACCCCGACCGCCGGCCGGATCCAGGTGCTGGGCCTGGATCCGAGCACCGACGCGGCACAGGTCCGCGCCCGGGTCGGCTACATGCCCGAGCACGACTGCCTGCCGCCCGACCTGTCCGCCGCCGAGCTGGTCACCCACCTCGGCCGAATGAGTGGCCTGCCGCGTACTGTCGCCCGGGAACGGGCTTCCGAGGCGCTGCGGCACGTGGGGCTGCACGAGGAGCGCCACCGCCCGGTGGGCGGCTACTCCACCGGCATGAAGCAGCGGGTCAAGCTCGCCCAGGCGCTGGTGCACGACCCCGATCTGCTGCTGCTCGACGAGCCCACCAACGGCCTCGACCCGGCCGGCCGGGACGCCATGCTGGCCCTGGTGCACCGGATCGGCAACGAGTTCGGCATCTCCGTGCTCGTCTGCTCGCACCTGCTCGGCGAGGTCGAGCGGATCTGCGACACCCTCGTCGCGATCGAGGGCGGGCGGCTGCTGCGCGCCGACCACATCGCCGCGATGACCTCCGCCACCGACGTGCTCGCCGTCGAGGTCAGCGAGGGCACCGACGCGCTCGCCACCCGGTTGGCCGCGCTCGACCTGCCGGTGAGCCGGGACGGCCGACTGCTGCTCGTCCCCCTGGCCGACCAGGGCACGTACGACCTGATTCTCGGTGCGGTGGCCGAGTTGGACCTGCCGCTGCACCGGCTGGATCAGCGCCGGCACCGGGTCGCCGAACTCTTCGCCGCGAGGGAGAGCAGCCATGCCTGAGCCGACGGGCGTCATCCACGACATCGGCTACCAGCGCTACACCGGCCCCCGGCTCGGCCGCCGGCAGGTCTTCGGCGCGCTCTACCTGCACGGCGTACGGACCGTCTTCGGGCTGGGCCGCAGCGCCAAGGCGAAGATCTTCCCCTGGCTGGTGGTCGGCATCGTGGTCATGGTCGCCGCCGCGGTGACCGCGATCAGCAGCCAGATCGGCCAACGGGTGATGACGTACGCCCAGTTCGCCGACTCGATGAGCTGGCTTGTCATCTTCTTCGTCGCGGTGGCCGCACCCGAGCTGGTCTCCCGAGACCTGCGCAGCGGGGTGCTCCCGCTCTACTTCTCCCGGCCGCTGCCCCGCGCCGACTACCCGCTGGCCAAGCTGCTCGCCCTGGCCACCGGGCTCTGGCTGCTGCTCGGTGCGCCGCAACTGGTGATGTTCTTCGGTGCCGCGTTCACCTCCGACGGAATGGGCGCGGTCTGGGACGAGCTGCTCGACCTGCTGCCCGGGCTGCTCTACGCCGGGCTGTGGGCGGGGATCTTCGCCTCGGTCGGTCTGCTGGTCGCCGCGCTGACCGGCAAACGCGCCTTCGCCGCCGGCGGGATCGTCGCGGTCTTCCTGATGACCACGCCGATCGTCGGCACGCTGACGATCCTGCCGTCGGAGACCGTGAACCAGCTGGCCGGTCTCGCCTCACCCTCCACCCTGGTGCAGGGCATCGGCATCTGGGCGATGCGCGACCAGATCGTCACCAGCCTGGACGGCGGCGGCCCCGACCTCGGCCCCTTCGGCCCGGTGTACGCGCTGGCCGCCGTCGCGCTGATCGCCGCCTGCGTCGCCCTGCTGCTGGCCCGCTACCGGAAGGTGGCCGCACGATGACCACGATCAGCAATCCCGCCCCGCCGGCCGTCAACACCAGCACCCTCGACCTTGTCGGGGTGTCCCGCTGGTACGGCAACGTGGTCGCGGTCAACGACGTGAGCATGAGCCTCGGCCCCGGCGTGACCGGGCTGCTCGGCCCGAACGGCGCGGGTAAGACCACACTGCTGCACATGATGGCCGGGTTCCTCGCCCCCTCCCGGGGCACCGTCACCCTGGACGGCGGACCCACCTGGCGCAACCCCGAGGTCTACCGCCGCCTCGGCCTGGTCAGTGAGCGGGAGGCGGTGCACAGCTTCCTCACCGCGTACGAGTTCGTACTGGCCACCGCGAAGCTGCACAAGCTGCCGGATCCGCAGGCAGCGGCCCGCCGGGCGATCGCCCTGGTCGAGTTGGAGGGCGCGCAGGACCGCCGGATCGGCACGTACTCCAAGGGCATGCGGCAGCGGGCCCGGGTGGCGGCGGCGCTGGTGCACGACCCGCAGGTGCTGCTGCTCGACGAGCCGTTCAACGGCATGGACCCGCGGCAACGGCTGCACATGATGGGGTTGCTGCACTCGCTCGGCGACGCCGGCCGGACCATCCTGTTCAGCTCACACATCCTGGAGGAGGTCGAGCAGGTCTCCGGCACCGTGCAGGTGATGGTCGCCGGGCGACTCGCCGCCTCCGGCGACTTCCGGACCATCCGCCGGCTGATGACCAACCGGCCGCACGTCTTCGCCATCCGCTCCACCGACGACCGGGCGCTTGCCGTCGCCCTGATGGCTGAGCCCTCGGTCACCGGCGTCGAACTGAGCCGGGACGGCCTGACCGTACGGGCCGGTGACTACGGCGCCTTCACCCGGGTGCTGCCGAAGGTGGCCCTGGCCCGAGGCGTACGGGTGCGGCAGTTGATCCCCGAGGACGAATCCCTGGAGAGCGTCTTCTCCTACCTGGTGGAGGCCTGATGTCCACTGTCGCCTGGATCACCGCGCGCGGGCTGCTCGGCCGCCGCCGGTTCCTGTTGCTGCTGCCGCTGCCCGCGTTGCTGGTGGCGCTGGCCGTGCTCTGCCGAGGGCTGGGGGTGGCTCCCGCCAACTGGGGGCCGCCGGTGCTCGTCGGCCTGGGGCTGGCCGTGGTGCTGCCGGTGGTCGCGCTGATCGTCGGCACCGGCGTGCTCGGTGCCGAGATCGACGACGGCACCGTGGTGCACGTGCTCACCACGCCTCTTCCTCGCTGGCAGATCGTGCTGCCGAAGTTGGCGGTGGCGATCGGAGTCAGCGCCGCCACCGTCGCGGTGCCGCTCTTCGCCGCCGGTCTGCTGGCCTCCTCGGCCCGCCTCGGTCTGGCGTTGGCTGTCGCCGCGGCGCTCGGTGCGGTGGCGTACTCGGCCCTGTTCGTGGCGGCCAGCCTGCTCACCCGTCGACCGGTGCTGCTCGGCCTGGTCTACGTGCTCATCTGGGAGGGCCTGCTCAGCAACGTGGTCACCGGCACCCGGGTGCTCTCCATCCAGCACTACGTGATCGCCCTGGCCGACCGACTCGCCCCGACCGAACTGCTCGACACCACGGTCTCCGTCACCGTGGCGGCGGTGATGACGGCACTGATCAGCGTCGGCTTCGCCCTGCTCGCGATCAACCGGCTCCGCTCCTTCTCCGTAGCCGGCGAAACCAGCTGAGGTGCAAGGAGGGGCCCCCTGCTAACGCCTGGTGTATAGGAGGGGCCCCCTCCTAACACGTGCACGGCCGGGCCGACAGATCGCGCGGCCGCAGAGAGAGACCGGCAGTTCCACTGCCGGTCTCTCGTCGTCGACCCCGATGAATCCGTGGTTGGCTGGAGAGCATGCGTCCACGCGGGTGCCGCCGGCCGACGTCGGGACCAGGCCCGCGTCGAGGCACCACATCAACCCTGCGCCCGACGGCGGCCGGGCCCCCGGCGTCGGCCAGGCTTCGGGCATGGCCGGGCCCCCGGCGTCGGCCAGGCTTCGGGCATGGGCCGGGCTTCGGGCGTGGGTCGGGCCGCCGAGGGCAGGGTCCGCGGGGACGCGGGCGGTGCGCGGCGCTGGTCGGGCATTCCTGCCGTACGTCGACGGATGCGGGATCTACCAGGCAAAACGCCGGTACGAAACATCGAGAAACTTGTTCGTCATCAGCCGTTGACCGGCGGAAAAGTAAAGTGTTAACTGTTAACGGTTATCGGGAGGGCAACGTGTTGGACGTCAGGCCGATCAGGGTGGAGTCCCTCGGCGAGAAGCTGGCAAACGAGCTGCGCCGCCGCATCATCGTGGGCGACGTACCCTCGGGCACCCGGCTCGTCGAGGAGGATCTGGCTGATTCCTTCCAGGTCAGCCGGGGGCCGGTACGAGACGCCATCCGCATTCTGCGGGCGGAGGGACTCGTCGCCGGCTCGGGCCGGAACGCGGCCACCCGTTCGCTCAGCGACGCGGACATCGAGGAGCTGATGGCGCTCCGCGAGTCGTTCGAGTTGCTGGCGGTGGAACGGGCCATCGGCGTCCGGCGCGAGGTCCTCGCCCGACAATTGCGTACCGCCCTGGCGGAGATGGACACGGCCGTGGCCGACCGTGACCCGTCCGCCTTCACCACGGCCGACATCCGGTTCCACAGCGCGTTCTTCGACAGCGCCGGGATGACCCGGCTCAGCGTCCTGTGGAACCAGTTTCGTCCCACCATCGAAGGTCTGCTGCACGCCTCTGGCAAGCGGCTGGCCGACCTCGCGCCCTCGGCGCGGGAACACCACGACCTCGCCGGACTGATCACCGCCGGAAAGGTCGCAGAGGTCAAGGCCGAGCTGCACCGACACCTGCAGACGACCTGCTCGCGGCTGCGTTCCGCGATCCCCCCGACTCCCGTCCAGAGAGAGACCGACGAATGAGCACACGCATGCTGCGCCTCGCCGCGCTGGCCGTGGCCGGCACCCTCGTGGTGACCGGTTGTGCCAACCGCGGCGGGAGCGAGACCGCCTCCGGCGCGAACTACCCGGAGAAGGACCTCACCCTTATCGTGCACGCCGCCGCCGGCGGCGGTTCCGACCTGACCGCCCGTACGCTGGCCAAGGAGCTGGAGTCGGACCTGGGCCGGTCGATCGTGGTGGAGAACCGGACCGGCGGCGGTGGCCGGGTCGGCCTGACCTACCTCAAGGACCGGCCCGCCGACGGCTACTCGATCGGTTTCATCCCGGTCGAGGTGGCGATGCTCGGGCACCAGGGCGCCGACATCAAGCCCGACCAGTACACGATCCTCGGGCAGGTCATGAACGCGCCGGCGACCCTCTCGGTGCCGACCAACAGCCCGTACCAGACGCTCGACGACCTGCTGGCGGCGGCGCGCAAGGACCCGGGCACGATCACCGTGTCGAACTCCGGCGCCGGCGCGATCTGGGAGGCCGCCACCCTCGCCCTCGGCGAGGCGGCCGGAGTGACCTTCAAGCCGGTCCCGTACGACGGCGGCGCCCCCGCCGTGGCCGCCGGTGTCTCCGGCGAGGTCCAGGCCGTGATGGCCGGGGTCAGCGAGTCCGCCGCCGCGGCGGGCAACAACCAGCTGCGGATCCTCGCCGTGCTGGCTCCCGAACGGGTCTCCTCGCTGCCGGACGTGCCGACCGGCAAGGAGCAGGGCGTCGACGTGGTGATCGGCGGTTGGGGCCTGATGGGCGCCCCCGCCGGCCTGCCGGACGAGGTCAAGCAGCGGCTGGCCGAGGCCGTCAACAAGGCCGCCTCGTCGCAGGCGTTCAAGGACGTGATGACCAAGGCCGGCAACACCCCGCTGGCCACCTCGCCCGACGAGGCAACCCAGTTCACCCAGTCCGAGTACGACCGCTTCGGTCAGATCTACGGCTGACATGGTCAGCCACCACCCGCCGGTCCAGGGTGACCTCGGTGTCGCCGCGCGCTGGCGTGCGGCGGCACCGGGGGTGGTCTTCCTGGTGCTGGGCACCGTACTCCTGGGGTTGGCCCGCTCGATCGAGTTGCCCACCCGGGCGCTGGCGGTAAGCCCCCGGATCTGGCCCGAGGCGCTCGCCTTCGGGATCATCGGCCTGTCGGTCCTCCAGATCGTCCTCGCCTTCGTCACCACGCCGAGGGCCGCCACGGCGAAGACGGCCGACGACGACGATGAAGAGGGCCCCGCCTCCCGCTCCGGGATCGTCCGGGTGGTCGGTTTCGTCGCGGCCACCGTGGCCTTCGGCCTGCTCTGGTACTACCTGCACTTCCTGGTCTCCGGGCTGGTCTTCGTCGCCGCGCTCACCTGGGTCGCGGGCGGTCGGGGGATCAAGGACCTGCTTCTCTTTCCCGCCGGAGTGACTGTCGTGATCTACGTTCTGTTCGGTCTGCTGCTGCGGGTGCCGCTGTGAACGCGCTGTTCGAGGGCTTCGGTGCCCTCCTCTCCCTGCAGATGCTGCTCTGCATCGCCATCGGCGCGGGCATCGGCATGTTGGTCGGCGCCTTTCCCGGCATCACCGCCACCATGGCGGTTGCCCTGGCCAGCGCCTTCACCCTGACCATGGACCCGCTGCCGGGTCTGGCGGTGCTGCTGACCATCCTGATCGCCGCCCAGTTCGGTGACCGGGTGCCGGCCATTCTGATCAACACGCCGGGCACGCCGGCTTCCATCGCCACCACCTTCGACGGGTACGCGATGGCCAAGCAGGGCAAGGCCGGCATCGCGCTGACCGCGTCCGCGTTCGCCTCGGCGGCCGGCGGCTTCGTCGGCATCGGGGTGCTGATGGTCGCGGCGATCCCGCTGAGCACCCTGGCCATGCGCTTCGGTTCGCCGGAGATGTTCGCCCTGGTGATCTTCGGCCTGACCATGATGGTCGAGGTCTCCGGCAAGCAACTCGTCAAGGGTCTCATCGCCGGCCTGTTCGGCCTGGCGCTGGGCACCATCGGCCGGGACCCGATGGACGGCTCGGACCGGTTCACCTTCGGCATCCCGCAACTGGTCGAGGGGGTGCCGTTCATCGCGGTGATCATCGGTCTCTTCGGCATCGCCGAGGTGTTCAGCCAGATGATCTCGCGCACCCGGGGCCAGCAGAAACCGATCACCAGCTTTGGCCGCTGGTGGCCCAACAAGCAGGAGAACAAGCAACTGATCAAGCCGGTGGCGGTGGGCTCGGCCGTGGGCACCGTGGTCGGCGTGCTGCCCGCCGTCGGCGGTGACATCGGCGGCATCGTCGCCTGGAACCAGGCCAAGCGGCTCTCCAAGCAGCCGGAGAAGTTCGGCAAGGGCTCGCTGGAGGGGCTCACCGCGGCCGACTCCTCCTCCAACGCCGGGGTCGGCGGATCGGTGCTGACCACCCTGGCCCTCGGTGTGCCGGGGGACTCGGTGATGGCGGTGATGCTCGGCTCGATGATCATCTGGGGCATCCAGCCCGGTCCCGGACTGTTCAGCTCCCAGCCGGACCTGGTCTACTCGATCGCCGGGATCATGCTCGTCGCGACCGTACTGGCCCTGGGACTGAGCCTGCTGCGGATGCGGGGCGTCGCGAAACTGCTCGAACTGCCCGACCGGTTCCTCTGGACGGTCATCCTGGCCTTCTGCGTCGTCGGCACGTACGCGGTCAACAACGCCATCTTCGACGTGGGCGTGATGCTCCTGTTCGGCGTGCTCGGTCTGCTGCTGCGCCGGTACGGCTTCCCGGCCGGCCCGATCGTGCTCGGCCTGATCCTCGGCCCGCTCGCCGAACGCAACTTCCGCCGCTCGATGGAACTGGGCGGGTTGGAGACCATCTACACCAGCCCGATCGCCGTCGGCTTGATCGTGCTGGGTGTGCTGGCCGTGGCGGTGCCCCGGATCCGGGCCCGGCGCAAGGCCCGCCGGCAGGAGGCCGACGACAGCGACACCCCGACCGACCCGCCGGTGCCCGTGGAGGCCAGCCGGTGACGGCGAGACACTTCGTCGTCCAGGACGTCCCCGGCCAGTGCCACGGCAGCACCATCTGCCCGCTCGACGACTCCTTCGTGGTCGCCTGGTTCGCCGGCGACCACGAAGGAGCGGCCAACTCCCGGATCTGGCTGAGCGTTGGTGCCGACGACACCTGGACGGCACCGGTGGCGGTCAGTGGCGACCTGGCCCCCTGCTGGAACCCGGTGCTGCACCTGCGTACCAGCGGGGAACTCGTCTGCTGGTTCAAGGTCGGCACCACCATCTCGACCTGGGTGACGTACCAGGTGACCTCGGCCGACGAAGGTCGCACCTGGTCGGCCCCACGGCCGCTGGGGAACGCGGAGCCGGGCGGCCGGGGCCCGGTACGCACCCCGCCGCTGCGGTTGCGCTCCGGCCGGCTGCTCGCCGGGGCATCCACCGAAACCTGGGGCGAACGCCCCCGCTGGGACTGCTTCGTCGACCTCAGCGACGACGACGGCCGCACCTGGCGGCGTACCCCGGACATCGCCCTCGACCACGACACCTTCCCCGGCGCCGGGGCGATCCAGCCCGCACTCTGGCAGACCCCGGCCGGCGATCTGCGGCTGCTGGCCCGCAGCACCGCCGGCCGGCTGGTCGCGGCGAGCAGCGTCGACGACGGCGAGACCTGGACACCCGGGGTGCTCTCGTCGGTGCCGAACAACAACTCCGGCATCGCCGTGGCCCGCCTCGGCACCACCCTCTACCTGGCGCACAACCCCACCACCGGTGACTGGGCCAGCCGCGCGCCGCTTGTCGTCTCCGCCTCCACCGACGAGGGGGAGAACTTCACGCCCTGGCGAACCCTTGAGCAGTCCCTCGGCGACCCGACCGGTGAGGGCTACCGACCCGCCGACTCCGGGGTGCGGACCACCGGCGCCAACGAGTTCTCGTACCCCTGTCTGGTCCCCGCCGGGGACCGGCTCGCGGTGACCTACACCTGGCAGCGGCGCGGCATCGCGCTCGCCCTGCTCGACCCCTCGGAGCACACCTCATGACGACGGCCCATCCCGCTGCCAACCTGATCAGCGCCGTACCTACCCTCTTCGCCGCCGACGGCAGCGTCGACCTGGTGGCCACCCGGGCGGCGTACGACCAACTCGCCCAGCACCCGCTCGACGGGGTGTTCGTGGCCGGCACCACCGGCGAGTTCACCACCCTCACCGACGCCGAGCGGTTGGACGTCAGCGCCGCCGCCGCCGACGCCTTCGGTCCCGACCGCACCTACTGGCACGTCGGGCACGCCAGCACCCACCAGGCGGTACGCCTCACCCGCGCCGCCGTCGACCGGGGCGCGGCCCGCCTGGCGGCGCTGACCCCGCACTACTTCCCGGCCACCGAGTCGGCGCTGCTCGACTACTACCAGGCGGTGGTGGCCGCAGCCGGTGACGTACCGGTGTACGGGTACCTCTTCGCCGCCCGTACCACCACAGTTGTCTCGCCGGCGCTGCTGGCCCGGCTGGCCGCGACCGGCCTGGCCGGCGTCAAGATCAGTGGCGAGCCGACCGCCGTGCTCCCCGACTACCTGGCCGCCCTGAACGGACAGGACCTGCCGGTCTACTCCGGTGCCGACGCCGACTTCGCCGAGATCGTCGCAGCCGGCGGCGCGGGCGTGGTCTCCGGCGTCAGCTCCGCGCTGCCGGCCCCCTTCCTCGCCGTCCGCGACGCCTTGCGCAGCGGCGACACCGAAGCCCTCGCGGTGGCCCGGGAACGCGCGCGGCGGGCGGTGGCCGCCACCCGGCACGGCGACCTCGCCCACCTCAAAGCCGTCCTCGAACTGCGCGGGCTGCCGGCCAGCGCCCTGCGCGCCCCACTCGACCCGATCTCGGCCGAGAACCGTCGCGCCCTCGAAACCGCCGTCGCCGACCTGCTGTAGACCCGACCCGCGCCGGCGCCCTCGAAACCGCCGCCGACCTGCTGTGACCTCGCCGTCCCCAAGGAGCCCCGCGTGAGCAACTACGCCTTTCCCGAATTGACCGAACAGCCGTCGGCCGAGCCCGGCGTGGTCTGGACCGTCGCCAGCGGCGACCTGCGGCCCAGCGCCAACGTCACCTGCTGGCCGGTGCAGCGGCAGTTCGAGGCCGACCTGGAGGCGGCGGTCGTCGCCCTGGGCCACCGGGTCCACCGGGCCCACCCGGTCGACGAGGCCGCCGGCCACGGCTTCATCGCCAGCCAGCGCCAGGGCATCGAGGTGTTCAAGTCGATCCCGCCGGACGCGCCGCTGATCGTCGCCGAGGCGGTCTGGCAGTACAGCCACCACGTGCTGGCCGGGCTGCGTACCCACCAGGGACCGATCCTGGTGGTGGCGAACTGGAGCGGCGAGTTCCCCGGCCTGGTCGGCCTGCTCGGGCTGACCGCCAGCCTGACCAAGGCGGGCGTGGCGCACTCCATCCTGTGGAGCGAGAAGTTCACCGACGAGTGGGCGGTGTCCCGGCTGCGGACCTGGCTGGAGACCGGCAAGCTGGAGCACGACCAGAGCCACGTACGCGACCTGCCGGCGCTGCCGGACAACACCGAGGTACGCCTCGGCCGGGCGCTGGCGGCCCAGCTCAAGCGGGACAAGGCCATCATCGGCGTCTTCGACGAGGGCTGCATGGGCATGTACAACGCCATCATCGACGACGAACTGCTCAACCCGCTCGGCATCTACAAGGAGCGGCTGTCGCAGAGCGCGCTGGTCGCCGAGATGGGCACGGTCAGCGACGCCGAGGCCCAGGCCGTCCGGGACTGGCTGGACGCCGCCGGGCTGACCTTCCACACCGGCACCGACGAGGCCACCGAGCTGACCGACGCCCAACTGCACAGCCAGTTCAAGATGTACGTCGCCGCGCTGCGCATCGCCGACGACTTCGGTCTCGACGCCGTCGGCATCCAGTACCAGCAGGGTTTGAAGGACGTCGTACCCGCCAGTGACCTGGTCGAAGGGCTGCTCAACAACGTCTCCCGCCCGCCGGTGACCAGCCGCGACGGCGCCCGCGAACTCTACGCCGGCGCGCCGCTGCCGCACTTCAACGAGGTCGACGAGGGCGTCGCGGTGGACTCCCTGATCACCAACCGGATCTGGACCGCGATGGGACTGGACCCGGCCACCACCCTGCACGACATCCGCTGGGGTGAGGAGTACGACGGCCAGTTCGTCTGGGTGATGGAGATCTCCGGCTCGGTCCCCGCCTCGCACCACGGCGGCTACGACAAGAGCTGGAGCATGCGCCAGCCGCCGATGTACTTCCCGCTCGGCGGCGGCACCCTCAGCGGCGTCTCCAAGCCGGGCGAGATCATCTGGTCCCGGGTCTTCATCGCCGACGGCATCCTCCACGTCGACCTGGGCCGGGGCACCGCCGTCGAGCTGCCCGCCGAGGAGACCCAGCGCCGGCTCGACGCCACCACCCCGCAGTGGCCGATCATGCACGCGGTCCTGCACGGCGTCGACCGCGACCAGCTGATGGCCCGGCACAAGGCCAACCACCTCAACGTGGTGTACGCCCCGGACGCCGCCACCGCCGACCGGGCGCTCGCCGCCAAGGCCGCCATGTTCGCCGAACTGGGCCTGGCAGTGCACCTCTGCGGCGAGGTGAACCTGTAGATGGCACCACTGCTGATCGGCATCGACCTCGGCACGGGGAGCAGCAAAGGCGTGCTCACCGACGCGACCGGGCAGGTGCTCGCCACCGCCGTCCGCCCCCGCCCCCGGTCGATGTCGCTG